>JAOPZW010000463.1 GCA_025963905.1 Solirubrobacterales bacterium | reverse complement strand
CCGCCATCGAGCTGCGGCGCATGCCGACCGCGTCGATCTCGTCGATGAAGATCATGCACTGGTCGCCCCACTTGCGGGCGAGCTTGCGCGCCTTGCGCACGAGCATCAGGACGATGATCACGTCCAGCCCCATGAACATGCCCGCGAAGCCCGAGCCGGGCATCATCACGATCGGCGAGTTGAACGAGGTCGCGATCGCCTTGGAGAGCATCGTCTTGCCGGTCCCGGGCGCGCCGATGAACAGCAGGCCCCGTTCGGGCTTGCCGCCGGCGCGGCGGAAGTCGTCGCTGGACTGCCACAGGTTGATGACGCGGATGACCTCGGCCTTCTGCTCGGCCTGGCCGCGGACGTCGTCGAGCTTGACGCCCCAATCCGCGTCCCCCGGCTCGTAGCCCTTCATCTGGCGCATCGCGAAGAACAGCAGCGGGCCGAAGAGGATGATGAGGTTGGCGAAGAACAGGATCGGGATCTGGATCCCGAGGAGGAGAATGGTCGGCAGCGCGGCGACGACGAACCTGCCGATGTCGCTCCCGGTGACGCCGAGGCTGGCCAGGACCACGACCAGCGGCACGACGATCATGGCCAGCCAGAAGAGATGGCGGTACTTCGCGCGCCAGTACCAGACGCGCCGCCGCGAGATGATGTCCTCGTCGAGCAGGTCGCGCCCGGCGCCGTAGAGGCTCGCGCGGGGGACGAGCTTGTGCGCGAGCACGTCGATCAGCCCGCGGAAGGCGATGACGAACACGAAGGTCGTCAGCAGCGACCACACCAGCGCCCAGTGGTTGACGCCGTAGAAGAACGCGAACGTGGCCGGGCTGGTGAGGATCGCGACGATCGTCGCTGCACGGGTCAGGCGCCGCCATTCGCCCGCGAGGGCCTCGCGCTGCGCGTCGCGTTCCGGCCCGAAGACGGTCTTCTCGCGGGTCGCCATGCTGACCTGAGGGTACTGCTACCCGGCTCGGCGCATGGATGGACATCCGGGCGGTGTACGGTCATCGTCCATGCGCCTCCGCCGCCTCACTTTCGTCCTCGCCGCCGCCCTCGCGCTGCCCGCCGCGACCGGCCCGGCGCCGGCCCGGGCGGCGCAGCTGCCGAGGTGCAAGGGCCAGTCGGACTTCAGCTGCGGGGTGCTGCAGGTGCCCCTGGACCGCTCGGGACAGGTGCCCGGCAGCGTGCCGCTGCACTACGCGATCCAGGCCCGCCATCGACCCGGGCAGCCGATCCTCATCGCGCTGTCCGGAGGCCCGGGGCAGTCGTCGATCGATGCGGCCGGCGCGCTGGCCGTGACCTTCGGGCCCGCGCTGCGCCGCTACCGCCTGGTCGTCCTCGACCAGCGCGGCACCGGCAAGTCCGCGGTGATCAACTGCCCCAATGTGCAGCGGCTGCGGTCGCTGGACGCCTTCCTGCCGCAGGCGCTCGCGGCCTGCGCGCAGCGCATCGGCCCGCGGCGGGCGTTCTTCTCGACCTCCGACACGGTCGCCGACCTCGATGCCCTGCGCGCGGCGCTGGGCGTCCAGAAGGTCGCCCTCAGCGGCATCTCGTACGGCACTCACGTGGCGCTCGAGTACGCGCGCGCCTTCCCGGACAGGGTCGATCGGCTGATCCTCGACTCGATCGTGGGTCCCGCGGGCCCCGACGCGTTCCTGCTCGACACCTATCGCAACCTCCCGCGGATCCTGCGCGAGCAGTGCGCCGGCGGTCTCTGCCAGGGGATCACCCAGGATCCGGTGGCCGATGTCGGCGCGCTCGTGACGCGCCTGGACGGCGGGCCGCTGCGCGGGCACGCCTTCGACGTCCACGGTCGCCGTGTGAGCGTCTCCTACGCCGACGCCGACGCGCTCTCGTTCCTGCTCACGGCGGGCGACCTCAACCCCTTCCTGCAGGCTGCGCTGCCGGGTGCGATCGCCGCTGCCCGGGCCGGCGACACGACGCCGCTGATGCGCCTGCGCCGTGTCGGCGAGGGCCCCCGGATGCCGCTCGCCGGCCTGAGCTTCGGCCTCAACGTGACCACCGGCTGCCTCGACGCGCAGCTGCCCTACCCGCTGGCGACGCCGTTCGCCGATCGCCCGGCGATCGCCCAGGACGCGCTGGCGCAGATCCCGCCCTCTGACTACGCGCCGTTCGGCGCCCAGACCGTCCTGCGCACGAGCTACGTCGACGACTGCCTGCAGTGGCCCCAGGACCAGCCGGCCCCGCCCTTCACCGGCCCGCTGCCCGACGTCCCCGCGCTCCTGCTCGGCGGCCGCCTGGACACGCGCACGCCGTTCGAGAACGCCCAGAAGACCGCCGCCGAGCTGCCGCACGCCAGCCTGATGGCGGTGTCGGGGACCGGGCACGACACGCTGGACAGCGACATCACCGGGTGCGTCGCCCGCGCACTGACGCGCTTCGTGGGCGATCACGCCGTCGGCGACCCCTGCGCGGGGAAGTCCAACGAGGTCCGCCCGTTCCCGCGCGCGCCCCTCTCGTTGCGCCAGTTCCGCTCGGCCCCGGGGGTGGGGGGTGACCGCGGGCGCGCGGTGTTCGCGGTGCTCGACACGGTCCAGGACGCCCGCGTGAGCGCGCTGGAGGCGCTCTTCGCGGGCGTGCCGATGCAGGGGGGCGGCCTGCGTGCCGGGCGCTACAGCGCCGGGGCCCAGCTCAGCGACATCAGGCTCCACGGCTACGCCTATCTGCCGGGCCTCCGGGTGACGGGGACGATCAAGACCGGCACCAGCGAGCCCTCCGGCGTGCTCCGCGTCAGTGGCAAGCGCGGGATCAGCGGCACGCTGCGCCTGGATGGTCGCGGCGGCGCCTCGGGTCGCCTCGGCGGGCACGCCGTGCGCTATCGCGCGGGGGCGCGGGGGTCCGCGGCGGCGGATCACCGCCTCGACGCCTCGCTGTGGTCCGCCGTCGCGCGCCTGCCGCGAGTGCCGCTCGCGCGCCCAGGCGCCTAGGGCTCAGACTCAGGCTCAGGCTCAGGCTGAGGCTCGGGCGAGGCGGCGCACGTCGCGCTCAACGGCACGCGGGAGGACGTCCCGTTCGCGGCACACCCACCCGAGGCCGCGAGCCGCATCGCACAGCCCCCGGACCGCGGGCCGGGGGCGACTGGCTGCGAGCGCGCGGGCCGTCTCGGCGGCGGCCGCCGGCACGGGACGGCGCAGCCAGGTCGACCACAGGCGGTTGCGCAGCATGGTCGCCTCGCGGCCGGTGCGGCCACGGCCCGGCACCGGGTGGTGATGGGCCACCACGCCGTCGACGTAGCTCAGCTCCCAGCCGCGCGCGGCCAGGTCGAAGGCCAGGAGCGTCTCCTCGCCGCCGACGCCCAGCCGCGGATGGAAGCCGCCGACGGCGAGGAACGCCTCGCTGCGCACGGCGGCGCCGCAGGCCACGAACCCGAGGATCGGGGGCCCGCGCTGCCCGGGCCGCGGGGTCAGCGGGCTGGCGGCCATCTCGGCGCATGTCGGGTCCAGGCGCTCTTCGGGCCCCACGAGGATCCGCCCGGCCACCAGGCCCTGGGCGGTCCGCGCGGCGAACAGCTCGGCGATCAGGCTCAGGCTCCCGGGCGCCCACCACGAGTCGTCGTCGCAGAACGCCGCCACGGGCAGGCCCAGCGCCCGGACGCCGATCGTCCGGGCCGCGGCCCCGAGGTTCTCGGCCAGGGCGATGACCCGCACGCCGGGATGTGCGCGGCGGACCGCCGCCGGGGTCCCGTCGCCGGATGCGTTGTCCACGACGACGACCGGCGGGTGCTCGGGCAGCGCCTCGAGCCGCTCGAGCGTCGACAGCAACGAGCTGCGCCGGTCACGCGACGCGATGACGACCCCGGCGGGGAAGCGGCGCACATCCGATCGCTACCGCGCGCGCCGTGGCGCGCAGCGGCGGTGGTCGGCGGGCGGACACTGGTTTGGCCCGTGCCACCGCAGGGGAGCCGACCTGCATGTCCGAGATTGATCGCGATCCCCTGGCCGACGCGGAGGCCGCCGCCGCCGCCGCGGAGGCGCGTGCCATCGGCGGCGTGGCCGGTGACGAGAACCTCGACCCCGCCGAGCGGCCGGTGCGCGAGGCAGGAGGCGGAGAGTCCGAGGGCTTCGAGCAGGCCGAAGACGCCCTCGTCGACCACGCCTCCCACGGCGACCTGCACTCCGCGCGCGTGCCGCTGTACGACGCGGAGAAGGTCGAGGAGGAGCCTTCGACGGCGGTCGACGGCGAGCCCGACGAGCTCGAGACGACCGAGCGCCTCGAGGACGAGGAGGACCTCGACACGGAGCGCTGACCCCGGCGTCCAGTCCCTACGCTGTCCGTCTGTCACGGACGGCCATCATCACCCGCGGCGCGGCCGCGCCGCTGGGGCTCAGCCCGCGCACGATGGCGGTGCTGGGCGCGCTCGCCATCGCCTTCTCGAGCATCCTCGTGAAGCTCGCCCACGTGTCGCCATCGACCGCGGCGATCTTCCGCTGCGCCTACGCGCTGCCGCTCCTCGGCGCGTTCGCGTGGTGGGAGCGCAGGCGCTTCGGCCCGCGCAGCGCCCGCGAGCGGTGGCTGGCGGTCATCGCCGGCGTGCTCTTCGCCGCGGACCTCATCTGCTGGCATCACGCCATCGGCGCAGTGGGCGCCGGGCTGGCGACGGTCCTGGGCAACCTGCAGGTGGCGTTCGTGCCGCTCCTCGCCTGGGTCGTGCTCGCCGAGCGCCCCGCGCGGCACATCCTCGCCACGCTGCCCGTCGTGATGCTCGGCGTCGTGCTCGTCTCCGGGGTGCTCGAGCACGGCGCCTACGGCGGCGACCCGGTCGGGGGCATGGTCTACGGGCTGGCCACCGGCCTCACCTACGCCGGCTTCATCCTCGTCCTGCGCCACGGCAACGCGGACCTGCGGCGCCCCGCGGGTCCCCTGTTCGACGCGACGGCGACCGCCACCGTGACGGCCATCGCCGCCGGGCTGGTCATCGGGGATGCCGACCTGGCCCCGAGCTGGCCGGCGCACGGCTGGCTCGTGCTGCTCGCCCTGACGTCGCAGGTGCTGGGCTGGCTGCTGATCTCGGTCTCGCTGCCCCGGCTGCCCGCGGCGCTGACCTCGCTGCTGCTGACGGTCCAGCCGGTCGGCTCCGTGATCCTGGGGGCGATCCTGTTCGGCGAGTCGCCGACGCCGCTCCAGCTGGCCGGCGTCGCCGCGATCCTCACGGGCCTCGCCACCCTGACGCGCTCGCGCTCGCCCGTGCCGGCAGACTGACGCATGCCCCACGTGACAGCGGGTATCCGCCCATCGACATGGGCGCCGCGGGTTCACAAGCGCTTCCTCCCGCGCCTTCGCAGCGCGTGTCGGCCGAGCCCCGCACGCGGGGGCAGATGGCCAATCAGATCGCCAACGGGCTCGTGGGGCTGTGGCGCGAGCGGGCCGGCGTGGGGCCGCAGCGGGCTCGCGCGCACGTCACCGAGACGTCCGTCACCTGCCTCATGGAGGGCACGCTCACCGCGGCCGAGCGGACACTGGCCGTGAGCGGGCGCACCGAGCTCGTGCGCCGCCAGCGCGACGAGCTTCGCCGCATCCTGCGTCCGGACGCATCTCGGCTCGTCGAGCGCGTCACCGGCCGGCAGGTCCTCTGCATGCTGGGCGACACCTCCGTGGACCCCGACCACGCGGTGGACGTCTTCGTGCTCGGAGACCCGGTGGACGGCGGTGGCGGACCGCCGGGCGGGGAAGGGGAGGGCCGGAGGCGCAGGGCGCCGGCCCCGCCCGCTCTGGAGGTCGGCGTCCGCGAGCATGGCCGGACGGTGCACATCCGCCCCGCCGGCGAGCTCGACCTCGCCGGGGTGAGCGCCCTTGCGGAGCCCATCGAGGCAGCGCGCGCAAAGGGCATGGCGATCGTCCTCGAGCTCGACGAGCTGGAGTTCCTGGACAGCTCGGGCCTGAACCTCATCCTCGCCACGTGGGAGGGCGCCCGGCGCGACGGGACGCCGTTCGTGCTGACCCCTGGGCCGGCCAACGTGCACCGCGTCTTCCAGGTCGCGGGACTCGACGACGTGCTGCCCTTCGAGCGCGGGCCGTAGGCGGCCGCGGCGGCCCTCGCCGCCGTGGTGTGCTCGACCGCTTCTGGGACGGCGCGCCGCGCGACGACAGGCTCCTGCTCGCGGCGCGGTACGGCGGGATCCGCGGCGGCGGTCCGCCGCGGATCGTTGCTTGAGTCAGGCGGCCAGCGCCGGCTCGCGGCGGCTGTCGGCGCTCTCGATGCCGAGCTCGGCCAGCAGGGCCGCGTCCTTGGCGAGGTGGTCGCGCAGGCGCTGCAACGCGGCCCGCTGGCGGCGCGAGACCGTCATCTGGGACACGCCGAGGACCTTGCCGATCTCCTCCTGGGTCCAGTCGGCCGTGAAGCGCAGGTGCAGCAGCGCCCACTCCTCCTTGCCCAGCTCGTGGCGCAGGCTGGTCAGGAGCT
>JAOPZW010000069.1 GCA_025963905.1 Solirubrobacterales bacterium | reverse complement strand
CAGGCTCAGCGGGCGGGTACGCCGCTGAGCGCCGCGGCGGCATTCAGCAGCCCCGCGCCGTAGCGGGCGTCTGGCCCGGGCGCGCCGAGGTCCTGGGCGGTGGCGCGCAGCCGGGCCTGGATCGCCTGGGGCGTCGGGTGGCTGCCCAGCACGCCGGAGGCCAGCAGCAGGGCCACCACGCCGGTCGCGTGGGGCGCGGCCATCGACGTGCCCTTGAAGCCCGGGCGGCCGCTGCTGTCGCGCACCAGCTGGAAGCGCCCGAAGTCCGGGCGCTTGAAGGAGACCTGCAGCACGTTGCGGCCGCGCTGGGTCTGGTTGCAGCGCGGGTCGTCAGGGAAGTCGGCGTCGCGGCCGCCACCCGGGGCGACGAGGTCGAGGCCCGGCCCGTGGTTCGAGTAGTCGCCGAGGCACCCGTGCTCCGTCGACCCGCCGACGTAGAGGATGTCGCTGCCCAGCCGGGTCGAGGGGACGCTCTGGCTGGAGGAGTTGCCGGACGCCGCGACCACCAGGACGTTGTGGCGCGCCGCGTAGCGCACCGCGTCGCGGATCGCCGGGTCGGTCGTCATCGACTGGGCCTGGAGGGTGAGCCGGTCGTAGAGCTCGATCGACACGTTGAGCACGTTGGCCCCGTGATCGACCGCCCAGCGCAGGCCGCGGGCGATCCGCGTGCCGGTCCCCGCGCCATCGCCGTCGAGGACGCGGACCGGCATGAGCTTGGCCTGATAGGCGACGCCGATCATCCCGTAGCCGTTGTCGGCGGCCGCCGCGACGACGCCGGCCACGAAGGTGCCGTGCCCGTTGCGGTCGTTGGGATAGGGGTCGTTGTCGACGAAGTCATAGCCGCGCACGAGCCGTGCCGGCGCGATGTCCGGCGACCGCCGGTAGGGAGGGCGGTCGGAGTAGGCGATGCCGGTGTCCACGATCCCGACCGTCACGCCGCGGCCCCCGGGGTGGCCCAGCCGCGCCGCGGCGGCCCACGCCTCGGGGGCGTGGATCCCGAAGGGCCCCGTGAGGTCCCACTCCTGCGCGGCCCAGCCGCCGGCGGTGCCGGAGCGCCCGGCCAGCCCGGTGTCGTTCGGCGTGAACCCACTCGCCCGGGCGACCAGACGCGGCCCGGCGTCGGCGACGGCGTTCGTGGCCAGCAGCCGGTCCGACGCGCCCTGCGCCGACCGGCCGGGGCGCAGGCGCAGCAGGCGCGCGCCTTGCGGCGCCGGACCGGCATCGACGGCGCCGGCGTCCCGCAGCGCGCGGGCGACCTGCGCCGGCGTGGCCGAGGCCCGGAACCGCGCCACGACCTCGCGGGAGGGATCGGCGGCGGTCGCGGGCTGCGCCGCGACGGCAGACCCCGTGACGACGGCGAGCAGGAGCGGGATGAGGGAGGGGCGCAGGCGGGGCATGGGCGAGGCGGACGGCAGGCAGCGGTACCGGAAACACCGCCACCCGGTTGAAGTTCCTGCCGCCGGACCGGGGCGTGGCACGACCCGCATTCCGTCTCAGGGTATCGAGCGCGTCGCGAAGCAGGCAAGATGGGCTCGTGGCCGCCGAGCGCTTCTTCCCCCGCGACGAGCACTTCATGCGCCTCGCGGTACGTGAGGCTCAGCGCGCGCTCGAGCACGACGACGTCCCGATCGGCGCCGTGATCGTGCGCGAAGGCGAGGTCATCGGTAGCGCCCACAACGAGCGTGAGCTGCGGGCCGACCCGACCGCCCACGCCGAGGTCCTCGCGCTGCGCGAGGCGTCGCGCGCGCTGGGCTCCTGGCGCGTGCTCGAGAGCGTGCTCTACGTGACGCTGGAGCCGTGCGCGATGTGCGCGGGAGCGATCGTGCTGGGCCGCGTCCCGCGCGTCGTCTACGGCTGTACCGATCCCAAGGCCGGCGCTGCCGGCAGCGTCCTGGACGTCCTCGGCGAGCCGCGCCTCAACCACCGCCCCGAGGTCGCCGGCGGCCTGCTCGCCGGCGAGTGCGCCGCCCTCCTGCACGAGTTCTTCGCCAGTCGCCGCTAGCGCCTCTTCGTCAGCCGCGCAGGGTCGCTAGCCTGTCGGATCGCAGGTCACTCGGAGGGGTGGCAGAGCGGTTGAATGCGGCGGTCTCGAAAACCGTTTCAGGGGTTAAGCCTCTGACGAGGGTTCGAATCCCTCCCCCTCCGCTTGCGCGTGCCGCGATCCCTGCGGTAGAGCCAGATCGGTGGACCGCTAGGTCCTTGCGGCCCACGACGTCGGCCGCCTGGTGACGCCCCGGGGGAACGTCCGCCGGGCGCCCAGGCCCACGCTGGCCTGCGCTGACCCGCGTGGTGAGGGCAGTCTTCGGCCTTTCGTTTACGTTTCGGCGGTACTGGGCCTCGCTTCGCCGGCAAAGGGAGAGCGCAGGCAGCCGCGCCGGTGACGATCGCTCCTCGTCCCTAAGCGAGCGTCCGGAGCGCCTAAGCCGAGATGCTCGCTTCTCGCGCGAAGGAGACGCGGCCGCCGACGCGTTCCTGCCACGCGGAAGCAGCACACACAGCGCGGACGCAGGATCGATCTGGCCGCGACGAGTGCCGGCCCTGACGGCTCGACCCGGCTCGGTCCGCGTTCTGACCCGGTGCGTGTCGCAAGTGGGTGATCAGGAAACCCCTGCTATACGGCACCTTTCGACGCGAGTTCGCGACGGCGCCGTGGTTCCTATTCTCCGAGAAGTAGGGGGTTCCCTATGGGACTCTCGTTAGCCGCCGTTGACGTCGGCAATTCACTCCAGCGCGGGCTGGACAATCTGATCGGCTTCCTGCCGAACCTGATCGGCTTCCTGATCATTCTCGCGATTGGTTACATCATCGCGCGGGTCGTCAAGGGCGTCGTGACCATACTGCTCGAGAAGATCGGCGCAGACCGGGCCATGCACACCGGCTCAACCGGTGAATATGTGAATCGCGTGGCGCCCGGATTCAAGCCCAGTTCGGTGGTCGGGACCATCGCGTTCTGGTTCCTGTTCCTTGGAGCGCTTGGGATTGCGGTATCGCAGCTCGGGATCGCGGCGCTGAACAACTTCGTCGTTGCGATCGGCGCGTATCTGCCCAACGTCCTGGCCGCCGTGCTCATCTTCGTCGTCGCAGTGGCGCTGTCTGGGGCGGTCGGTGGTTTCGTCGCTCGGACGATGGGCGACACGCCGACCGGCAAGGTGGTCGGCTCGGTCGTCCCGGTGCTGATCATGGCGATCGGGACATTCATGGTGCTCGACCAGTTGAAGATCGCACCGCAGATCGTGACGATCACGTATTCGGCGCTGCTCGGCGGCATCTTCCTGGCGATGGCGCTCGCGTTCGGCCTCGGCGGCCGCGATGTGGCGGGCCGGATGCTGGCCGAGGCCTACGATCGCGGCCGCGAGAACCGAGACCGGTTCAGGCGCGATACGCCTGTCGGCGAGCAGCGTGCCGCGGCGGGCCGGGCCGACGCGCCGGCGACCGCGCCGACGGGCCGTACCGGCTCTGTCAGGGCCGGCGACGGCAGCTCCACGCAGCGGCTGTAACTCCCTGGGATCGGGTCGGCGCCGAGCAAAAGCGCCGACCCGCTCCGGCGCCCGCCACCACAGCTGCTGGACGCGAAAATGGCGGCTGCTTCACTCGATCGTGGATCCGCGGCGAGCTTCAACCCAGGATTTTCACGTACCTGGTCCCACCGGCGAGGTTCGCGCTGCCATCGCCCGAGGTCAAGCTCGCGCCCGGGTCCGCATCGCGGAGGTCGAGCTCCCGGTGCACCGACTCGCGACCTTCCGCACGCTCGTCCTCGAAGCCGAGAGGTTTGCGCGCGCGAGCGCCCGCTTGCCGCCCCAAGCGGTCGTCCTCGCGGAGGCCGAGCACTCGCCCGCTCTGGACGAGCACCACTCGTCCGGGCCGTGGCATCCGGACGCTCTCTTCGCCATGGCGCAGCCGGAGCGCGGTAGCGCTCCCGCTGGGGTTGCGGTCTCGGTCAGAGCACGCAGGCAACGTGATGGTTGCTTTACGGCCGCTACGAGCCGGCGTCGGGTCATCGCATCCCGCGCCGAACGATTCAGGGGACCGTCAGCACCGCCGCGTACAGCGGTCGCGTGAGTACGCCCATGCCTGGGCAGTTTTCGGGAGTGTGGGGGAGTACGAAACAGGCACCACCGCTCTGCGTTCGCCGGCAATGGCCTCGACGACGGCGACCAGCGGCCGCGTATCGTCGGCGGGGGTGTTCGATCACGTCGCAATCGCCGTCGCGGACCTCGCCGCGTCCGAGCGCTTCTACACCACCGTCCTCTCCGTGCTGGGCGCCGAGCCGAGTCACGCGGACGCCGAGCTCGTCGAGTGGGACGACTGGGACATCCGGGCGACGGACCGCGAGCACCCCGTGACCCGCGGCCTGCACGTCGGCTTCCGAGCGCCGTCCCGAGAGGCCGTGGACGCCTTCTGGCAGGCGGGGATCGACGCGGGCTACCGCGACGACGGCGCGCCGGGCCCGCGCACGGTCTACGGCCCGGACTACTACGGCGGCTTCCTGCTCGACCCGGACGGCAACAGCGCGGAGGCGGTGCACACGGAGCGCGAGGACCCCATGCCCGACGGCCGCGTCGACCACCTCTGGATCCGCGTCCGCGACCCCGCCGCGTCCAAGCGCTTCTACATGACGATCGCCCCGCACGCCGGGCTGCGGATCGGCGTGGACAAGCCGGACCACGTCCAGATGGTCGGCGAGAACTTCAGCTTCTCGCTGATCGACGACGAGCGGCCGCTCACGGAGCACGTCCACCTCGCGTTCCCGGCGCAGGACGACGCGACCGTTCGGGCGTTCCACGCCGCCGCGCTCGCCGCGGGCTACGAGGACCACGGCGGTCCCGGCGAGCGCGCCGTCTACCACCCGGGCTACTACGGCGCGTTCGTCCTGGACCCCGACGGGCACAACGTCGAGGTCGTCAACCACAACCGCTGAGCCATGGCCGACGACGCCGGCCGCCACATCTCGCAGGCCAAACGTTTCAGACGGTCGCTCGCGACAGGCCCAACAACGTCGTCGGCCTCACCGATCGACGGGTGGCGATCGAAACGAGGACCGCCCGTTTGTAGCTCGCCGCCGCTGTGGCGGCGCGTTCCCCCAGGGGCAGTCGCATCGTTCAGGTTGGCGACTCTCAGAACGCGCGAGTCAAGTCCCGAGAAGTGGTGTAAGAGGTTGGCGCTCACCTCGTCGGTGAAGCGTCTGCTGCTTAGGCTGCCAGGAGCTCGCTGACCTCCTCTTCTTCTGTCTTGAGAGGGATATTTCTCTCGG
>JAOPZW010000028.1 GCA_025963905.1 Solirubrobacterales bacterium | reverse complement strand
GCCGGGGCGCCGGTGCGGGCGGGGGAGCGCGTCGCGCAGGTGCTGGCCACGGGTCCCGCCGAGCTGCTGGCGCCCGGCAGCCACGTCGACGTCGTCGTGACGCGCGAGGGCGGCTCGGGCGCCGCCGGCGCGACGACGCTGGCGCTGGAGGACGTCGAGGTGCTCGCCGCGGCGCCGGCGGCGGCCGAGGGCGCGGGCGACACCCAGGCGCCGCGAGTGGCGCTCTCGCTGCGGGTCACCCTGCGCCAGGCGGTCTACCTGGCGGCCGCGCAGAGCTTTGCGCGCGAGCTGCGAGTGCTCCCGCGGGCGATCGGCGACCGGCGGCGCATCGGGGCGGGGATGCGGGTCGGCGAGGGGCTGTGATCGAGCGCTGTCTCAGGCCTCCGGACGGACACAACGCGGTAACCGTCTCGTAACTCCCAGCGTCATGGCCGCGATCAGGGTTGGCCCGCCAAACAACCCGGGGAGTGGAAATGAAGAAGGCCATCGCGCTCGGCGCCGCTGCGGCGCTCACGCTGGCGTTGAGCGCGGACGCGTTCGCAGGGAACGGAACGCCCATCGACACCGGATCGGCGAACGTGCTGACCCTGGCCGTCTACGGCGACTCGCCGTACGGCACGTCGCCCACCGACACAGCGTAGTTCGACGCCACGCCGGCGTTCATCGATTCGATCAACGCGGACCCGAAGGTCGACCTGGTGCTGCACGTCGGCGACATCCACTCGGGCAAGCAGTACTGCACGCAGGCGTACGACCAGTCGATCTACGACCTGTGGACCCGGTACCGGGATCCGGTCGTCTACACGCCCGGCGACAACGAGTGGACGGACTGCAACAAGGCCGCTGAGGGCGGTGGCGCCTACAACGCAGGCACCCAGCAGATCGACTACGCGCACGACGCGAGCGGCAACGCCATCGACTACGCCAACGGCAACCCGGTCACGAACCTCGACCTCGTCCGCTCGATCTTCTTCCCCCAGGCCGGCGTCACGCTGGGCGGCCGCAAGAAGCAGGTCATCTCGCAGGCCGACAGCTACGACCCCGCCCATCCGTCCGACGCGAAGTACGTCGAGAACGTCATGTGGGAGCAGTCCAAGGTGCTGTTCGTCACGATCAACCTCCCGGGCGGCTCCAACAACGACAAGGACATCTGGTACGGCGCGCCGACGATGAGCGCCACGCAGTCCCAGGAGATCGCCGAGCGGACCGGAGCGGACCTGCGCTGGCTCGACGCGGCGTTCGCCCAGGCGCAGGCCGATGGCGTCCGGGGTGTCGTGATCGGCGCGCAGGCCGACATGTGGGATCCGGAGAAGGGCGTTGCGCACCAGGCGGGGTACGAGCCGTTCGTCCAGAGCATCGCCTCGTACACGACGGACCTCGGCAAGCCGGTCCTGATGTTCAACGGCGACTCGCACGTCTACCGCTCCGACAACCCGCTGGTCGCCTCGGACCCGCTGAGCTACATGCACCCCGGCTACGACGTGCCGAACTTCCACCGCGTGGTCGTGCACGGCAGCACCTTCCCGCTGGAGTGGCTGCGGCTGACGGTCGACCCGGGCGCGAGCGCCCCGGCGGGCGCGAGTGCCTTCGGCCCGTTCAGCTGGGAGCGGATGATCCAGCCGTAGCGGCGACGGCCCGAGTGCTGACGCTCTCATAGACGACGAGCACCGCGAGGACGGCGGCCACCATCCCGGCCGTCGTCCACGCGGGCAGCTCGCCCGCGACGGCGTAGGCGACCAGGCAGCCGGCGGCCGCGAGCGGCTTCGCCCGGCTCAGCGAGCCGACCAGCTGCAGGCCGAAGCCCGTGTGACCGGCGAGGTAGAGCGCAACGCCGCCGCACAGCGCCAGGCGCGAGCCGTCGCTGAGCGGGTCGCGACCGTGACACCGAAGCCGGCGATCGCGGCGAGCGACGCGTTGCCGCGACGCGACGCGTCCGCGTACAGCCCGAGGTGCAGGAAGCGCACGCCGGCGTAGGCGACGACGAACACGGTGGCCTCGTCGCCGAACGCCCCGGGGATCGCCAGGGCGACGACGAACGTGAGGATGATCGCCGCGAACAGCACGCCGCGCACGAGCGGGTCGTCGGGGTCGTGCGCGTTCGTGGCCCACACGAACGCCGACGCCCACCACACCAGCGCGAGCACGAGCATCGCCCGGCCGAGCCCCGCCCACGAGAGGTCGTGGGAGAGGAGGGTCGAGACCTGCGTGACGGCGAACACGAAGACGAGATCCCAGAACAGCTCGACGGGCGTGGTGCGCCGCTCGGCCGCGGCGTCGGGAACCGACATGGCCGGTCAGGCTCTCAGCTCAGGTGCCGTACGCGAAGGTGTGCTTGTACAGGCTGAGGTACATGAAGCTCTCGGTCCCTGTCACGCCGGGCACGGTGCGGATCTTCTCGTTGAGCACGGTGAGCAGCTCCTCGCGCGAGTCGCAGACGAGCTCGACGATCACGTCGAAGGCGCCGGACACGGCAACGACGTAGATCGACTCCGGCAGGGCTGAGAGCTGCTCGGCCACCTCGCGCGAGTCGCCCTGCACGCGCAGGCCGACCATCGCCATGACCGAGTCGCGCAGCACGAGCGGGTCGGTCACCGCGACGACCTGCATCAGCCCGCTCTCCATCAACCGCTGAACGCGCTGGCGCACCGCCGCCTCCGAGAGGCCGACCGCCGGTCCGAGCTTGGAGTACGGCAGGCGCCCGTCGATCTGCAGCCGGGCCATGATGGCGCGGTCGATGTCGTCCAGCGCGGCTTCGCCGTGCTGCGAGCGGCGGCGGGCCATCAGCCGAAGAGCTCCCGGACCGCCTCTCCGAAGACGCGCGTATGCAGGTCGGCGTCCGCGTCGGTCGTCGCCGGCGAGGCGAGGAGCATGTTGTGGAAGGGCGTGACCAGCACGCCGCGGTTGAGCGCGTGGAGGTGCATGAAGCGCTCCAGGAGCGGGTCCCCGCCGAGGTGTGAGGCGGTGCCGTTGCGCGGAGGCGTGGGGGTGAAGCGATACTCGACGCGGGAGCCGAGCTGGATCGCGTGCCACGGCAGCCCGTGCTCGGCGATCACCTCCTCGACACCCGCGCGCAGCCGGTCGCAGACCGCGATGGCCCGCGCGAACGCCTCGTCGGTGAGGACCTCCGTCAGCGCGGCGCGCATCGCCGCCAGCGACAGCGCGTTGCCGGCCAGGGTCCCGCCGATGCCGCCGGTGTCCTCGAGATCGGCGGTGGGATCGTCGAGCAGCCGGCGGGCGAGCTCGTCGCTGAGCCCGAGCGCGCCGGCTGGCACCCCGCCGGCGATCGCCTTGCCGATGGTGAGGATGTCCGGCTCCAGCCGGTAGATCGCGGTCGCGCCGCGCGGGCCCGCCGAGAACGTGTGCGTCTCGTCGATCACGAGCAACGTGCCCGCCTCGCGGGTGAGCGCCCGCAGCTGCTCGTGGAACCCCGGCTCGGGCAGGATGATCCCCATGTTCGTCATCGCCGGCTCGGCGATGACGCAGGCCACGTCGCCGTGCGCCAGGGCCGCGCGGACCGCATCGATGTCGTTGAACTCCACCGCGCGCGTGGTCAGGGCCACGTCGACGGGCGGCCCGACGTTGTTCTCGCGCGCCACCGTGGAGCCGTCGGGGGCGGTGACGGCGAAGGTCTCGTCGACGCCGCCGTGGTAGCTGTAGGCGAAGCAGAGGACCTTGTCGCGCCCGGTGGCGTGGCGGGCCATGCGGATTGCGTTGCGGTTGGCGTCGGTTGCGCTCAGCGTGATCTGCCAGTGCGGGAGCCCGAAGCGGCGCGCGAGCTCGCCCCCGACGACGTCGGCGTCCTCGGTGGGCAGCATCAGCGTGGTGCCCTGCGCGATGCGGTCGCCGGCCGCCGCGACGACGGGATCCGGGGCGTGGCCGGTCATCGCGCCGGTGTCGCCGAGACAGAGGTCGACGTACTCGTGGCCGTCGACGTCCCACAGGCGCGCGCCCTTGGCGCGGGTGGCGATGATCGGGAACCCGCCGGGCCAGAGCATCATCCACGGCATCGGCACGCCGCCGAGGAGCGCGGACTCGCCCGCGGCGTGGCGTGCGGCGGCGCGGGGATGGGTCTGCTCGAAGCGGGCGACCTCGGCGGCGAGCGCCGATTCGAGCCGGTCGACGGGGGCGCCGCCGGGGGTGCGCGGTGCGGCGGGAGATGTGGCCATGGCGAATGTCTAGCGCATGCAAGCCCGCAATCACAACTGAGTCCGTCGTCAAATTGATTTCGACAACGATTTCCGCTGCTTCGTTCGGCGAGGCATTGCGCTTGGTGCCCCGCCCGGGGGGCGAGAATCGGGGCGCCGGGGCCTGGGCCCGGTATGGAGTCCGTGTCGTCCCCGCTCGACGATCTGGCCGAGCGGCTGCGGGAGCGCCTGCTGGCCGAGGCCGGCGACGGTGATGGCGACGGACCGCTCCACGAGCGGATCGGTGCGCTGGTCGATCGCGAGGCCGGGCTGCTGGATGCCGCCACGCGGGCGGATCTCGTGGGTCGCATCGGTCGCCGCTGCTTCGGGCTCGGGCCCCTCGAGCCGCTGTTGGACGACCCGGGCGTCGACGAGATCATGGTCAACGGATCCGGGCCCGGCCACCCGGTGTGGGTGGAGCGTGCCGGGGTGCTGGAGGCGACCGGCGTCGCGTTCGCCGACGAGGCCGAGCTGCGCCATGCGATCGAGCGGATCCTGGCGCCGGTCGGGAGGCGCGTGGACGACGCCGAGCCGCTGGCCGACGCGCGGCTGCCCGACGGGTCGCGCGTCAACGTCGTCATCCCTCCGCTGGCGCTGGACGGGCCGGCGCTGACGATCCGCCGCTTCCGGCGCCATGGCCTGTCGCCCCAGGACCTCGTCGACCTCGGCACGTGGCCGGCGGCGCTGCGCGACCTGCTCGCGTCGGCCGTCCGCGCGCGGCTGACGATCCTCGTCAGCGGCGGCACCGGGTCGGGCAAGACGACGACGCTCAACGCGCTGTCGGCGTTCGTCCCGGCCGGCGAGCGGATCGTGACGATCGAGGACACGGCCGAGCTGCGCCTGCAGCAGCCCCACGTCGTGCGCCTGGAGGCCCGGCCGCCGAGCGTCGAGGGCCGCGGCGAGGTCACGATCCGGCGCCTCGTCCGCAACGCCCTGCGGATGCGCCCCGACCGGATCGTCGTCGGCGAGGTCCGCGGGGCAGAGGCGCTGGACATGCTCGGTGCGATGAGCACCGGCCACGAGGGCTCGCTCGCCACGGTCCACGCCGGATCGCCGGAGGAGGCGCTGCGGCGTCTGGAGACCCTGGCGCTCATGGCCGGCCTCGGCCTGCCCCATGAGGCGATCCGCGAGCAGGTGGCCTCGGCGCTGGACCTCGTGGTGCACCAGGCGCGCCGGCCGGACGGGTCGCGCCGCGTCGTGGCGGTCAGCGAGGTCGTGCGCGTCGCGGGCGGCCCGGCCACCCGCCAGCTCTACACGCTGCGAGACGACCGCCCCTGCTGGCGCGCCCCGCTCGGCGACGAGCTGGCCAGGCGGATGGCGGGCGGCGGGTGAGTCTCGCGGTCGTGCTCGCGGGCCTCGCCGGCGCCCTCGCCGTCGCGGGCGCGTGGGAGGCGGTCGCGGCGATCGAGCAGGCCTCGGCGGCGCGAGCGATGGGCCGCATCCTCGGGCCGCTGCGTGCCGCGGGCGCCGAGGGGAGGGAGCCCAGCTCGGCTGAGCGCCGGCGGCTGGCGGTCGTCGGCGCCGGGACGCTGCTCGGGGCCGGCTGGCTGATCGGCGGGCCGGTCGTCGGCGGCGCCCTGGAGTGTTTGGCGCGCCCCCGGGGGGATTGTGATGCCTATTGACTACGAAGGCGGCGG
>JAOPZW010000014.1 GCA_025963905.1 Solirubrobacterales bacterium | reverse complement strand
ACCAGCACAGCCGCAGGGCGAAGAGGAACTGGGACACGAACTCCCCGCCGTACGGGTACGGCGGACGCAGGGCAGAGACGATCGTCTTGCCCGTCAGGATCATCATGTCCCCGACTTCCTCGAGCAGGTTCTTCGTAGGAAGAAACGCTCGGTCGGCGACGCTTCGGACCACTCACCACCTCCCTCTCAAACCCAGGCCGGACGCGCCGTCCAGGCCGTCCGCCGGCTGAGTCTAAGCGCACGCGGAAGGTCCTGACAAACCGGAACCGAAGCGGCATTCGGCCGCAATGCTCTGTGGTACGGTCCGCCGGCTGTGGAGGGGTCTCGTGGGATCGCGCGCCGGACCGCGCCGTTCGTGCTGACGGGTGCGGTTGCGCTGGCCGGATGCGGCGGCGGCGCGCAGCAGGACGCCAACGAGCCCTCGGGCACGTACAAGGTCGACGTCGTCGACGCGAGCTTCCCCGCCAAGCAGCGCCTGTCCGAGCCGGAGCGCCTGCGCATCGCCGTCAAGAACACCGGCGACCGCGACGTCCCCGACGTCGCCGTCACCGTCGACTCGTTCAGCGAGGTCTCGCAGCAGCCGGGACTCGCCGATCCGTCGCGCCCGGTCTGGCTCGTCGACCACGCACCCCGCGGTGGGACCACCGCCTACGTCAACACGTGGGCCCTGGGGCGCCTGCGCCCCGGCCAGACCCGCACCTTCATCTGGCGCGTGACCGCCATCGAGCCCGGCCAGCACAAGATCCGCTGGACCGTCTCGGCCGGCCTCAACGGCAAGGCCCAGGCCCGCCTGCTGGGCAACCGCGTGCCCGAGGGCGAGTTCACCGTCGACGTCTCCCCCAAGCCCTCACAGGCCTCCGTCGACCCGGCGACCGGCAAGGTCGTCCGGTCGGCGAACTGAGCGTTACTTCGGCAGCCGCGGGGCGATGATGCGGTAAGCCTTGAGCCCGAGGCCCAGCCGCTCGCGATCCTCGGAGACCATCGGGTCCAGGCGCGTGAGCTCCTTCACGCGCTCGAGGCGGTAGGCGACGGTGTGGCGGTGGGCGTAGATCGCCGCCGCCGTCGCGTTCATGTTGCAGTTCTGCTCGAGGTAGGCCTCGACGGTGCCCACGAGGTCGGTGCGGTACTGGTCGTCGTAGCGGACGATCGGGGCCACGGTGTCCTCGTAGAAGCTGCGCACCTCCTCGGGATGCGACGCGAGAACGCGGAACAGCAGGCGATAGGTGCCCGTCCCGATGTCCTGCAGCCTGGGATCACCGCCGGCCCCGCCCGACTGACGCAGGACGTCGAGGACCAGCTCGGCCTCCTGGATCGCGCGCGCGAGCTCGCCCGGATCCGCGTAGAAGCTCGACAGGCCGACCGTCCCGTGGCGCCCGAGGCGCTCGGCCAGGCGCCGCGCGCGCTCGGAGGTGCGCTCGGGGGCGTCGTCGGCTCCGACCGCGGGCAGCAGCGCGTAGACGCGCCCCGCGGACCCTGGGCCGCCGGGTCCCTCCATGTGCTGGGCCAGCGCGCCGGCGTAGTCGCCGGAGATCGTCGCGACGACGTGGCGCGGGCGGTCGGTGGTGAGCTCCGCGCACAGCACGACGGCGCCGCGCGAGAGGTCGCAGCCGAGACGCCCCGCGCGCCGGACGACCTCGTGGGGCTCGAGGTCGGCGCGCGAGCGCAGGTCCTCCAGGAACGAGCCGCGCAGGTTCTGCTCGACCTCCTCCCGCGCCTCCTCGACGGCCACCTCGGTCAGCGACGCGACCGCCGCCAGATGCAGGTACTCGGCTGCCTCGGCGCCGCCGGCGCCGATGAGCAGGACGGCGCCGACGACGTCGTCGCCCGACGTGATCGGCACCTCGGCCGTCACGGGCAACGGCACCTGCGCCGGCCGGTCCTTGACGCGGTCGCCCACGTAGTCGCGCAGCGCATCGAGCAGCTCGTCGTTCACCGCCGGGGCGATCGCCGCCACGCCGAGGCGTGGGACGACGATCGCCACGGGCGCGCCGGCGGCCTCGGCCGCCAGCGCGGCGACGCGCTCCAGGCCCTCCCCGCCCAGGACCGCGTCGACCATCTGCAGGTGGACCGAGCGCAGTCGCTCGATCAGGCCCGCCGCAGCCGGCCCGCGAGCCGGGGCGGCGGGACTGCTGCCGGAATCCGCCGCCCGGCTCACGTGCTCCATCGTCAGGTGGCCGCGGCCGCCGCGTCGGGGTGGGCCTGGAGGACCTCTTCGCCGGACTCGCCGGTGCGCACGCGGTAGCTCTCCTCCACCGGGAGGATGAACACCTTGCCGTCGCCGACGGCGCCGGTGCGGCCGTGCTTGAGGATCGTGTCCACGATCGTCTGCACGTCGCGATCGGCGACCACGCACTCCAGCTTGATCTTCGGCCGGAGGTAGTTCGTCAGCTCGGCGCCGCGGTAGCGCTCCGTCACGCCCTTCTGGCGCCCCGAGCCCTTGACCTCGCTGATCGTCAGCGAGGGAAAGCCCAGGTTCAACAGCTCCAGACGGATCGGCTCGAACGCCTCATGGCGGATGAAGGCTTCGATCTTCTTCACGCCGTCACCTCCT
>JAOPZW010000007.1 GCA_025963905.1 Solirubrobacterales bacterium | reverse complement strand
TCGGGCGCCTCGTCCAGGTCGACGATCACCGGCGCGTGATCGCTCGGCCCGGTGCCCTTGCGGGCGTGCCGGTCCACCCATGAGGCGCGAACACGGTCGGCGACCGGCGCGCCGGCCAGCACGAGATCGATGCGCATCCCGAGATCCTGGTGGAACATGCCCGCCCGGTAGTCCCAGTAGGTGAACACGCGCTCGTTCGGCCAGCGATCGCGGACGACGTCACGCAGGCCGAGCGCCTGGAGCTCGGCCAGGGCCGCCCGCTCGGGCGCCGTCACGTGCGTCTGCCCGATGTAGGCGTCCGGATCGAACACATCGTCGTCGGCCGGCGCGATGTTGATGTCGCCGCAGACCACCGTCGCCTCCGGGCCGGCGGCGACCGAATCGCGCAGCGACGCCAGCCACGCAAGCTTGTACTGGTAGTGCTCGGAGTCCGGCACCCGCCCGTTCGGCACGTACACCGAGACCACCCGGATCCCGCCACAGGTGGCAGACACGGCGCGCGCCTCGGGATGCGGGAAGCCCGGCGCGCCGGGGAGTCCGGCGACGACGTCGTCCAGCCCCACCCGCGAGAGGATCGCCACGCCGTTCCATGTCGGCTCGCCGTGAAGCGCGACGGCGTAGCCGCGGTCGGCGAGCTCGTCGCCGAGCAGGTCCATGAACGCGTCGTCGGCGAGCTTCGTCTCCTGCAGGCAGACCACATCCGGCCGGCGCTGATCCAGCCAGGGCAGCAACCGCGGCACGCGCTGCTTGACGGAGTTGACGTTCCAGGTCGCTAGTCGCACCGACCCCACGGTACCGCCACGCGTGACCTACCCAAGCTGCGCCGCCGTCGCCACGAACCGGCGCCAGCGGTCGTGCTCGCCGGCGCGCCAGCCGTCGTCGCGGCCGGGCTCGACCCGGCGGTCGACGGGCAGCAGCTCAGCCGCCTCGGGGAGCGATCCGAGCACGCCCGCGCCCACCCCGGCGAGCGCGGCGGCGCCCACCACCGTCGCGTCGGCGCCGGCGGCCTCGACCGGCGCGCCGATGGCGTCGGCCTGGAGCTCGAGCATCAGCGGCTCGTTCGTCAGGCCGCCGTCGACCCGCAGCGCGCGAACCTCGACGGTGTCGCGAACCGCCGCGACGACGTCGGCCACCCGCCAGGCGATGCCCTCGAGCGCGGCCCGCGCCACGTTGGCGGCGGTCGTGCCGCCGTGCAGCCCGCTGAGCACGGCGCGGGCGTCGGGCCGCCACCACGGCGCGCCGATGCCGGCCAGCGCGGGGAGCACGCGTGCGCCCGCAGAGCCGTCGGCCTGGCGGGCGAGCGCGCCGAGCGCCGCTGGGTCGGCGGCGAGGCCGAGCTCGCGGCACATCCACTCGAGCATCGCGCCTGCCGCGAACACGCCGCCGTCGATCGCGTACTCGGTCCGGTCGCCGATCTGCCACGCGACGGTCGGGAGCAGGCCGCCCGCCGGCCGGGGCACCGCCTCGCCGGCGTGGGCGAGGATGAACACGCCCGTCCCGTAGGTCGCCTTGACGCGCCCCGGAACGACGCAGCCCGCGCCGGCCAGGGCGGCCTGCTGGTCGACGACCTGGGCTCGCAGCGGAAGCTCGACGGGCCACGACTCGTGGCGCAGCGTCCCGAGCTCGCCGACGGTCGCGCGCACGGCGGGCAGCACGTCCATCGGCACGCCGAAGCGCTCGCACAGCCAGGGGTCGAAGCCGGGGGTCCCGAGCGCATGGAGCTGCGTCCGCGACGCGGTCGACGCGTCGGTCGCAAAGCCCGCGCCGAGCCGATCGCATAGGAACGCGTCGACCGTCCCCATGCGCAGCGTGCCCCGGTCGCGCGCCTTCGCCACGGCCGCGTCGTGCTCGAGCAGCCAGGCCAGCTTGCCCGCCGAGAAGTAGGGGTCAAGCGGCAGGCCGCTGCGACGCCGGATCTCGTCCTCGTCGCGGGCGATCCGGTCCAGGATCTCCTGCGAGCGCTTGTCCTGCCACACCACGATCGGGGTCAGCGGCGCCCCGCTCTCGGCGTCCCAGGCCAGCACCGACTCGCCCTGGTGGTCGAGCCCGCAGGCGACCACGTCCCCCGGCGGGTCCGCGAGCAGCTCCGCGACCGCCTCCACGACGGCGCGCAGGACCTCCTCGCCGTCCTGCTCCACCCAGCCGGGCCGCGGATGCCGGCTCACCTTGTCGCGGCGGGCCTCGCGCACCGGGCGTAGGCGCTCGTCGAACAGCGCCGCCTTCACCGCGGTCGTGCCCTCGTCGATGCCGAGCAGCAGCCGCTGCCGCCGGAGTCGGGGCTCGACCGCCATGCGCGAGTTCTACACCCGTCGCGGTCGCGACCGCACCGATGCTGGAATCGCCGGCGACCCGGCGTAGCATCGGCCTCGTGCCCGGCTGACGCTGACCAGCCCTCAGATCCGACGCGGCGCCGGCCGCCGCCGCCCGTCCGGTACGACGAGCCGGTCTGTGGCCCGAGCCCGCGCGGCTCGGCGGCGGCGCCCGCGCACCGCCTGGGTGCCATGTGGGCCGAGTGCCTCGGCGTCGTCCTCGGCGAGTCGGTCTGACGAGCCCGTCGCGGCCTGCGCCGCCGCTCGACTTCGGGCAAGATGTCGCCAGTCGTCGTCAGGAGGCCCCGTGCGGTTCGTCCACACCAACATCCGCGTCCGCGACATCGATGCATCGCTGCGCTTCTACCAGGCGCTGGGATTCGAGCGGCGCGGGCGGCTTCAGTTCGAGAGCGCCTACAACGTGTACCTCGGCCTGCCGGGCGACGGCGACACGCTGGAGCTGACCGTCAACGACGGCCGCACCGAGCCCTACGACCTCGGCGACGCCTACGGGCACATCGCGATCTCGGTCGAGGACCTGGACGGCCTCCTCGAGCGCCTGGCCGCAGACGGCATCGAGCCCGAGAAGCCGCCTTACCACCCGGGCGGCCGGACCGAGTACCGGATCTGCTTCGTCCAGGACCCCGACGGCTACCGCATCGAGCTCATCGACGGCGACTTCGCGACGCCGCAGGACCCAGACCGATAAAGGAGGAGCAGTGCTGTTCTTCGTGCGCTTCGACGTCTCGCAGCCGGACACGCTCGCCAATGCCGATCTCGTCGAGACCTGGAAGCGCGAGGCGGCCGCCGCACTCGGCGCCATGGAGGCGGGGGTGGTCAGGCACCTGTGGAAGGTGGCGGGCCAGCGCGTCGTGCTGGCGGTGATCGACCTCCCCTCCGCCGAGGACCTCGACCGTGCCCTCGCCAGCCTGCCGATCATCCGGGAGATGGGCGGCGGCGTGCAGACCACCGCCCTGCCGATCTACGACTACGAGACCTTCGCCCGGGACCTGAACGAGGGCGTCCACGGGCCGTGAGTCCGGCTCGGGCTCTCAGCCTGGATCCACCGATTCTCGTGCCGAATCCCAGTCGTGGATCCAGGCTCAGGCCGGCAGGTCGACCAGGAACTGCGCGCCGGCGCCGTCGCCGCCGGGGTCCGCGAGGGCGACGTCGCCGCCCGCCGCCCGCGCGAGCCGCCGCGCCAGCGACAGCCCCAGCCCGGCGCCGGCGTGCCCGTCGGCGCCGTTGAGCCGGACCCCGGGCTCGAAGACCTCCTCGCCGCCCGGCGCCGGGACGCCCGGACCGTCGTCGCCCACGACGAGCTGCACGCGCCCGTCACGCCGCTGCGCCGAGACGAGGATCCGCGTGCGCGCGTAGCGCGCCGCGTTGTCCAGCAGCGGGGCGACGATGCGCTCGACGACCTCCGCGTCGGCCCCGGCGGTCAGCCGCTCGGCGGGGCGCCGCACCTCCAGGCGCACGCCCCGCGCGGCGAGCGTCGGCGCCCAGGCGCTCGTGATGCGGTCCAGGACGGGCTCGAGATCGCTGCGCCCGCGCTCGGCCTGCGCGTCGGCGCGGGCCGCCGCCATCAGCATCTCGAGGATCGAGCTCATCGCGCCGGCACTGCGCTGCACGACCGCGTAGGCGTCGCGGCGATCGTCGGACGAGCGCTCGCGGCGCTGGAGCAGCTCCATCTCGGCGACGATCCGCGCCAGCGGCGTGCGCAGCTCGTGCGACAGCTCGGCGGAGAGCCGCTGTTCGTGGCGCAGGCTCGCCGCGACGCGGTCGAGAAGCCCGTCGAACGTCCGCGCCAGGGCGCCGAGCTCGTCGGGGCGCGGCGTCGGGCCGAACCGGCGCTCGAGGTCATGCTCGCTCCAGTCCGCCGCCGAGCGCGTCATCTCGGTGACGGGCGCGAGCGCCCGGCCGATCACCACCCACGTGACCGCGAAGAGGGCCAGCAGGAGGACCGACGCGAGCGCGAGCGAGCCGATCAGCGCGACGCCCGTCGTGCGGTTGTAGGCGGCGAGCGACAGGCCGGCCACGACGGTTCCGACCTGGCGGCCGTGGTCGGTCACCGCCGCCGCGTAGAGGCGCAGCTCGTCGTCGCCCACCTCCCTGTACGCGTCGTCGCGCCCGGCGAGGGCGTCGGCCGCTCGCTGGATGGACGCGGGACCGTGGGCGCGCAGGAGGGCGCGGTGGCCCTCGTAGACCCAGACCTGGCGGTCGATCGCCGCGTCGTCTGGCGACTCGCGCACGTGCAGCCGCCCGCCCGTCACGGTGACGGTGGTCGCCGCGGCGGCCGCCTGCGAGCGCAGCCGGTCGTTGGCGTCGGAGTCCGTGCTGCGCGCCAGCGCGAAGTTGAACGCGATCGTCAGCACCGTGATCGCCGCGGTGGCCGCCAGCAGCTCCAGCGCCGTCAGGCGCCCGCGCAGCGTCCGGAAGCGGATCATCCGATTCGATAGCCCACGCCGTGCACCGTGACGATCTCGGTGTCCGAGTCCAGCTCGCGCAGCTTGCGCCGCAGGCGCGCGACGTACTGGTCGAGCGTGTTCTCGTGGACGATCGCGCCCTCCGGCCATGCCGCCCGCACGAGGTCGCGGCGGCGCACCGCGGCGTCGGGCCGGGCCACGAGGGCCGCGAGCAGCCGGAACTCCGTGGGCGTCAGCGACACCTCCTGGTCGCCGCTGGCTGCCGCGTGCGCGACCGGGTCCAGGTGCAGGCTCCCTACGATCGTGCGCGGGTCGGCGCCGGACCGCCGCAGCAGCGCCCGGAGCCGGACGACGAGCTCGTCGAGATGGAAGGGCTTGGTCAGGTAGTCGTCGCCGCCGGCGTTGAACCCCGCGAGGCGGTCGGTGAGGGCGTCGCGCGCGGTGAGGAAGAGGACGGGCGCCGTGGCGCCCCGCGCGCGCAGCGCCTGGCAGACGTCACGCCCGTCGGCGTCGGGCAGGCCGATGTCGATCACCAGGAGGTCCGGGCCGTCCTCGGCACGCGCCAGCGCGGACGCGCCGTCGGCGACCGCCGTGACGTCGAAGCCCTCCTCCCGCAGGCCCCGCGTGAGCAGGGAGCGCAGGTCGGCGTCGTCCTCGACGACGAGAAGGCGTGGGTCGGGCACGCCGTCCAGTATGCCGTCGGGCGGCTCAGCCTCGGCGCATGAGGCGCCCGACGGCGCCCATGAGCTCCTCGGTGCGGTCGGCGCGATCATCGCCCTCGGCCCCCATCACGCAGTGGCGCGCGTGCTCGTCGAGCAGGCCCAGGGCGACCTTGTCGAGCGCGGCCTGCACGGCGGAGATCTGGGTGAGGACGTCGATGCAGTAGCGGTCGTCCTCGATCATCCCCTGGACGCCGCGCACCTGGCCTTCGACGCGGCGCAGGCGCTTGAGGAGCTGGTCCTTCGTGGCGGTGTAGCCGCGGGTGGGCACTGGCGGATCGGCGGGCATGATGGACACTCTACCGTACCCCCACGGGGTATGACAACGGTCGGGGACGAGCGACGTCCCGTCAGGCGGCCTCAGGCACGAGCCCTCCGACCGGCACGACCCGGGCGCCGTGCCGAGCCAGCACGCGTCGATCTCCCCCGCCCAGCGCTTCAGATCGGTGTGAAAGCGCCCGATAAGAGCCCCGAAGGCCTTCGCCATGCCCCCCGTGGACTCCCCAGTGCTGTCCGGCTCGTTCCTGACTGTCGCCCTGCGATCGCTGGTCGAAGGCCTCAGCGAGGGTCCGATCCGCTTCCGCACGCTCGGCGCGCTGTACCTCCTGGCGGCGCCTCTGACGTGGATCTCACTGGTGGTTCCGCACCACGCACGCCACGGGACCGTTCCGATCGCGGTGCTGGGAGCGTTGTGCGTCGTCTTCGCCATCGTCCTCATCGCGATGCGTGACCGGCTCCCCGGGCGCGCGCTGCCGGCCATGCTGGCCGCGGGCGCCGTGCTGGTGTCGCTGGGGATCGTGTTCTCCCGCGACGCGACGAGCCCGTACGCCTTCTTCTACGTGTGGGTCGCCGTCGAGGCGTTCTTCTTCCTGGGCGGCCGCGCCGCGTTGCCGCTCGTCGGCTTCATCGGCGTCTGCTACGCCGCCCCGCTGCTTGCCGTGCCGAGCGCGGGCGGCGACGCCGTCGTGCGCTGGCTGTTCACGGTCGGCGCGTGCCTGGTCTCGAGCGTGCTGGCGGGCGTGCTGCAGGCGCGCGCCCAGATGCTCCTCGAGGAGGCCTCGGAGGCCGCGCGCACCGACGCGCTCACCGGGCTGCTCAACCGCCGCGGGTTCGAGGAGACGATCACGCTCGAGCTCGCGCGGACTACGCGCAGCGGCGGCGCGCTCAGCGTCATCATCGCCGACCTCGACCATTTCAAGGCGCTCAACGACCGGTTCGGCCACCAGATCGGCGACGTCGCGCTGCAGCGACTCGCGGTGCTGTGTCGCGAGGGCAAGCGCGTGGTCGACTCCGCGGCGCGGATCGGAGGCGAGGAGTTCGCGCTGGTGCTGCCCTACACCGACGCCAACGGCGCCTATCTCGTGGCTGAGCGCCTGCGGCGCCTGATCCACGACGGGGCGTCCGACGAGACGATGCTCTCCGCGAGCTTCGGCATCGCCGCCTACCCCGAGCACGGCACCGACGAGGACTCGCTGCTCCGCGCGGCCGATCAGGCGCTCTACGTCGCCAAGCAGCTCGGACGCGACCGGTCGGTGATCTTCAGCCATGAGGTGGCGGCCACGGTCCACCGGGGTCTCGACGTCCCGCTGCTGGCCCGCGAGCAGACGACGGCGGTCCTCGTCCTGGCCGAGACCCTCGACCTGCGCGACGCGGGCACCGGCGCGCACTCGCAGACCGTGGGGCGCTACTCGGAGATGATCGCCCGGGAGCTGGGGCTGCCCGCCGAGCGCATCGAGCGCATCCGCCTTGCCGGCCTGCTGCACGACATCGGCAAGCTCGGCGTCCCCGACGAGATCCTGCGCAAGCCCGGCCGCCTCACCGCGGCGGAGTTCACCGAGATCCGCAAGCATCCCGAGCTGGGCGCGCGGATCCTCGCCGGCGCCAACCTCGACGACATCAGCGCCTGGGTGCTCGCCCACCACGAGCGCCCCGACGGCGCCGGGTACCCATTCGGCCTGAGCGCCGAGCAGATCCCGCTCGAGGCGCGCATCCTCGCGGTCGCCGACGCGTTCGAGGCGATGACGGCCGACCGCGTCTACCGCGCGGGCATGTCGCACGACGCGGCGGTCGAGGAGCTGCGCCGCTGCTGCGCCAGCCAGTTCGACGAGACGGTCGTGCACGCGTTCCTGCGCCCGCTCGGCTCGCCCGTGCGCTCGGCGTTCGACGCCGCCTTCTAGCGCGGCCACCCGAGCCGCCGTGGGCGGGCGCCTATAGTCGGCGTGCACCGTGCGCCGCTGACCGCCCATGCTCCTCCACGTCCCCGCCCAGCTCGGCTACCCGGCCCTTGCGGCGCTCGTCTTCGGCGAGTCGGCCGGCTTGCCGATCCCCGGTGAGACGGCGCTGCTGACCGCGGGCGGCCTCGCGGCCGACGGGCACCTGCAGCTTCCGCTGGTGATCCTGGTGGCCGCCGTCGCCGCGATCCTCGGCGACACGGTCGGCTACTGGGTCGGGCGTCGCGGGGGGCGTGCGTTCCTGCTGCGCGACGGCCGGGGCGCAGCGCACCGCCGCGCCGCCGTCGCCCGGGCCGACTGGTTCTTCGCGCGCTTCGGCGTGATGACGGTCTTCTTCGGGCGCTGGGTCCCGGGCGTCCGCGTGGTCGCGGCCGTGACCGCCGGCGCCGCGCGGATGCCGTGGCGGCGGTTCGCGGTCGCCAACGCCTTGGGCGCGTTCGCGTGGGCGAGCACGGTCGCGACGCTGGCGTCGCTCGTCGGGATCAAGGGCGCGCTGGCGATCGCCGCCGCCGGCTTCGCCATCGCCGGCGTCACCATCGCCGTGACCTGGCTGCGCCACCGGCGCGCCGCTCCGGCGGCGGCGGAGGGCTGACCGGCCGCCATCCCGAGCGACGACTCGGGGAGGGCGGCCGGTGTGCCGTCAGCTCTTCCTGGCGCTCGACGCGCGGCGCGTCGAGCGAGCGGCCGGCTTCGCCGCGGAGGCACGGCTGCGCGATGCCGCAGGCTTGGCGGCCGTAGTCTTGCGCGCAGTCGTCGTGCGCTTGGCGGCGGCGGGCGCCTTCGCGGCGGCGGTTCCCTTCGCCGCGGCCGTCTTCTTGGCGGCGGGCGTGCGCTTCGCCGCGGTTGCGCTCGCGGATGAGCGCGAGGCCGCCGAGCGCGCGGGCTTCGATGCCGGCTTGGCCTTGGAGGATGTCGACTTGGCCGCGTCCTTCGCCGTCGCCGCCGTCGCCTTCGCCGCGTCCTTTGCGGTGGCCGCCGTCGCCTTGGCCGCGTCCTTCGCCGTGGCCGCCGTCGCCTTCGCCGCGTCCTTGGCCTTCGCCGCCGTCACCTTCGCGGCCGTCGTGGCCTTGGCCGTCGTCGACTTCGAGGCGGTGCTGCGGCTCCTCGTCGTGGCCGGCTTGGCCGAGCTCGCGCGCGGCTTCGGCTTCGCGGCCGCGGTGCTGCGTTTGGCAGCGCTCGCGGGTTTACTGGCGGTCTTGCGCGACGACGCTGATGTCGTCTTGCGCGAGGCCGGTCTCTTGGCAGGCGGCAAGTCGTTCTCCTCTCCCGTGGTTACGGAGGTACGAACCTACCCTGCGCGACGGTCGATAGAACAATTCGCCTCCGCACGGAGGTCCGCGTGAGGTACAAGGACATCGCAATGGTGTTCCGCCAGATCACTCACGACGACCTCGGCTGCGCGTCCTATCTCGTCGGCGACGAGGACGCCGGCATCGCGGCGGTCGTCGACCCGCGACTGGACATCGCCGAATACCTCCGCCTCGCGCGCTACGTCGGCGTGAGCATCGAGCACATCCTCGAGACGCACAACCACGCCGACCACGTCTCAGGACACGGCCGCCTCGCGGCAGCGACGGGCGCGACGATCCACGTGCACCGCCAGGCCGCGCCCGACTACGCGCACGAGCCGATCGACGACGGATGGGAGCTCGAGCTCGGCGCCGTGGTGGTGCGCGCGCTGCACACGCCGGGGCACCGCCCCGAGCACACCGCCTTCGCGTTGATCGACACGGCACGCGGCGCGGAGCCGTGGGCCGTGCTCACCGGCGACACGCTGTTCGTCGGCGACGTCGCGCGCCCGGACCTCGCGGTCGACAAGGAGGACGGCGCGCGGGACATCTTCCACTCGCTGCACGACCGCCTGCTCAGCCTCTCCGACGAGGTCGAGGTCTGGCCCGGGCACCTCGGCGGCTCGCTGTGCGGCGGCCCGGGGATGGACCTGAAGGTCGCCTCGACGATCGGGTACGAGCGGGCGCACAACGAGCTGCTGCGGATCGCCGACGAGGAGGAGTTCGTCGCGCGCGCGATCTCCGGGCTGCCGCCCCAGCCGCCGAACTTCAAGGCGATCGTCGCCCTCAACCGCGGGGCGCTCGTGCGCGACACGATCGACGCGCACCCGCTCACCCCGCGCCAGGTCGAGCAGCACCAGCGCGATGGCGCGCTCGTGGTGGACGTGCGCACCGACCTGCAGTTCGACGACGCGCACATCCCGGGCGCGGTGTCGATCACGGCGCTGCGCGCGGGGTTCGGCTCGAAGCTCGCGTGGATCGCGCGCCACGACCAGCCGGTGGTCATCGTCGGGCGCGACGACGCCGAGGCGGCGCGCGCGGTGCAGCTGGCGGCCGCCGTGGGCATCACGAACGTCGCCGGGATCCTCGACGGAGGGATGACGAGCTGGCGCGAGGAGCGCCGCGGCACCGACCGGGTGGCCCGGATGACGGTGCCCGAGCTGCACGAGCGCTGGTCGGCGCAGGGCATCCAGATCCTCGACGTGCGCGATGCCGCCGAGTGGGACGCCGGCCACGTGCCCGGCTCGGTGTTCACGCCCTACCACGACATCACCGCCATCCCCGACGGCATCGACCCGGCCGCGCCCGTCGCGGTCGTCTGCGGCTCGGGTCAGCGCAGCGCCGTCGGCGCGAGCCTCCTGCAGCGCCATGGCGCGCGGGACGTCGTGCATGTCGTCGACGGCGGGGTCCCGAGATGGGAGCGCGAGGGCTGGCCGGTGGAGCGGGGCGGGCGGTAGGGCTGCCGTGCATCCGGCGCCCAGGCCGGACCGCAGTCGCGACCGCCCGAGAGGCCGGGTCAGACGATGAGGACCGGCGTCCCGATCGGGACGCGCGGGAACAGCGCCTTGACGTCCGCGATGTGCATGCGGATGCAGCCGTGCGAGGCGCGCGAGCCGATCGACCAGTCCTCGGCGGTGCCGTGGATGCCGACGCCGTTGGCGATGCCCAGCCAGCGGGCCTTGAGCGGGTTGTCGGGTGCGCCGCCGGGGATGACCTGGCCCGCCAGCGAGCCCGCCCAGGCGCTGTTCGGGACGTGCCAGGCCGGGTCCACCTCCTTGTCCTGGATCCGGTACTCCCCGGCCGGCGTCGAGAGCCCCGCCATCCCGACTGCGATCCCGTAGGACTTCGCGAGCTTGAGGCTCTTGAACAGCCGCAGCTTGAAGTGGTTGCGGTCGATCGTGATGACGGTGCCGTAGATCCGCCGGGCGTCGGCGGCGGTGACCTTCGGCTGCACCGTCACGAGCGTCTGGTGCAGCACGCGCGGGGCAGCGACGTCGTCGAGCGCCGCGTCGACCGCCTTGCGCGTGGCATCGACGGGCAGGCCGTGCCCGCGCCGCGAGTGACTGAGGTACAGCTTGCGCAACGTGATCCGCACCGTGGCGTCGCGCGGGGCGCCGTACACGCGCTTGGCGACGTTCTCGACGAACGACCGCACCGCGATCCGCGAATGCGTCAGCGCCGCCGGGACCTGGACCGGCTGCGGCGCGACGACCTTCGCGTAGAGCGCGCGCTTGGCGGTGCGCACGCTGTCGAGCTTCAGGCCGACGTCCGCCATCTTCAGGGTCCACGGACGGCCCGCAGCGCCGAGGATCAGGTCCCCCTGGAGCCGCGGCGCGAGCTCGGCGTCGAGCTTGGCGGCGGCCTGCGCGACGGTCAGGCCCGAGAGGTCGATGCCGGCGCTGCCGACGCCCGGCTTGATCGTCGGCTCCTGCGCCGTCGCGGGCGCGGCGGCGAGCGCAAGCGCCGTCGCGAGCAAGACGAAGAGGACCCCCAGCCGCCGCATGACCATCGGCGAGAGGCTATCGAGCGACCCGAGTGAGAGAAGCAACACCGTTTTAACGTCATCGCGGACGGGGCGTCACTCGGCCGTAGGTGTCCGCGAGCCGCACGACGTCGTCGACCTCGGGGGTCGAGACCTCCAGGACATCGGCGGCCTCCAGCGCCTCCATCGTGTGGACCTCGCCCGGCAGGTTGCGCCACGTGAAGCCGGGGCCGATCTCGACCGTGGTGAGATGATCCGCGCTCGGGGCAACTCCATGGTCCGGCGCACTCTGGCACGTCGCTCAGCTTCGTGGCCAACCGCGCCGTCACCGCGCTTACGCCACGCCGCTCAGCTGTCGAGACCAGCATCGCAGCCGGTCCTACCGCGTCGGCACGGCGCCCGGCTCGGCCTCGCGCGCGGCCGATGGCGCGGCCTGGGTCTGCGCCATGGCGAAGTCGCTGCCACGGATGAGCAGCGCGCCGAGCACGGCGCCGATGAACGCGACGACCGCCGCCACGAGGAAGAGGTCGTTCAGCGCGCCGGTGAAGGCGGTCAGGTAGGCGTCGCGCAGCGCCGGCGACCGGCCGACTGGACCCGGCGGCGTGCCGGTCGCGAACGCCTCGACCGGCAGCCGGTCGACGAGCTGCTGCAAGCGCTCGGGCGCCCGGGCGAACGCCTCGGGGACCTTGTGCTGCAGCAGCTGCTGGAACAGCGCGCCAAGCCCTGCGATCCCGGTCGCGATGCCAACCTGGCGGAAGGTGTTGCTGATGCCCGACGCCATCCCGCTGCGCTGGGGCTCGACCACGCCGATCGCCGTCGACGCCAGCGCCGGGTTGACCATCCCCACGCCCGCGCCCGCGACGAGGAACCCCGGCAGGAGCGCGGTCCACCCCGAGTGCGGGGTCAGGCCGCGCATCAGCAGCAGCCCGATGGCCACCAGCACGAGCCCGCCGCCGATGAGCGCGCGGACGGGGACGCGCGCCGAGAGCTTGCCGGAGGCCGGCGCGACGACGAACGAGACGAGTGACAGCGGCAGGAACCGGAGGCCCGCCTGCAGGGGCGTGTAGCCGAGCGAGTTCTGGATGTACAGCGTCAGGTACAGGAACATCGAGAACATCGACGCCGACAGGCAGAACGCCGCGATCGCCGCGCCGGTGAACGCCCGCCGGCGGAAGAGCGAGAGGTCGAACATCGGGCGCTCCTGGCGGCGCTCCACGAACACGAACGCGACGAGCAGGGCCGCCGCGGCCACCAGCGAGCCCGCGATCTGGGCGCTTCCCCAGCCCTGGGAGTTGCCGCGGACGAACGCGAAGACGAGCAGGAACAGGCCGAGCGAGAAGGTCAGCAGGCCGCCCCAGTCGACGCCCGTCGCGTGCGGGTCGCGCGACTCGGCCACCTGGCGCAGCGACACGAAGATCGCCGCGACGCCGATCGGGATGTTGATGAAGAAGATCGACTCCCAGCCGAAGCCCTCGGTCAGCGCGCCGCCGACCAGCGGGCCGATGGCGACGGCCGCTCCGATCGTCGCCCCCCAGATGCCGAACGCCGTGCCCCGCTCCGGTCCCTGGAAGGCCTGGGCCAGCAGCGCCAGCGACGTGGCGAACATCGCCGCGCCCCCGACACCCTGCAGCCCGCGGGCGACGTTGAGGAACGCCGGCGACGTCGCCAGCCCGCAGAGCAGCGACGCCGCGGTGAAGAGGCCGAGCCCGACGACGAACACGAGGCGCCGGCCGAACAGGTCCGCGAGGGCGCCGGCCGTCAGCAGCAGGGCAGCCAGCGACAGCGCGTAGGCGTCGATGACCCATTGCAGGTCGGAGAAGCTGGACCTCAGCGAGCGCTGGATGTCGGGCAGCGCGACATTCACGATCGTGATGTCGAGCAGCAGCATGAACGTGGCAACGCAGACCGCGCCTAGCGTCCACCAGCGCCGGTCGTGGGTGGAGGCGGTTCCGCCCATCAGCTCAGCGTACGCCGGCGGGGTTCCCGCCGGCCGGCGACGCCTCGTCAAGCAGCAGCGTCGCGCCGATCGCGCCGCCCAGGTCACCCAGCGCGGCGCACACGAGGTCGGGGGGATGGTCGTGGTCGAAGAGATGCTCCTGGATGCTCGCCTCGAGGCTCGTGTGCAGGCGCTCGAAGAAGCGCAGGCCCATGCCGCCGCCGAGGACGACCGCGGGCACGTCGAGGAGGTTGACCGCGCTCGCGATCCCGGCGCCCAGGGCCTTCACCGCCTCCGCCATGAGCTCCTCCGCCAGCTCGTCGTGGTGCTCCAGCGCCCGCTCCCAGACGCCGCTCGTCAGGCGGTCCTTGCCCCGGTGCATCATGAGCTCGAACAGGCGCGTCTTGCGCCCGGCCTCGTGCAGCTCCCGCGCGCGGGTCTCCATCGGACCGCGCCCGGCGTAGGCCTCCATGCAGCCGAGGTTGCCGCACGAGCAGCGCCGGCCGCCCTGGAAGCACACGACGACGTGGCCGATCTCGCCCGCCGCGCCGCGCCCCTCCCACAGGACGCCGTCGAGCACGATGGCCCCGCCCACGCCCGAGCCCCAGAACACGCCCAGGAGAGACGAGTAGGGCAGGCCGGCGCCGAGGCGCACCTCCCCGAGGGTCGCTGCGTTGACGTCGTTGCCCACGCGCACGTGGGTCCCCAGGCGCCGCTCGAGGTCGGCGCAGAGGTCATAGGTGACCCCGGCCCAGCCGGTGAGGTTGTTGGCATTGGTGACCGTCCCGGCGACCGCGTCGACGTCGCCGGGCGCGCAGGCGCCCACGCCCTGCAGCGCGTCGGTCCGGACGCCGGCCGCCTGGGCGGCCTCGGTCAGCGCCGCCGCCATCGCCGCGGCGATCGCCTCGGGGCCGCCCACGACCGGCGTGGGGTGGCGCGACTGGCCCGCGGCCTCACGCCCCGCCTCCGTGACGACGGCCTGGATCTTGGCCCCGCCGAGATCGATTCCGCCTCGCAGCGCCACGTCAACCCCTTCCGTACACCGGGACGTGCGCGCCGCTGGTCGCCGCGGCGGCGTCGGAGCAGAGGAACGCGATGACCTCGGCGATGGCCTCGGGCGCCACCCAGGCGCTCTTGTCGGCGCGGGGCATCGCGCGGCGGTTGGCGGGCGTGTCGATCGTCGAGGGCAGCACGGCGTTCACCCGGATGCCGTCCCCGCGGTACTCGGCGTCGAGCGCGCCGACGAAGCCCAGGACGGCAGCCTTGGCGGTGACATACCCCGCGGCGCCCGGGAATGGTCGCAAAGCTGCTCGGGAGGAGACACAGACGATCGCGCCCCCGCCGCCGTCGAGCATCGCCGGGATCGCCGCGGCGCTCATGAGATAGGTGGGGCGCAGGTGCAGGCGCAGCTGGTTCTCGAAGCCCTCGACGGCGGCCTCGTGGACACGGCCGCCCGCGGCGAAGCCGCCCACGAGGTTGACGAGGGCGCGCAGCCCGGGGCCCGCGACGGCCGCCACCTCTGCGACCTCCGCGACCTCCATGAGATCGGCCGGGACGGGCGTGACCCCCTCCTCGGCGGCGAGCTCCTCGAGGTCGTCTTCGGAGCGTCCGGTGGCGACCACGCGCCAGCCGTGGGCCAGGAGCGCGCGCGTGACGGCGCCCCCGAGCCCACCGGTCGCTCCCGTGACGATCGCGGTCTGTGCCATGTCAGATCCATCCCCTCTCGAACGACCACAGGATCGTGTCCATGCACCCTATGCCGTCCGCCTCGCTCCCTACCTTGGCTCGCGTGTTCGTCCGCGACTTCCAGGACGGTTCCGACGTCGACCAGGCCCTTCTGGTGCGCGCCTCCGAGACCCGCCGGAGGCGCGACGGCGGCGAGTTCCTGAAGCTGGCGCTCGGCGATCGCACGGGCCAGGTCACGGCCATGGTGTGGGACGGCGCAGCCGAGGTGGCCCGGCTGTGCTCCGCCGGTCGCGTCGTGCGCGTCACGGGCCGCTTCGACGTGCACCCCAAGTTCGGCCCGCAGATCGCGATCCGCGCGCTGCGCCCTGCGCCCGAGGGGTCGTACGCGATGGCCGACCTGCTCGACGGCCCCCCGCGCCCGGCGGAGACGATGGAGGCCGACCTGCGCGAGCTGATCGCGACCGTGCAGGATGCGCATCTGCGCGCGCTGCTCGACCGCGTGCTGGGCCCGGGGACGGAGTCGTGGCGCGCGTACCGCGCTGCGCCGGCCGCCAAGCGCTTCCACCAGGCCTACGTCCACGGGCTGCTCGAGCACTGCCTGTCGGTCGCACAGGGCGTCGGCGCGCTGGCCGCGACCTTCCCAGGCATCGATCGCGACGTGGCGGTCACGGGCGCGCTGCTGCACGACATCGGGAAGATCGAGGCCTACACGAGCGACCCCGCGTCCCTGGACCTCACCGACGCCGGCCGGCTGCAGGGCGAGATCCCGCTGGGCTACTACCGCATCCGCCGCGCGATCGAGGACCTCCCGGGCTTCCCGCCGGACCGGGCCGAGGCGGTCCTGCACATCATCCTGAGCCACCACGGCTCCCTGGAGCACGGCAGCCCCGTCGTCCCCTGCACGCGCGAGGCGACGCTCGTGCACATGATCGACAACCTCGGCGGGCGGCTGGGCAGCTTCGACCGGCTCGAGAAGGAGCTCGCCCCGGGCGCCGCGTGGTCCTCGTTCGACCGGGCGCTCGGGGGCGGCGCGTACTTCGGCGCGGTGGCCGCCGCGCCGGCGGCGCAGCGCGACGCCGCCTGACCGAGCCCCTCCTCCGATGCCGCGCTACCGCACCGCCCACCTCGACGACATCCCGGCGCTGCCCGGGCCCGCGACGCTGACGTGGCGTCCGGTGCGCCACCACCTGGGCATCCGGGCGTTCGGCACGAACGCCTACACCGCCGAGGTCGCCGGGCATGACGTCGTCGAGCCCCACACCGAGAGCACCGACCTGGCCCACGAGGAGCTCTACTTCGTCGCCCGCGGCGTGGCGCGCTTCACGATCGACGGGGAGTCCTTCGACGCGCCGGCCGGCACGTACGTCTTCCTCCCCGAGCCCGAGGCGCATCGCCACGCCGTGGCGGTCGAGGCGGGCACGACCGTCCTGAGCTTCGGCGGGCCGCCGGTGTTCACGCCGTCGGCCTGGGAGTGGACGTTCCGCGCCGCCGCCCTGCGCGCGGAGGACCCTGCCGGGGCGCGCGAGGTGCTGGCCGACGGGTTCGGGGTGCACCCCGAGAGCCCGAGCCTGCACTACGAGCTCGCCTGCCTCGAGGCTCATCAGGGCCATCGCGACGCCGCGCTGGCGTCGCTGGCCCACGCGATCGAGCTCGAGCCGCGCCTGCGCGCGGCGGCCTCCGACGACGT
>JAOPZW010000505.1 GCA_025963905.1 Solirubrobacterales bacterium | reverse complement strand
GCTTAAAGGCACGGCTTCGGCGAGCGCGGATCATGGGCCTATCGCGTCCCCTGACGACTGTGCCGCCTCATGACTCCTGAACGTGCAGATGCCTACCGACGAGTGATCCAGACCCTCGAGGACCTGGGTCCGAGCAAGCTGCTCGACGGCGAGCAGGACCGGATCCGCCGCGCTGCCGACGACCTGATCTTCAGCCGTGACCTGATGGAGGAGATCGCGGCCCGTCACGCGCTCGAGGACGTCGAGCGCCTGTGCCGCGCGTTCGTCGACAGCGGACGGTGGGAGGAGATCACCGCGATGCGCCTCGCCGAGGACGTCTCGCAGTGCGGGCCGACGCTCCTGCCCGAGCTCAAGGCCGCCTGAGGCCGGCGTCGCTCAGAGCCGCGCCCTCGTACCACGGTACGACAGCTCCGGCGCGGATGTGACGACCATCTAGCTGTGGGCGGGCGCGCCGCCGGGTGAGACTGCGGCTGCGCTTCAGCGCGACCGGGTCGAGAGAGGAGAGCAGCATGCAGTCGAACGCAGGCTCCCGCCGCGGGGATTTCGTCGATGAAGAAACCATCGGTCGGTTCGTCGGCAGGGTCGAGCCGGGGGGCGAGGTCAGCCCGGCGGTCGCGCTTTGGTCCGTCGCGCTGAGCATCGCGCTCGCGCTCGGGTCGTCCCTGTGGTGGATCTCCACCCATTGAACGCGGCATCCGGAGGAGAGGTCATGGATTCGACGGTCGAGGTCTCGTCCCGCGATTACGGCGAGGGTATCCTGCCGATCCCGGCCGGTGAGCGGTATGCCGGCGGGCTGAGCATGTTCTGGCTGTGGTGCGGCGGGAACATCCTGCTGACGACGTTCCTGCTCGGCGGCTACTACGCCACCGCCCTCGGCGCGGTCGGGATGATCGTCGTGACGATCGCCGGCTCGACGATCGGCAACCTGTTCCCCTCCCTGTCGGGCCTGCGCTCGGCGCGTTACGGCGTCGACGAGTACGTGGGCATGCGCTCCACCTACGGCACGTTCGGCGCCTATGTGGGGATCTTCCTACTCGTCTTCGTGAACTTCGGTTGGGTCGGCATCCTGAGCTCGGTGGCCGGCCAGTCCGGCAAGGCGTCGCTGGGGGAGTTGGGCGCCCACTGGAAGACGTGGTACACCGTCTTCGCGATGGGGTTCGGCCTGGTGGTCCCGGTGGCGATGCTCTACCTGACGCCAAAGTCGGTCTTCGTGCTGGTGAAGGTCGCCGTGCCGCTGCTCATCATCTTCGCGGTCGTGCTGCTCGTGAAGCAGCTCAGCGACTTCGGCTGGCACGGGATCGCCGCCAAGAAGCCAGACCACTCGGTGTCCTGGCAGTACGCACTGGAGGCGAACATCGCCTACGCCGTCTCCTGGTTCGCCTACATGGGAGCGTGGAATCGCTTCGCCAAGAGCGAGCAGGGAGCGTTCTGGGGGGCATGGATCGGCCTCGCCTTCATCGCCTTCCTGTTCGCGATCGTCGGCGGCATCGCGACGCTGACCACCGGCTCCAGCGATCCTTCGGTGTGGGCGACGAAGTCCGGCCTCGGCATCCCGGCGCTGGCGATCATCATCTTCTCGACGATCATCAACAACGCGATGCTTCTGTACTGCTCGGCGATGGGCGTTCGCACGGCGTTGCCGAAGATGAGCTACCACGTGCTCGTCGTCGCGGTCGCCTTGCCGTCCACGGTGTTCATCTACCTGGGATCGCTGCAGAGCAACTTCAACGACATCCTGACGGGCGTTGGCGCGCTGATCGCTCCGTACTGGGGCGTGGCGCTGGGCGACTACTTCCTCGTCCGCCGGCAGCGTATCGACCTCGTCGGTCTCTACCAGCGCGAGGGGGGGCCGTACTGGTTCCGCGGCGGCTTCAACCTCGTCGCTCTCGGTGTGTGGCTCGCCGGCGTGGCGCTCTGGATCTTCCTGGGCGGCTGGCAGTCGACGCTGACGTGGCTGCACATCAACGCGGGTGAGCCGTACTTCAACAAGCTCACCGCTACGGCCCCGGTGATCATCGTCTGCGCACTTGCGTACTGGGCAGTCATGCGTGTGCTGGCTCACGACCATGCTGCCGAGCCCGCAGTCCTCGCCAGCGGCGACGACCCGCCCCGGGTCGAGACTCCGCTCGCGACACAGCGTCCCTGATGGACGCCGGCGGGCCGGACTCCCCGGCGGGCGCGAAGAGCTTCGGACGCGCGTCCCGGGCGGGTCCGCCGCGACCGACCGGCTGATCTCGCGCGTGGAGCGTCATACTCGCGTACGAACGCCGATGCCCCCTCTGACGGTACGCCAGCTCACCGAGATCCCGTATCTGCGCACCCGGATCCATGCCGGCGCCGACGGTGCGGATCAAAGCATCGGCTGGGCGCACAGCATCGAGATGCCGCGCCCGTGGGAGTGGCTGGAGGAGGGAGACCTCCTGATGACCGTCGGACTGGGAATCCCCTCCGACGAGGCGGACCAGGTCGGCTACATCTCGAACCTGGCAGCGGTCGGCATCAGCGGCGTGGCGATCGGCGACGGCATGCACGCGCCTCCGCTCAGCGACGCCATGATGGCCACCGCCGAGCGCCTAGCCCTGCCCGTGCTGTTCACCGCGTTCGAGGTCCCTTTCGTGCAGATAAGCCGTGCCGTCGGCGCGGCCAACCACGGCGACGAGCACACGCGTCTCGTGCGCGCTGTGCGCATTTACGACCGTGTCCGCGCTGACGTTGCACGCAACGCCAGCCCGGCGGAGCTTCTCCAAGGTCTGGCGCAGGAGATCCAGTGCCGTCTGCATGTGTGCGCCAACGACAGTGGCGCCTCGCTCTTTCCGGGTGCCGCCGCGCCGCCGGCTGCATTGCGCGACGCGTTCTCGCGCGCGGTCGAAGAGCGAGGCGGCGCGCTGCCCGGCATCCTGCGCCTCGCGGTGGGCGGAGCCACAGTGCTGGTCGTCCCGGTGCCCGCCCGGCGTTCCGCTTCGCTGCTGGCTGTCCCCAACGAAGGCACTTCGGCGCCGCCGTACGCGCTGCTGCAGCACGTCGCCACGGTGCTGGCCCTCGAGGTCGGACGGATCTGGGCGGAACGCGAAGAACTGCGACGGCTCGGCAGCGAGACGCTGGCATCGCTGCTGGACGGACGTATCTCGACGGCCGCCGCGGCACAGCAGCTACGCCGCCACGGCATGGACGAGGGACCCTTCGCGCTCGTGGCCGTCAGGCGTGAGGGCGACCCGCAAGGCAGCGGGTGGCTTCATCACGCGCTCGCGGACCGTGAGGTGCCGCACATGCTGCTGCGCCGCAGTGAGACGCTCCTCGCGCTGCTTCCGGCCGGCACGGCGGTCCTCGCGGAGCTGATCGGGCTCTTCGACGAGGATGCCCGAATCGGCGTCAGCGACCCGTTCGACGAGCTCGATGGGACGCGGTCGGCCGCACGGGAAGCGCGGTGGGCTCTGGCGGCCGCACAGAACGACGGGCAGCGACTGACGCTCTACGGCGATCAATCGCAGACGGTGTTCGGCCCGCGGTCGATCTCCGAGGCGCGGACCGCGGTTGAGCAGATCCTCGGCCCGGTGCTGGCCTACGACGCGGAGCACGGCACCGACCTGGTGCCGTCGCTGGCCACGTTCTTGCGCTGCAACCGTTCGTGGCAGCGTGCGTCGGCGCAGCTGTTCGTCCACAAGCAGACGCTCGTCTATCGCATGCAGCGCCTCGAGCAGCTCACCGGTCGCAAGCTCAACGAGACGGCGGCCGTGGCTCAGTTGTGGCTGGCCGTCCAGGCTCTGGAGCTCCTCGGCGACTGAGCTCCTGGGCGGGCTCATACCATCGACTCAACGTCCCGACGTGGTTCGTGACGGCGCACCGTGGCCGCCGGTCGAGGCTCTCCCGATACTCGCGCCATGCTCAGGCGGAGTCGCACCACGGTGGCTACGTTCCGGGCGGGCACGTTCCGCCCCCCTGGGGCGACCCGCGCGCTGTGGCTCCGTCAGGCGCTGGCTGCCGAGGGAGGTGCGGCGGCGTCGTGCGCCGACCCGACCCCGGTTCCGCCGCGCGCCGACGTCTGCATCGTCGGCGGAGGATTCACGGGGCTGTGGACGGCACTCGCGCTCAAGGAGCATGACCCGTCGCTGCATGTCGTGGTGCTCGAGGCAGACCTCTGCGGGTCTGGCGCGAGCGGTCGCAACGGCGGCTTCGTGATGACGGCATGGTCGAAGTTCTCAAGCCTCAGGAAGCTCTGCGGCGCCGACGACTCGTTGCGCTACGCGCGCGCGACAGAGCAGGCGGTCCTGGAGATCGGGCGCTTCTGCGCCGAGCACGACATCGACGCGGACTTCCGCCGGGCTGGATGGCTGTGGACGGCAACCAACGCGACGCAGGTCGACGCGTGGCGCGCGACCATCGACGAGATCGCCGCGCAAGGGGCCGAGCCGTACGTGCCGCTCAGCGGCGAGGAGGTCGCCACGCGCTCGGGATCTCCCTGCCACCTGGCCGGCGTCTTCGAGGCGGGAGCCGGCACGGTGCAGCCCGCCGCGCTGGCGCGGGGAATGGCGGCTGTCGCGCGGCGCGCGGGCGTCGTGATCGTCGAACGCACGCCGATGACGGCTCTGCATGCCGATCCGCAGCCGCGCGTCAGGACGCCGCGAGGCGAGCTGCGCGCCGAGCGGGTCGTGCTGGCGATCAATGCCTGGGCCGCTGCTCTGCCGCAGCTTCGCCGCTCCCTGGTCGTCGTCGCCAGCGACGTCATCGCCACCGAGCCGATCCCCGCGCGGCTCGACCAGATTGGCTGGGACGCCGGCGTCTCGATCTCGGATTCCCGCCGCCTGGTGAACTATTACCACCGCTCCGGCGACGGGCGCGTGGTGTTCGGCAAGGGGGGCGGCACGCTGTCGATGGGTGGCCGGATCCAGGCCTCGTTCCACGGCGACTCGCCCCGCGCCGGCGAGGTGCGCCGTCAGTTCCGCCACATCTACCCCGCGCTCTGGGATGCACCGATCGCGTGCAGCTGGCGCGGGCCCATCGACTACTCCATGTCCGGCCTGCCGTTCCTGTGCGCGCTGGACGGTCATCCGGAAGTTCTCGTCGGCGCGGGGTTCTCGGGCAACGGCGTCGGTCCCTCCTACCTCGCGGGCAGGGCGCTGGCGGCCATGGCTGTGGGCGCGCGGGACGAGACGGTGCCAGAGGCGCTGCGCCGCGCGCCCGGGTCAACGCTACCCCCGGAGCCGCTGCGGTTCGCCGGCGGCCTCCTCGTCCGCGCGGCGATCGCGGGCAAGGAGCGCGCCGAGGACGCCGGGCGCCGGCCGGGGCGGGCGGTGCAGATGGTCGCGGGACTCGACCCCACGAGCTTCATCGATCGCGCCGCCGACCCGGCGATCCCGACGGTGGTGCCGGCGTCCGCCCAAGAGCCGGAGGAGCCGGCCAGGGCCTTCGACCGGTGAAGGCCGCCGGACCACATCGTTCGCTCTGGCTGCACGAGGCACTCGGCGACGAGCCGGCTCAGCCACCGCTCGAGGGCGCGCGCCGCGCCGACGTGGCGATCATCGGCGGCGGTTACGTCGGGTTGTGGACCGCGATCCGCATCAAGGAGCTCGACCCGGGCTGCGACGTGGTCGTCCTCGAGCAGGACGTCTGCGGTGGAGGCGCGTCCGGCCGCAACGGGGGCATGGTCCTATCGTGGTGGCCGAAGCTCTCCAGCCTCGTCAAGGCCTGCGGGCGTGAGCAGGCCCTCTGGCTCGGCCGCGCCTCGGAGGCCGCCATCGGCGAGATCGGCGCGTTCTGCGCGGCCCACCGGATCGACGCGCACTTCCGCCAGGGGGGCCTGCTCTGGACCGCGACGGCGCCGGCACACGTCGGCGCGTGGGACGGCGTTCTGGCCGTCTGTGACGAGCTCGGGGTCGACGCCTTCCAGCGCGTCAGTCCCCAGGAGATGGCGCGTCGCACCGGCTCGGCCACCCACCTCGCGGGCGTATTCGAGGCCAGCGCCGCCACCGTCCAGCCCGCCCTGCTGGCGCGCGGCCTGCGCCGGGTCGCCCTGACCCTCGGCGTCCGCATCCACGAGCACACCCGGGTAGAGCACTTCACTCGCGACAGTCCTGTCGTGGTGCACGGCGCGCGCGGCGAGGTTCGCGCCGAGCGGCTCGTGGTTGCGACCAACGCGTCGGCCGCCGGCCTTCCCGAACTGCGCCGCTCACTGGTCTGTGTCTCCAGCGACATCGTCGTGACGGCGCCGATCCCGGACCTCCTGGCGGAGATCGGCTGGACGGGCGGCGAGAGCATCACCGACTCGCAGCTGATGGTCGACTACTACCGCACCACGCGCGACGGGCGGATCGCCTTCGGCAAGGGCACGGCCAGCCTCGCGATGGGTGATCGCATCGGCCATCGCTTCGATCGCAGCTCTGCGCGCTCTGCGATGGTCGCGACGGAGCTGCGCCGCTACTACCCGCAGCTCGCAGGTGTCCAGATCGAGCATGACTGGGGAGGGCCGATCGACCGGACCCCGACGAGCGTCCCCATCCTCGGCCATCTGGGCGGCCGCGAGCACCTGCTCTACGGGGTGGGATGGAGCGGCAACGGCGTGGGGCCGAGCGTCGTCGGTGGGCGTGTGCTCGCCTCGCTGGCGCTGGGCCGGCGCGATGAGTGGAGCAGTGTCAGGCTCGTCGATCGTCCGCATGACCGCTTCCCGCCCGAGCCCGCTCGGTTCCTGGGCGGCCAGGTCGTCCGCCGCGCCGTCATGCGCAAGGAGCGCCGTGAGGCGTCGGGGCGCCGGCCCGGTGCCCTGGCGGTGCGCATTGCGGCACTCGCACCAGCCGGGCTCGAGGACAAGTCCTAGTGGGCCACTAGGTGTAGTTCCTAGGCAGGTTGTTCATCCGGGCCTCCTTGGAGGCTGGGGGTGTCTGACGCCACCAGTCCCAAGGAGGACACCGGATGAAGCTGCACGCTAATGCGGCGCTGTCACTGAAGCAGCGCCGGCGGATGGTCGCCCTCGTCGTCGATGAGCGCGCGACGGTTGCCCAGGCCGCGGCGCGCTTTGAGGTCTCTGTCGCGACCTGCTTGAAATGGGTCAAGAGGTTTGAGTCCGAAGGCCCGGATGGCCTGAGGGATCGCTCCAGCGCGCCGCATGTGGTCGCCAACCGCACCGACGAGAAGACCGAGCAGCTGCTCGGCGCGCTTCGCAGGCTTCGGTTCACCGCGCCGGAGCTCGCCGAGCTGCTGGACATGCCGTGCTCGACGATCTCGGCGGTCTTCAAGCGCCTGGGGATGGGCAAGCTCGGCCGGCTGGGTCTGGAGCCCGCCCAGCGCTACGAGCGCGCGATGCCCGGCGAGCTGATCCACATCGACGTCAAGAAGCTCGGACGGATCACCAACGGCGCCGGCAAACGCATCACCGCAGGCCGCGCCAAGAACGGTAAACCCAGGATCACCGACGGCTCGGGGGTCCGGCGACGCGTCTACGGCTGGGACGCAGTCCACGTCGCCGTCGACGACGCCACCCGCCTGGCCTACGCCGAGGTCCTGCCCGACGAGAAGGCGACGACGGCGGTCGCGTTCTTGGGTCGCGCGATCGAGTTCTTCGCCCGACACGGCATCCGCTGCCAGCGGATCATCACCGACAACGGTTCGCCCTACGTGTCCGCCGCGCACGCGATCGCCTGCCGAGCTCTCGGTGTGCGCCACATGCGCACGCGGCCCTACCGCCCGCAGACCAACGGCAAAGCAGAACGCTTCATCCGGACCTTGCTCGGCGGCTGGGCCTACGGCGCGATCTACGCCTCAAGCGACCAGCGCACCGC
>JAOPZW010000502.1 GCA_025963905.1 Solirubrobacterales bacterium | reverse complement strand
AGGTCTTGGAGCCGTTGATGACGTACTCGTCGCCGTCGCGGACCGCGCGCGTCTTGATCCCCGCCACGTCGGAGCCTGCGTCGGGCTCGGTGATGCCCAGGCAGAGGATCTTCTCGCCGCGGATGGCCGGCACCACCCACTCCTGCTTCTGCTCCTCGCTGCCGAAGGCGAGGATCGGCGGCATCGCCATGTCGGTGTGGACCGCGATTCCCATCGCCAGGCCGCCCGACCGGGCGTTGACGATCTCCTCGGCCAGCACGAGGCTCGTGTAGTAGTCGCCGCCCTGCCCGCCGTAGCGCTCGGGCTTGTCGAGACCCAGGAAGCCCAGCTCGCCCATGCGATGGAAGACGGAGTCGGGGAACGTCGTCTCCTCCCACTCCTCGGCGTGGGGAGCGAGCTCCTTGACGACGAAGCTGCGGATCGACTCGCGCAGCTGCTCGTGCTCGTCGGTGAAGATGAAGTGCTTGCGCTTGGCGGCGAAATCGGGCTTGAGGACGGACTCGGCGGCGGACATGAAGTGGACAGTAGGACTTCCCACTTCCTACGGCAAGCCGGGCTGGAAAGCCCGCGAGCGTGGCGTCGCGGCCGATCTGCCCGGGCCGCTGCTGCCGGCCTGACGCCCGTCCGGCGCCCGCCGCGTCCCCTAGGACGTCAGCAGGATGCTCGGCAGGGCTGCCTCCGGGGGCAGCGCGGTGGCCGCCAGGCCTTCGGCGGGGTCGAGCAGGAGGGCGGCGGCGTCCTTTCGCGAGCGCACCCCGAGCTTGGCGAAGGCGGACGCGAGGTGGCTCTTGACGGTGCTCTCGGCGAGGTAGAGTCGTCCCGCGATCTCGCGGTTGGTCAGCCCCGCCACGAGCAGCGCCAGGACCTCCTTCTCGCGGTGGGAGAAGGACGGCTTGGCGACGAGTCGCCGGGCCCAGCGCGGCGTGCAGACGAATCCGGCCATGACCGCACCGACGACCGGCGCGAGCGACCGCTCGATCTCCGGCAGAGGGACGAGCGCGTCGGCGCCGGCGTTGAGCGTCTGTCGTGCCGCGCCGGCCCCGGCGTCACCCGCGACGACGACGATGCGCGTCGCAGGGAGCTCTTTGCGCATCCGTCTTAGGGCGGCGAGCCCGGGTCCGCGGGCGAGGTCGACGACGAGGACGACAGCGTCCGGCGGGTGGTGGGCCAGCTCGCCGAGCCGGTGGAGCGTCAGCGCCCCGGCGTTGACGGGCAGCCCCCCGGCGGCGAGGGTCGCGACGAGCGCTTCGCGCCCGCGCTCGTCCTCGAGCACGATGGCGATGCGGAGCTCGGGCTGCCGCGTGTCGTGCGACGGCGGCGCGTATGGGTCGAGGGACGTCGTGCTCATAGGTATCACCGAAGGAACGCTTGGCCCCCCTCGGAACTTGCCCGCGGGAAGAAGGGCCGTTTTTCCTCCGGCGGTCGTGGCCGGCGGCGAATGCCGAAGGCGAGTCCGCCCGTTTGGTGAGCATGGAGATCGCCAACTCAATCGTCCTGGGGGAGAGCAGTCCGTGGCCTCTCTGTCGATAGCCTCGCCGGAGCTCCGCGTGGTCCCCGGTGCGGGGCTTTCGCGCGACCTGGTCCCGCAGGTACCCATCGCGGCCTCCAGGGTCCGCGTCCCATCGCTGGCGCAGATGGGGCTGCGCGTCAGCGTCGTCATCGCGGCGCTCAACGAGGAGCAGAACCTGCCCTACGTCTTCGCCCGCCTCCCGGAAGGGCTCCACGAGCTGATCGTGGTCGATGGCCATTCGACCGACAACACGGTCGCGGCGGCACGGGGACTGTGGCCCGACGTGCGCATCGTGATGCAGAGCGGCCGCGGCAAGGGCAACGCGCTCGCCGAGGGATTCGCGGCCTGCACGGGCGACATCGTCGTGACGCTGGACGCCGACGGCTCGACCGACGCCGCCGAGATCCCGCGGTTCGTCGCGGCGCTCTGCAGCGGGGCGGACTTCGTCAAGGGATCGCGGTTCGCGCAGGGTGGAGCGAGCTCGGACATCACTCGCGCCCGCAGCCTCGGGAACCGTGCGCTCAACGCCATCGTCAACGCGCTCTACGGCACGCGCTACACCGACCTCTGCTACGGCTACAACGCCTTCTGGGCGCGGTGCCTGCCTTACATGCGCGTCGATTGCGACGGCTTCGAGGTCGAGACCCTGATCAACGTCCGGATCGCCAAGGCCGGACTCGTCGTGCACGAGGTCCCGAGCTACGAGCGCGAGCGCATCCACGGCATGAGCAACCTGAATGCCGTTCGCGACGGGACGCGCGTCCTGCGCACGATCGCGCTCGAGCGGATGTCCACGGCCTCGCGGCGGTCGGTCCTGCCCAGGATCGCCTACCGCCTCCTGACCAGATGAAGGTCGCGCTTGTGGCATCGAGCTACGTCCCGCACGCCGGCGGGCTGCAGCGCCAGGTGGACGAGCTCGCGCGGGGGCTCACGCGCCGCGGGACCGAGGTCGACGTGCTGGTCCAGGGGGCCGGGCGCGGCATGCCGCGCATCGCCAAGCGCGAGGGCGTGGTCGTCCGGCGATTCCCCACGGTCGTTCGCCCGGGACGCTTCGCTGCGGTGCCCGGGCTGTCCGAGCGCCTCCGCCGCACCGCCTCCGAGTTCGACCTGGCCGATGTGCACACCGCCCACGGGCCGCTGGCGCTCATGGTCGCGCGCGCCGGCTTCCGGCGGTTCGTGTTCACCCCGGATGCGCCGCTCCAGCGCTTGGTGCACTGGCCGTACGCTCGCGCGACGCGCGTCGTCGTCGACGCTGCCGCCCAGATCGTCTGCCGCTCGCACGTGGACGCCGACCTGCTCGCCACGACGTTCCCGTGGGCGGCGGACCGGATCTGCGTCGTGCCGGCCGGCGTCGACGCGGAGGCGATCCGGGCGGCTTCTCCGTTCGCGCACCCCGGCCGAGTCTTGCTCGCCATCGGTCCCCTGGAGCGACGAGAGCGCGTGGACCGGGCGATCGCGGCCATGGCGAGCCTCGATCCCGAGCACCGGCTCGTCATCGTGGGTGATGGACCGAGCCGCCACAGGCTCCGGGCCTACGCGGCCGACCTCCGGGTGTCCTCACGCGTGCGCTTCGTCGGATCCGTGCCGGATGGGGACCGGTACCGCTGGCTGCGCACGGGGCGCGTCCTGGTGGCCCTGGCCGAGCACCAGTCCTCGGGGCTGCACATCACCGAGGCGCTGACGGCCGGTGGAGTGGTCGTCGCCTCCGACACCCCGGTTCATCGCGAGGCGGCTGCCGACGTCGACGGCTCCCGCGTGATCTTCGTCTCGCCGGAAGGGTCTCCCCTCGAGGTGGCAGACGCGATCTCCGAGGCCGCCGGCCTCGGTCTCCGGCCCGCGACGCAGGAGTGGCACCTGCCCGTCGCCTCCCTGGATTCGCTGGTCGACAGAACGCTGGAGCTCTACGAAGGGTTGGTCTCCGGGAGCCGCCAGGCGGCGGGGGAGCGCGACGGCGGCACGCCGCCCGCGCCCGTGCAGATCCGCGGTGCCGCGCACCCCCTCGATGCTCCCGACCTCACCGTCCACGGCTAGCGTTGCCGGCCCCGGCAACGACACCCGCGCCTGAACGGTCGTCCCGTCGTGCGGAGGCGGCGCCGCTCGACGGCACCGGGGGGCTCGTCGCCCCCGCCGCGGTGCGCATGATCGACCTCGAGCTGCCGCTGACCGACCTGCGGCTCTGGCGCGCAGGCCCCTGGGACCCCTATCGGTCGCTGCTGGCGGTCGCGCGGCTCGACGGCGATCCGGTCGGCGTCGCCAGGTTCGCGGTCCCTTCCGGCGGCCGAGTATCGCGCGACCGCCTCGCGCACGGGCTGCGCCACCAGCTCGGGGCGGAGCTGGCCGAGGCATTCGCCGAGCGGGAGCTCGCGCTGCCCAGCTCGCTCCCATTGGCGGGAGTCCCGCGCCTCGCGGAGGGGCCGCGAAGAGCGCCGGCGACGCAACCGCCCGTCAGCGTCGTGGTCGCGACCTGCTGCAACCCGGATGTCCTCGAGCGCTGTCTGCGCTCGGTCTTCGGCTGCGACTACCAGGACTTCGAAGTCATCGTCGTCGAGAATCGTCCGGGCTCGCCCGCCACGCGGCGGATGCTCGCCGAGCGGTTTCCCGACAGGCCGAACCTGCGCTACGTGGAGGAACCGCGAGTGGGCGCCTCGCGGGCACGCAACGCGGGCCTGGCGGCGGCCGAGGGCGAGGTCGTCGCCTTCGCCGACGACGACGTGGTCGTCGACCCGGGCTGGATCCGAGAGGGGGTCGAGGCGCTCGATCGCGCCGACGACGTCGCCTGTGTCACCGGACTGATCCTCCCGCTCGAGCTCGAGACCGACAGCCAGCTGCTGCTCGAGCAATACGCGGGCTTCGGCAAGGGCTTTCGCCGTCGCACCTACCGCCTGCCCGAGGCCCGGGAGCACGACCCGCTCTTCCCCTACACGGCCGGCACGATGGGCTCGGGTGCCAGCACGGTGCTGCGGGCGGACGTCGCCCGGGCGCTCGGCGGGTTCGACACGACCCTCGGTCCCGGGACCCCGACCACGGGCGCCGAGGACCTGGACCTCTACATCCGGGTCCTGCGCGCCGGCCACGCGGTGGCCTACGAGCCCAGCGCCATCGTGTGGCACGAGCATCCCGAGGGCATGCCGAGGCTGAGGCGCCAGGTCTACCGGTACGGCATCGGCCTCGGGGCGATGCTCGCCAAGCACCTCATCCGCGGTCCGAAGCGCCTGGAGCTCGTGTGCGCCGTGCCCGGCGGCCTGCGCTACCTGCGAGACCCGGCGTCCCGGAAGAACGCCGGCAAGCCCGCCGACTACCCGGCTCGGCTCACCTGGCTCGAGCGCCTCGGCATGCTCATCGGGCCCGTCGCCTACGTGCTGAGCGCCCTCGGGGCGCTGGCGCGGCGCCCCGCCCGCGTGACGGATCGCGCGGTGCCGCGCTCCGGCCGGGCCGCCGTCGCGGCGGCGGCGAGCGTCGCGGCACCGGCTTCGGTCGCCCTTGGCGCTCCCACGGCACTGCGGCTGCCCGCCGTGCTCGCCTTCCTGTGTCTCGCGCCCGGTGCCGCGCTCCTCACCGCGCTGCGTGGCCGGATGGAGTTGGGCCTCGTCATCGGCGTCAGCCTGGGGGTGACCGCGGTCGCGGTTCAGTCGATGCTGTGGCTCGGCGACTGGTCGCCGAGGCCGGCCCTGTACGGCCTCGCCGCGGCCTGCCTCCTCCCGCTGGCCTCGAGCCTTGCCCTGGGGCTGCGGCGGGCAGGGGGTGGGCGTGTGCGCCACCACATCGATCCGATTCCCCGGACCGCATGGCTTCACGGCACCCTCGTCGTCGTGGCGCTGGGACTCTGGGGAGCGTCCCTCCTCCGGGCGGATCTGACGTCGATGGGCGGGGTCGGGCTGCTCAGCGCACTGCCGCCGACGTACTTCTTCGCCTTCGCGCTGCTGCTCGTCGGCTTCGCGGTCGCGGTGACCCACGAGAAGGCCTCACCGAAGCTGCTGGGCCTCTACGTGCTGGCCCTGATCGTCGTCCTTCACGGGACCGCTCCGCTGCTGTACGACGAGCCGCGGTACGCGTGGACCTACAAGCATCTGGGCGTCATCCAGCTGATCGCTGCCACGGGCGCGGTCAACCGGGACATCGACATCTACAACAACTGGCCCGCCTTCTTCGCCGCGAATGCGTGGTTCAGCAAGACCGTCGGGCTCGCGCCGATCGCCTACGCCGGCTTCGCCCAGGTGTTCTTCAACCTCTTCAACGTGGCTGCCGTGCGCTTCGCGCTCCGGGGGCTGACCGCCGACGAGCGCCTGCTGTGGACCGGGACGTTCTTCTTCGTGCTCGGGAACTGGGTGGCACAGGACTACCTCGCGCCCCAGGCGTTCGGCTTCGCCCTCTCGCTCGTCGTCCTCGGGCTGTGCCTCCGGTGCAGCCCCCCGGTGGCGAGGCGGCGGTCTGCGCCCGGTCGCGGGCTGGCCTGGGGGCTCAACGGGCTGACGAACGCCGTGCTGCCGCGGCGGGCGCCGGGCGAGGACCTCCCGCCGGCGCCGCTCGGGCCGCGCGGAGCGCTCGTCGCCGGCGGCGTGTGCTTTCTCGCCGTCGTGACGAGCCACCAGCTGTCTCCGGTCCTCCTGCTCGTCAGCGTCGCCGCGCTGTCGCTGTTCGCCCGGAGGGTGCCGCTGTGGGTGCCGCTGGCGATGGCGGTGGTGGAGGCGTGGTGGCTGGCCCTGGCGTGGTCCTTCGTCGGACTCCATTTCAGCCTCCTCAATCCCGGACCGGCCGGCACCGGGGCACCCGGCCGCAACCTCGCCGCCGCCCTTCCCGGCGCGGATCTCACCTTCTACGCGCCGGCGGCGGTCATCGGGGTGATGGTCGTGCTCGCCCTGATCGGGGTGGCCCGCAGGCTCTGGGCGGGGCAGCGGGACCTGGTGCCCATATGCCTCATCCTCGTCCCGGCCATCTGCGTCGTGTTCCAGTCCTACGGCGGCGAGGGTGGGTACCGGGCCTACCTCTTCGGGCTGCCGTGGCTCGCCTTCTTCGCCGCGGTGGCCTGCACGCGCAGGCCGTCATCCGGTCGCCCGGCGCGCCTGGGGTTCGCTCGTCTGCTCACGGCGACGGCGGCGGTCGGCGAGTGCCTGTTGTTCGCCTACTTCGGCCAGGACGTGGCCAACCGGATCAGGCCCGACGACGTGACGGCGGCCGTCTGGTACGAGCAACACGCGCCGCCGGGATCTGTCCGCCTGAATCTGACCCCGACAGCCCCCGACCGCCTCACGGCGCGCTATCCGCAGGTCTCGCTGGGCGATCCTTCCGCCCTGCTGGAGCGGCCGGAGTTCACGGGACACC
>JAOPZW010000192.1 GCA_025963905.1 Solirubrobacterales bacterium | reverse complement strand
GGTTTCTCACGCTCTAGAGGACGTCCGAGACGCTGCGCGGTCATACGTCGCGCCAAACTAATACTCAAACGTAGCCTCGATAATAGGGCTTCACTTTCTGAAGTCAAAGCTCCACGGGCGCCCGGTCGAAAGGGTGCCCCGATACTCCTACGCGAAACTCGGCACGTCGTTTCAGGTTGCGGTCCTGAACCTAGCTCGTCCCTCCTCGGCTGCGGCGCCGCGTCGGATGAGGGGATCGGGCAGAATCCGGCCATGTCTCCGACTGATCCCTCCACCGCCGGCAACGACCGCGAGGTCCTCGGCAGTCTGCCGAAGACGCGCCCCGAGCGCCGCAGCACGAAGCGGGATCGGCCCGTCCGGGCGACACGGGCCGCGGCGGGGGCTGCGCCCAAGGCCGCTGCCGGCGCCAGGCGAGCGGCGGCCAAGCCCGCGGCGGCCGCCCCGACCAAGCCGGCGACCACACCGGCGGCGAGCGCGAAGCGGCCGAAGGCGCCCGCGGGGCGCAAGAGCGCGGCACGCGCGAAGATCGGCGCCGACGCCAAGACGTCCTCCCGGGCGCGCAAGGCTCCGGCTTCGGGTGCTTCGAAGGCCGTCCCGCCCGCGGGCTACGCCGCGCCGACGGCCCGCAAGCCCGGCGGTCCCGGCGATCTGATGGGGACCGCCGTCCAGGCCGCGGGCGAGCTCGCTGAGATCGGCGCGACGCTCGCCGGGCAGGCCCTGCGCTCCGCGCTGCGCCGGCTGCCGCGGCCTTAGGGTCGCCCGCCGCCCCGGGGTCCGCTAGGCTGCCGCCGTCTGCCGAGTCCCCTCGCGCCATGCGCGAGGGGAGCGGGGGAACCACTGCGGGTCCCGGCGTCGGAAGCCGGAGCCCGCCGGGGCGAATCGGGCCTCGCCGCCTGCCGGCGGCACGCCTGTAGCGCTGATCGTTCTGCGCGAGCCCGTCAGCTCACCCCGTAGGCCGTCGAGCGAAGACCCCAGATGACCCTGTGACGCGTTTCCCAATCGCGCAGTGCTGCGCCGTTCCGGCGCTGGCCGTGACGGCGCTTGCCCTCCTGGCGAGCGGACCCGCCGTGCCTGCGCGCGCGGCGACCGCCGACACCGGGCCCGCGCTGCTCGCACGGACGGGCGGCCTGCTCGGTGCGACGATGCGCTTCCGCGGCACGCTCGGCGCCGCGCACGCGGGCCAGACGGTCGAGGTCGATCGCCTGCAGCCCGACGGCACGTGGGCGCCGGCGGCCTCCGCGCCGGCGGGGCCGGACGGCTCCTTCCTCGCCCGCTGGCGGGCCGACGCGGTCGGGCAGTTCACGATGCGCGCTATCGTCCGCCCCGCCGGCGGGGACGCCCAGGCCGCCGGCGCGCCGCCCCAGGCCCAGGTCACGATCTTCCGGCCCGCGCGGGCCACCTGGTACGGCCCGGGCTTGTACGGGCGGCGCACCGCGTGCGGGTCGGTGCTCACCGATCGCCTGCTCGGCGTCGCCCACCGGACGCTTCCGTGCGGGACGCCGGTCACGCTGTTCCACGACGGGCGATCGGTCACGGTGCCCGTGGTCGACCGCGGCCCGTTCGGCGACGGAGCCAGCTACGACCTCACGCAGGCAACGGCTGAGCAGCTCGGCCTGACGCAGACGAGCACCATCGGGGCCATGCCCCAGCACGGCACCTCCTCGCCTCCCGCTCCGGCACCGGCTCCCGCACCCGAGGCCGCCACCGGCGGCGCGGGCTACGGCGGCTAGACCTAGGCCAGCCGGACGCCGGCCGCGCGGGCGGCGAAGACGCCCTCGTCGGCGTGGGCGACCAGCGCGTCGGCCGCCGTCCCGTCATCCGGGCAGACGGCGACCCCGATCGAGATCGTGAGCGGCGCGCCGTGCAGCGACGCCGACTGCGTGACGGCCGCGGCGAGCCGCTCGCCGAACACGCGGGCGTCGGCGGGATCGACCTTGGGGGCGACGAGCCACAGGCGCCCGGGGTGCTCGCGCACCACGACGTCGTCGGCGCGCACCTCGCGGCGCATCGCCTCCTCGGCGCGGGCCAGGGCGCGCGCGGCCTCGCCGTCGTGGTCGGCGGCGAGCAGGCGCTCGGCCTCGTCGGCCTCGACGGCGAGCACCATGAACGGCCGGCCGTCGCGGCGGTGGAGCCGGATGCGCTCGGCGACCGCGGCGGTCCAGGGCTCGTCGGCGTGCGCGGAGCCGGTGCCCCGGACACCGACGACGTCCGCGAGCGCGTCCAGCGGATCGCGCTGCTCCCCCACGGCGGGCGTGCTCGCGACCCGCAGCTCCGTCGGGGCGCGCTCGCCGGGGTCCGGTGCGGGGCGCACGGGCGCGGCGGCGCCCGCAGGCTCGCCGGGCTCGCTCAGCGCGGCCTGGAGCACGATGTCGCAGACGTGGGCCAGCCGGGCGGCGAGGGCGGCCACGTGGGCGCCGTCGAGCCGTCCCGCGGGAGGCGACAGCACCTCCCACAGGGCCGTGCGCAGGTGACCGACGGCTGCGGCTGCGGCAGCGGGCGTGTGGGCGCCGGCGAGCCGGCCGGTGCCCGCCGCGAGGCCGGTCAGGTCGCCACCGGGAACCAGGCGGGCGAGCTCGCGGTCGGATCCGGTGGCGCGCAGGACGGCGGCGCACAGCGGGGGCGCCTCGCGTGCGAGGTCGGCGGTGGGCAGCGAGGCGATGGCATCCAGGGAGGCGGCCGAGACGAGCGCGAGCAGCCACGCCTTCGCGGCCGCGACACCGTCGGCCAGCGCCTCGGGCGGCACGTCCGCCACCGGACGCGGCCGGTCGGCCGCGAGATCCCCCTCGTCCATTGCGAGTGAGATACCAGCCGTGCCCGACGGCATCATGCGATCCATGACCCTTCTGAGCATCGACGAGGCGCGGGCGCGCGTCGTGGCCGCGGTCCGTCCGCTCGAGGTCGAGGACGTCGCTCTCGACGGCGCCCTCGATCGCGTCCTGGCCGAGGACGTCACGGCCACCGCCGACGTGCCGGGCTTCGCCAACAGCGCGATGGACGGATTTGCCGTGCGCTCTGGGCCCGCCGGGCGGCGGCTGTCGATCGTCGGCGAATCGCGAGCCGGCGCCCCCGCGGGCGTGGCGGTCGGCGACGGCACGGCGGTGCGGATCTCGACGGGCGGCGCGCTCCCCGACGGCGCCGACGCCGTCCTCCAGCTCGAGCTCGCCGACGACGCGGGCGACACGGTCACGCTGCGCGACGCCGTGCCCCCGGGGCGCAATGTCCGCGACGCGGGTGACGACCTGCGCGCGGGCGCCACCGTCCTCACCGCGGGGACCGTCCTCTCCCCCGCGGCGATCGGCGTGGCGGCCGCCGCCGGCCGCGCGTCGGTGCGCTGCGCACGCGTCCCGCGCGTCGCCGTCCTCGCGACGGGGGACGAGCTGCGCGAGCCCGGCGCGCTGCTCGAGCCCGGCCAGCTGCACGACTCCAACGCCCTGACGCTCACGGCCCTGGCGCGGCGCGCCGGCGCCGTGGTGGTCTCGGCCGGACACGTCGCCGACCGCCAGGACGCGACGCGCGAGGCGATCGCACGCGCGCTGGAGGGCGCCGACGTCGTCGTCGTCTCGGGCGGCGTGTCGGTCGGCCCCCACGACCACGTCAAGCCCGCGCTGACGGCGCTCGGGGTGCGCGAGGACTTCTGGCGCGTCGCGCTGCGCCCGGGCAAGCCCACCTGGTTCGGCACGCGCGGCGCGACGCTCGTCTTCGGGCTGCCCGGCAACCCGGTCTCGGCGATGGTGACCTTCCTGCTCTTCGTGCGCCCGGCGCTGGCGGCGCTGCAGGGCGCATCGGCGGTGCCCGAGCGCCTCCGCGCCGTCCTGGCCGTGGCGCTGCCGCGTCACGCCGACCGCGACGAGTGCGTCCGCGTGCGCCTGCACGACGGGCGCGCGACGCCGACCGGGCCGCAGGGCTCGCACCAGCTCAGCTCGATGCTGGGCGCCGACGGGCTCGCGATCGTCCCGCGCGGCGAGGGGGAGCTGCCGGCCGGGGCCGAGGTCGAGGTCGAGCCGGCCTGAGAACCTGTTTTGGAATCAGACCGCCCGCCCGGCGGTCCGGCGCCGCGAGACGGTTTCCTGACGGTGCCGGCCTTCTGAAACAGGTTCCGAGCCCAGGCCGGCTCGACCCCGCGGTGGCGGTGGGCCGGGCTAGTGGTGCCCGCGATGGGAGCCGTGGCGGCTGGACCGGTGGCCGCGATGGCTGCGAGCCCGGTGACGGCCCGAGCGGTGGGCCTGCGGGCGAGTCCTCGGGGAGGCGGGTCCGGACGAGGCCGGTGCAGAGGGCCCCGCCCCCGACAGGCCCGCTGCCTTCGGGCCGAGCGCGCCGCCCGGGCCGAGCGGCCCTCCCGGGCCCATGTCGGACGCGCTCGAGCCGGAGGGCAGGTTGCTGCCGCTCCCGCCGAGGGGGCCCCCGGGGCCGAGCGGTCCGAGGGGCCCGGTGGGTCCCGGATCGACGGATCCTGGGGCGGCGGGGGGTGTGGCGGCGGCGCTCGCGCCGGTCACCGGAGCAGCGATGGCGAGCGCACCGGCGACGGTTGCGGCGACCACGATGCGGTTTCGGGGAAACATGGCGTCCTCCATTTCGATTTTCCAGACGCCGTCCCATGGTCTTCAGCCGCGAGTCCCCTTACGACCGCCCGCCCGGACAGGCATGACTGACCGTCATCACGACATGGTGCGCGGCGCCCGGGAAAGCCCTGCCTGACTATGGTCCGGTGACCGATGCCGCCCGCCAAGGCCGTCGCCGCCGTCATCGCCGCCGCCGTGGCCGCCTACGCGGTGCTCTCGCGTGTGGGCAAGCGCCTGCTCTCCCGCCCGGTCCGCATCGGCGACGCGGTCATCCAGGAGCTCCACGACGACACGACGTCGGATCCGCGCACGGGCGCGGTGCGCTCGATCCAGTCGGCGGACATCACGATGCCCGAGGAGGACCTGGAGGCGATCTGGTCGCCGATGCACCTCGAGCGCCTGGCGCGCACGTACTGGCGGTTCCTCAGCCGGGCGACGCTCGGGCTGGTGCACGTGGAGTACACCGACGCCGAGCGCTTCATCGTGTTCCTGCGCAAGCCGTTCGTGCTCCTGCGCTTCCAGGCGCCCGAGTATGAGATGGACGGCGCGCGCGGCGTGGTCCGCTGGCGGATCGAGCGCGGCGTGCTCGTCTCCCGCCGCGGGCGCGGCGGCGACGGCTACCTGGAGATCGACGTGCAGCGCCGTCCATGCGACGAGCCCGGCCGGGCGCGCATCCACGTCGAGGTCGAGGTGGCGAACTTCTATCCGGCGATCGCGTCGCGCTTCGGCCAATGGCTGTACGCGGCGACGCAGTCGCGCATCCACGTCCTGGTGACCTACGGGTTCCTGCGCAACGTCGCCAAGCTCGACCTCGAGGAGTCCGTCGTGGGCCGCTTCGCCACGCAGGACGAGTTGCCCGACCCCCGGCAGCCGCTGCCGCGCGACCGCGACGGCGTGCTGCTCAGGACCTGACTCAGCCGTACCGCTCCGCCGCGTACATGCGCAGCTTGGCGCGGTCGTGGCGGGCGTGGACGCGGCGCACCGTCCCGGTGCGCGAGCGCATGACGATCGACTCGGTCGTCGCGGCGCCGGCGCCCTGGTAGCGCACGCCCTGGAGGACGTCGCCGTCGGTCACCCCGGTGGCCGAGAAGAAGCAGTCGTCGCCACGGACGAGTTCGTCCTTGGAGAGCTGCCGCTCGAGGTCGTAGCCACCCTCGATCGCGGCGCGGCGCTCGTCGTCGTCGCGCGGCCACAGCCGCCCCACCAGCGCGCCGCCGTAGCACTTCAGCGCGGCGGCGGAGATCACGCCCTCGGGCGTCCCGCCGATGCCCCACAGCAGGTCGACCGGCGATCGGTCGCTCACCGCCAGCAGCGCGGCGCTGACGTCGCCGTCGGAGATGAAGCGCACGCGCGCGCCCGCCTCGCGGATCTGGCGCACCCCGTCCTCGTGCCGCGGGCGGTCGAGCACCACGGCGGTGATGTCGCGGATATCGACGCCGCGGCGCGCGGCGATCGCGGCCAGGAGGTCGGGCAGCGGCGTGTCGAGGTCGAGCAGGTCGGCGATGTCGCCGGCGCCGGCGAGCTTCTCCATGTAGACGCACGGACCGGGGTCGAACATCGTGCCGCGCGGACTGAGCGCGATCACCGACAGCGCGCTGGGCATGCCCTTGGCGGTCAGCGTGGTGCCCTCCAGCGGATCGACGGCGATGTCGACCTGCGGCGGGCTGCCGTCGCCGATCCGCTCGCCGTTGTAGAGCATCGGCGCCTCGTCCTTCTCACCCTCGCCGATCACGACGACACCGTCCATGGGCACGGTGTCCAGGACGAGGCGCATGGCGTCGACAGCGGCCTGGTCGGCCGCTTCCTTGTCGCCCATGCCCACGAGGCGCGCCGCCGCGAGCGCGGCGGCTTCGGTGACGCGGACCAGCTCGAGCGCGAGGTTGCGGTCGGGCCTGGTCTGGCTGGGGACGGATCGAGTGGGCTGGACCATCGGCTCAGATGACTCCTGGGGGTTTGCGGGTGCGTTCGACTTCGGAGGACCGCAGCGCCGCGCCGCCCAGCATGAGCAGCGTGCCCAGCAGCGCGACCCACCACCCCGGCTGCAGCGAGATCTCACTCGACGGCTCGCCCGGCCGGCCGATGACGCCGTTGTAGACGATGAGGCCGAACGCCGCGATCGCCGTCACCGCGGTCATCTCGCCGCGCGCCCACGACAGCTGGTGTCCGCGCACGATGATGTAGGCGAGGATGAACGGCGCGACGGCGGCGGCGAGCAGCAGCCAGCGCAGGATCGGGTGGACGTCCCAGGCGCTGAAGGCCCCCTTCATCCCGTTGACGTTCGCGGCGCGGTTGCCGGCGTTCGTCTCGTACCAGTTGAGGAACACGCCGATTCCGACGAGGACGCCTCCCGCCATCGCCGCGAACTCGTTGCGCGTGAGCTTGCGCGACAGCTTGGCTGAGGCCTCCACCGCGCGGACCCTATAGGACGGCCTCAGACGTCGATGGAGGTCACGATGGCCCGCAGCTGGTCGTCCGTCCACGGTCCCTGAGCGGTCAGGCGCAGGTGCAGACCCGCCTCCTGCCAGCGCAGCTCGGACACCGGGCGCAGCGAGGGCTGGGCCTCGTCGAGCGGCGCCCTGCGGCGGACGACGTCGCGCCCGCCGAGCGACACGGCCTCGGCCGGGCCTCCGCCGGAGAGCTCACGCTCGGGCGGCTCGTGCGCCCCGGCGTACAGCGCCAGGCGGCCCGGCGTGCCCGGGCGCGTGTCGTCCAGGTTCCAGGCGATCTCGGCGCCGCTGTCGCCGACGCAGCCGACCTCCACCCAGCGCGCGAGCGGCAGCCCGGCCGACGGCAGCGGGAAGCGACGCCCGAGTCGCGCGTCGGCGAACGCGATCCCCTCCAGCGGCTGGTCCACGCTGCCACCCTACCCCGCTCTCGGGCGAGCACGACGCACGACCCGGACTCGTCTAGGGTCCGCTGCGATGCCCGACCTGCGCTGGGGCCTGACCCTCCCGTTCGCCGGCGTGTCGCTGGCCGACCATGCCGAGCTCTTCCGCCGTGCCGAGGCCGCGGGGTACGACGACCTGTGGACCGGCGAGACGACCGGCGCCGATGGCTTCACGCCGCTCGCGCTGGCCGCGGCGCACACCGAGCGCGTGCGCCTGGGCACCGGCATCGTCAACCCGTTCACGCGCGGCCCCGCGGTCCTGGCCCAGCACGCGGCGGCGCTGGCCGACGCCTCGGGCGGGCGCTTCGTGCTGGGCATCGGGTCGTCGTCGGGCGTCATCGTCGAGCGCTGGAACGGCGTGCCGTTCGAGCGGCCGCTGGGCCACGTGCGCGAGGCGGTGGAGCGGCTGCGCCCCGTGCTCGCGGGCGAGCGCGGACTCGGCGGCTTCAAGCTCGAGAGCCCTCCGGCCCACCCGATCCCGATCGTCGTCGCGGCGCTGCGGGGCCGGATGCTCGCGCTGGCGGCCGAGATCGGCGACGGCGCGTTCACGAACTTCCTGCCGCTGAGCGGCGCCGCGCGGGTGGTCAAGGCGTTCGGGGCGCCGGAGAAGGAGCTCGTGTGCCGCTTCTTCTGCATCCCGCAGCCGCGCGACGAGGGCATGGCGACCGCGAAGTTCCTGTTCGCCGCCTACGGCACCGTGCCGGTCTACGCGGACTTCTTCCGCTGGCTGGGCTGGGGCGAGCGCATCGACCCGATGGTCGACGCGTGGCAGGAGGGCGATCGCGCCCGCGCCCTCGAGCTCGTTCCCGAGGACCTCGTGGAGGAGATCTTCGTCTTCGGCGCGCCGGAGGAGCAGCGCGAGCGCCTCGCGCGGTTCGCGCGGGAGGGCATCACGACGTTCGTGCTCACGCCGATCTGCGGGCCCGACGACCTGCCCGCGCTGATCGACGGGCTCGCGCCGCCGGCGCGGGCGTAGGCAGTCCGCTCAGCGAGAGCCGGATGCCCGCCGGCCGAGCAGGCCCTTCAGCCGGCGCGACGGCGGGCGGCGGAAGCCCTCCTGGTTGAGCGCCGCGTTGACCGCGACCAGGCCGGCCTCGGCCGTGACGGTCACGAGGCCGAGGATGTTGAGGCGCCGCTTGAGGCGCGCCGCGGCGGGCGGGGCATCGGGCATCGCGTGGTCGCCGTCGGCCAGGGGGACGGCGCCGTCCGGCGCCATGCGCGCGAAGCGCATCCCCTCTGCCGCGGTCACCAGCCCGCTGGCCAGCACCGCGGCGACGAGCGCATCCTTCCAGCGCGCCAGCGTGCGCTCGCGGTCGCTGAGGTTGCGGTCGCGCGCCTCCGCGGCGCGGGCGCCCGCCCACCCTGCGGTGACGGCGGCGAGGGCCAGCACGTTGACGGTGCCGTAGCGTCGCCAGGCGGCGTTGACCACCTCGCCGCGCTCACGCGGGTCGCTGATGCTCGTGACCGCCGGGTGCAGCGCGAGGCGGCCGAACAGGGTGCCGCCGAGCAGCCCGGCGAGGCCGAGGTCGTGGGCGGCGCGCCCGACCTGGCTGACGGGGACCGACGGAGCGGAGATCGAGGCCATGACCTGAGGGTCACCGGTCGAACGCGCGCGCAAACGGCGGCGGCTAGGCTGGCGCGATGAGCACCCCCAAGGGCACCGTCGTCGTCACCGGAGCCGCATCGGGGATCGGACGCGCCACGGCGCTGCGCCTCGCCCGCAACGGCCACCGCGTGCTGGCGGGCGTGCGGCGCGAGAGCGACGGCTCCGAGCTCGCCTCGGCCGCGCCGGCCGGCACGCTCGAGGCGGTCCTCCTGGACGTCACCGACGCCGCGCACCTCGCCGCGCTGGGCGAGCGGCTCGCCGGGCTGCCGCTGACCGGACTGGTCAACAACGCCGGGATCGCCGTGACCGGGCCGCTGGAGGCGGTGGACCTCGACGAGCTCCGCCGCCAGTTCGAGGTCAACCTCGTCGGGCAGGTCGCGGTGACCCAGGCCGCGCTGCCGGCGCTCCGGGCCGGCGTCGGGCGGATCGTCAACGTGGGGTCGATCGGCGGGCGCGTCGGGCCGCCGTTCCTCGGCCCGTACGCGAGCTCCAAGGGCGCGCTGCGCACGCTGACCGCGGCGCTGCGGCGGGAACTGGCCCCCTGGGGCCTTCACGTCGCGCTCATCGAGCCCGGGGCGATCGACACCGAGATCTGGCGCAAGGGGCTCGACGGCGCCGACGAGCAGCTGGCGGCGCTCCCCGAGCGGGCGCGGGAGCTGTACGGGCCCCAGATGCAGGCGCTGCGCGAGGCGACCGTGAAGATCGCCGATGGCGCCATCCCCGCCGAGCGCGTCGCGCGGGACATCGAGCATGCGCTGACCGCGGCGCGGCCGCGGACGCTCTACACCGTCGGGACCGAGGCCCGCGTCCAGGGCGCGCTGCAGGCGCTGCTGCCGGCCCGCGTGCTCGACCGTGTCATCGCCCGGGCGATGGGTCTGTAGCGGCCGCGCCGCCGGCCTGCCAATCGCGAAAGGCGTCGAGCAGGTCGCGGCGAGCCTCGGGCGAGAGGTCGTCGGGGGTGACGCGGCCGAGCAGGCTGAGCGTCTGGCCGATCTGCTCGACGTACGTCGTGCACCCGTCGCACCGGCTCACGTGCTCCTCGAACCGGCGGCGGTCCGCGGGGGAGAGCGCGTCCTCGAGGTAGTCGGTGACGAGCTCGACGAGCTGGGCGCAGGCGAGGCCCCCGGGGGGCCGGCGACGGAAGAGTCGGCGGAGCGTTGCGGTCATGTGTCGGTGAAGTAGTCGTCGAGCGCGGCGCGCACCTTCGCACGCGCCCGGTGCAGGAGCACCCGCTGATTGGTCTCGGAGATGTCCAAAGCGCTACGCACGTCCGCGCTCGTCCAGCCCTCGAGGTCCCGCATGGTGATCACCAGGCGCTGCATGTCCGAGAGCTTCTCGATCTCCGCCCGCACCAGCGCGACCGCCTCCGACGACCGCAGTGCCAGGTCGGGATCCTCCTCCCAGCGCCGTGGCGGGGTCGCCCAGTGGCCCTCGCCCGGAGGCGTGAAGCGGTCGGCATCGACGGCGGGCTCGTCCTGCTGGGTCTCGGCGCGGGCCAGCGTGGCGAAGGGCACCGTTCGGTGCTCGCGCTCGCCACGCGTCCGGGCGCGATTGACGAGGATGCGGAAGAGCCACGTCTTCAGCGACGACCGGCCCTCGAAGCGCTCCAGCCCGCGGAGCACGCCGAGCCACGTCTCCTGGACCACCTCCTCGGCCACCGCCTGGCTCGGCACGTACATCCGCGCGACGCGCAGCATCGATGCCGAGTAGCGCTGGACAAGCTCCATGAAGGCATCCTCGTCGCCCGCGCGCAGGCGCTCGAGCAGGACGCGGTCGGCCTCGGCGAGCGGGGGCGCCGCGTCGCGCGGGATCTCCGAGGGCTCGGCCACGACCGGACCCTACCCGGCCCCCGCCGGGGAGCCGGTGCGTTTGTGCAAGAGTGCGGCGCCAATGGCAGAGCGGCTCATCGGCGTCGACGTCGGCGGGACGAAGGTCTCGGTCGCCGTCCTCGAGGACGGTCGCCTGTCCGACCCGGTCCTGCGCCCCACCGACCAGAGCGGGTCGGACGAGCTCGTGGCCCAGCTCATCGAGGCGATCCGGGCGGCGGGCCCCGCCGACGCCGTCGGCGTCGGCGTCCCGTCGGTCATCGACTTCGAGACCGGGATGGCGCGCACGTCGGTGAACATCCCGCTGCAAGGCGTACCGCTGCGACAGCTCCTGACGGACGCCCTGGGCTTCCCGGCGTTCGTGGACAACGACGCCACGGTCGCCGCGCTCGCCGAGGCCTTCGACGACGACCTGCGCCCCATCGCTCAGACGCTCGTGATGATCACGGTCGGCACGGGGGTCGGGGGCGGGATCGTCATCAACGGACGGATCTTCCGCGGGGCCACCGGAGCCGCACCGGAGATCGGCCACATCATCATCGGCGCCGACCTGCGCACCGGCGCGCCGGCGCTGGGCAAGGCGCCGCAGCACGACTCGCTGGAGTACCTGGCGTCCGGACGTGCGCTGGACCGCCTCGGGCACGAGCGCGGGCTGGGCGACGGCCTCGCGGTCGTCGACGCGGCGCGCGCCGGCGACGAGCAGGCACAGGATGCGATGCGCATCCTGGGCGAGCGCCTGGGCATCGGAATCGCCAACCTCATCAACACGTTCGACCCCGAGCTCGTGGTGATCGGCGGCGGCGTGTCCAACGCCGGGGACCTCCTGCTCGATCCGGCCAAGCGCGTCGCCGCCGAGTTCGTCATCCCCGGCGTGGGGACGCGGACCGAGATCAGGCTCGCGCGCTACGGGCCCCAGGCGGGGGTCCGCGGCGCGGCCCTGCTGGCCCGTCAGGAGCTCGAGAGCCTGAACTCGGGGTAGCTCACCGTCGTGCGCGCCCAGATGGGTTGTGCCGCGGCCGCGTGGCGTGGGCGGGCGGGATCGTGGATGCCTGTCGTCGCGGTCAGGAGGGGGACGATCAGGCGCCGCGAGACCGCTCGTCGCACGCCGCGGGGTCGTGGCACGACCCATCTAGGATGGAACCACCCACTTGACGGAAAGGCAGCGACTGACATGGGAGCGACGCAACAGACGAATGAGCGGCTCGCGGCGCTGACCGCCGCGGGGACGAGCGTGTGGCTCGATCAGGTCCGCCGCAGCCTCGTCGAGACCGGGGAGCTGCGCCGGCTCGTGGAGGAGTACTGCCTGCGCGGCGTCACCTCGAACCCCGCCATCTTCGAGAAGGCGATCCTGGGGTCGCCCGAGTACGACGAGCAGCTGGCCGAGCTGGCGCGTGAGGGCGCCGACAACCGGCGCATCTACCGCGAGATCGCGGTTCGCGACATCCAGGAGGCCGCCGACGTCCTGCGCCCCGTCTTCGACTCCACCGGTGGCGCCGACGGCTTCGTCTCGCTCGAGGTCGATCCCGACATCGCCGACGACACCGAGACGACGATGGCCCAGGCGCGCGAGTTCTGGGGGCTCGTCGACCGGCCCAACCTCATGATCAAGATCCCCGGCACGGATGCCGGCACCCCCGCGATCGAGGAGATGATCTACGAGGGGCGCAACATCAACGTGACGCTGCTGTTCGGCGTCGAGGCCTACGCGCGCGTCGCCGAGGCCTTCATCCGCGGGCTCGAGCGCCGCCTCGAGGAGGGCAAGAGCGTCGACTCGATCCATTCCGTCGCGTCGTTCTTCGTCTCGCGCGTCGATACCGAGGTCGACAAGCGCCTGGAGAAGCTCGGGCGCACCGACCTGCAGGGTCGCGCCGGGCTGGCCAACGCCCGCGCCGCGTACAAGCGCTTCAAGGCGATCTTCCGGGGCGAGCGCTTCGCCGCGCTCGCCGAGGCCGGCGCGAACGTCCAGCGCCCCCTGTGGGCCTCGACCGGCGTCAAGAACCCGAAGTACCCCGACACGATGTACGTCGACGGGCTCGTCGGCCCCGACACGGTGAACACGATGCCGATGGCGACGCTGCTGGCCGCCGCCGACCACGCGACGATCGACGGCGCGACCGCCGATCTGGACCCGACGCCCGACCTGCAGGCGCTCGCCGAGGCGGGCATCGACATCGACGAGGTCACGGACAAGCTGCTCGAGGACGGCATCGAGGCGTTCGTCAAGCCGATGGAGAAGCTGCTCGAGGGCATCGAGTCCAAGCGCGAGGCGATCATCACGTCGCGCCCGCCGACGATCGAGTCCTCGCTGCCCGACGAGCTCGAGCCGGCGATCGCCGCCCGCGTCGAGCAGGCCGTCAGGGAGGACGTCGCGCGGCGGATCTGGAGCAAGGACGACACGCTGTGGGGCGCCCACGACGCACCGGAGATCAGCGACCGCCTCGGCTGGCTGACGATCACCGAGCAGATGCAGGAGGCGGCCGACGACCTCATCGCGTTCGCCGACGAGGTCGC
>JAOPZW010000190.1 GCA_025963905.1 Solirubrobacterales bacterium | reverse complement strand
CCCTCGGGCCCCGCGTCGAGGATGATGCGCGCGCCGTCGTGGATCTCGCCGGACACCAGCGCCCGCGCGATCCGCGTCTCGACCTCGTGCTGGATGTACCGCCGCAGGGGCCGCGCCCCGTAGACGGGGTCGTAGCCGGCGTCGGCGATGAACCGCCTCGCCTCCCCGGTGAGGTCGAGCGAGATCCGCTGGTCCGCCAGCCGCCGGCGGACGTCCTCGATCTGGAGCCCGACGATCTGCTGGATCTCCTCCCGGGTCAGCGGCTTGAACAGCACGATGTCGTCCACCCGGTTGAGGAACTCCGGCCGGAAGTGGTCGCGCAGCTCCGCCATGACGCGCGCCCGCGCGTCCTCGGGGATCCGGCCGTCGTCGGTCACGCCCTCCAGCAGGTACGGCGAGCCGATGTTCGAGGTCATGATCACGATGGTGTTGCGGAAGTCGACCGTACGGCCCTGCGAGTCGGTCAGCCGCCCGTCGTCGAGCACCTGCAGCAGGACGTTGAAGACGTCGGGGTGGGCCTTCTCGATCTCGTCGAACAGCACGACCGCGTACGGCCGCCGCCGCACCGCCTCCGTGAGCTGGCCGCCCTCCTCGAAGCCGATGTAGCCGGGCGGGGCGCCCATGAGCCGCGAGACCGTGTGGCGCTCCTGGTACTCCGACATGTCCAGCCGGATGACCGCATCCTCGGCGTCGAACAGCGCCTCCGCCAGCGCCCGCGACAGCTCCGTCTTGCCGACGCCCGTCGGCCCGAGGAAGATGAACGAGCCGATCGGGCGCCGGGGGTCCTTGATCCCGGCGCGCGCGCGGATGATGGCGTCGGCGACCAGCTGGACGGCCTCGTCCTGGCCGACGACGCGCTCGTGCAGCACCTCGTCGAGGCGCAGCAGCTTCTCGCGCTCGCCCTCCATGAGGCGCGAGACGGGGACTCCGGTCCAGCGCGCGACGACCTCTGCGATCTCCTCGGCGGTGACCTCCTCGCGGAGCATCCGCTCGGAGCCCTGCTTGCTCGCCAGGCGCTCCTCCTCGGCCTTCAGGCGGCGCTCGAGCTCGGGCAGCCGACCGTGGCGCAGCTCGGCCGCGCGGTTGAGGTCGTAGGCGCGCTCGGCCTCCTCGATCTCGCGGCGGAGCTGCTCGATCTCCTGGCGCAGCGCCTGGACGCGGCGGATCGCCCGGCGCTCGGCGTCCCACTGCGCGGTCATCGCGTCGGCCTGCGCGCGCAGGTCGGCCAGCTCCTTGCGGAGCGCCTCGAGGCGCTCGCGGCTGGCGGGGTCGGTCTCCTTCTCGAGCGCGGCCTCCTCGATCTCCAGCTGCATCACGCGCCGGGTGATCTGGTCCAGCTCCTGGGGCATGGAGTCGATCTCGGTGCGCACGATCGCGCATGCCTCGTCGACGAGGTCGATCGCCTTGTCGGGCAGGAAGCGGTCGGTGATGTAGCGGTGCGACAGCGTCGCCGCGGCGACGAGCGCGGCGTCCTGGATCTTGACGCCGTGGTGGACCTCGAAGCGCTCGCGCAGGCCGCGCAGGATCGAGATCGTGTCCTCGACGCTGGGCTCGTCCACCATGACCGGCTGGAAGCGGCGCTCGAGCGCGGCGTCCTTCTCGATGTACCGGCGGTACTCGGCCAGGGTCGTGGCGCCGATGCAGTGCAGCTCACCGCGGGCGAGCATCGGCTTGAGCATGTTGCCGGCATCCATCGCGCCCTCGGCGGCGCCCGCCCCGACGACGTTGTGGAGCTCGTCGATGAACAGCAGGATCCGGCCCTCGGCGGCGACCACCTCCGTCAGCACCGCCTTGAGGCGCTCCTCGAACTCCCCGCGGTACTTGGCCCCGGCGACCAGGGAGCCCATGTCCAGTGCGAAGACGACCTTGTCGCGCTGGCTCTCAGGCACGTCGCCACGCACGATCCGCTGCGCCAGGCCCTCGACGATCGCCGTCTTGCCGACCCCGGGGTCGCCGATGAGGACCGGGTTGTTCTTGGTCTTGCGCGACAGGATCTGGATGACGCGCCGGATCTCGGCGTCGCGTCCGATGACGGGGTCGAGCTTGCCCTGCCGGGCGGCGGCCACCAGGTCGATCCCGTACTTCTCCAGGGCCTCGTACGCGACCTCCGGGTTGGCGCTCGTCACGCGCTGGCTGCCGCGCACCTCGGTGAGCACGTCCAGGAAGCGCTCGGTCGTCAGGCCGTGCTCCATGAGCAGGCGCCCCGCCGCGTGCCTGCTGCCCTCGTCGAGGATGGCGAGCACGACGTGCTCGACCGAGACGTACTCGTCCTTCAGGCGCTGCGCCTCGCTCTGCGCGCGGTCGAGCAGCTCGCTGAGGCCGCGGGAGACGTAGACCTGGCCCGGCGCCGCGCCCGGGCCGGACACGCGCGGACGTCCCTGGAGGTGCTCGTCGAGCGCCGCGATGACCGCCCTGGCGTCGACGTCGGCGCGCTCGAGCAGGCGGCCCACCAGCCCGTCGGGCTGCTCGAGCAGCGCGAGCAGCAGGTGCTCGACGTCGACCTCGGTGTGGCTGTAGCGCAGGGCCTTGGTCTGGGCGTCGTGCAGGGCTTCCTGCGTCTTCTGGGTCAGCTGGTTGGGGTCCATCTCTCACCTTCGCATGACGCGGTTGGCAGATTCGTAGGAGCGCAGCTGCGCCTCGAGCACGTCGATGCGATCGAGCAGCTCGCCGGCCAGCAGCGCGCCCGCGTAGTTGAGGCCGAGGTCGCGGCGCAGGCGGACGGCCCGGGCCAGGAGGCGCGCGGAGTCACGGGGGAAGGCACCGGCGGGGGGCAGCGCCCGGCCGGGCGCGTCGAGCAGCCCCAGCCCAGCGAGGCGGCGCACCATGTCGGGGTGCAGGCCGGCCTCGCGCGCGAGCGCGTCGAGCCCGATCCAGCCGGACTGGCCGGCCGCCCGGCGGAGCACGAGGGCGCGCGTGGCCTGCGCCGCGCGAGGCCGGGCGGTGGCGCTCATCGGTGCCTCCGCGGGTTGTAGTCGGACACCTCGGCCAGGTGCTCGAAGGCTTCGCGCTCGGCGTCGGTCAGCGTGCGGGGGACCATGATCCGCACCTCGGCGTACAGGTCCCCCTGACCGCCCCGCGGCCGGGGCATGCCCTGCCCCCGCAGTCGCAACTTCCGCCCGCACGACGAGCCGGCGGGCACCTTGACCTGTGCCCGCCCGTCGAGCGTCCTGACCCCCACCGTCGCCCCGAGGGCTGCCTCCCACGGCGTGACCGGCACGTCGGTGTGCAGGTCGTCCCCCTCGAGGCGAAAGCGCGGGTGCGGACGGATGCGCACGCGGAGGTAGAGATCCCCGCTCGGGCCGCCGTTGGTTCCGTGGCCCCCCTCGCCCGCGAGCCGGATGCGCTGCCCGTCTCTGACCCCAGGCGGGACGTTGACCTCGTACTCGCGCCCGTCGGCGAAGGCGACCGTGCGCCGCCCGCCGCGCGCGGCCTCCTCGAGCGACAGCTCGAGCTCGGCCTCGTGATCGCCGCCGCGCCGGGTGAAGCCGGCCCGGCCGCCGCCGCCTGCGCCCCCGCGGCGCGCGGAGCCGAACAGCTCGTCGAAGAAGTCCGAGAACCCGCCCTCGCCGAACTCCACGCGGACGTCGTCGAAGCCGCCGCCGCCGGCGCCGCCGCCCGGCCGGAAGCCGCCGAAGCCCGAGGCGTCGGAGACGTCCTGCCCGGCGCGCCAGTTGGGGCCGAGGCGGTCATATCGGGCGCGCTTCTCGGCATCGGAGAGCACGGCGTGGGCTTCCGAGACCTCCTTGAAGCGGTCCTCGGCGCCGGGATCCTTGTTGACGTCGGGGTGGTACTCCCGTGCCAGCCGCCGATACGCGCGGCGTATGTCCTCGTTGCTGGCGTCCCGGGGGACGCCGAGCGTCTCGTAGTAGTCGCGAAAGCCGACCGCCATCAGTCACCCGTGCCCGTCGAACGGGCGACGACGACCCGGGCGGGACGCAGGACATGATCGCCGCGCTCGTAGCCGGCGCGGACGACCTCGAGGATCGTGCCGTCGGGGTACTCGTCGCTCGGCCGCGCCGCCACGGCCTCGTGGCGTTCGGGATCGAAGCGCTCGCCCGGCTCGCCGAACCGCGTGACGCCCTGGCGCTGCAGGAGGGCGTCGATCTGGTCGCGCAGCGCCGCCAGACCGGCGGCGAGCGGCGAGTCACCGCCCGCGGCCGCCGCGCGCTCGACGCTGTCGGCCACCTCCAGCCACTCGCGCAGGAGCGCCTCGTGGCGCTCGGCCAGCCGGCGCTCCATCTCGCGATACGTCCGCTTGCGGTAGTTCTCGAGGTCCGCCCGGGCGCGCTTGAAGCGCTCCTCCATGTCCGCGAGCTCGCCGCGCAGCACGGCGAGCTCCCGGGGCGCGGGCTCCTGTCCGGATTCCTGCTGCTGGGACTCGTGTTGGGGGGCCTCCTGCGCGCTCACCGCCGCGCGGTCGTCGGCCCCGGGGTCACTCGCGGGTGAACTCGGCATCGATGACCTCCTCGTCGGCCTCGCCCTCGGGTGCCGCACCGCCGTCGCCACTCGGCTCCCCGGTGGCGCCGGCGGCGCTCGCGGCCGCGGCCGGGAGCGCCTGGACGATCTGCTGCAGGTCGGCGATCAGCGGCCGCACGCGGTCCAGTCCCGCCTGCTGCTCGATCGCCTCGCGGGCGTCGGCGATCAGCTGCTCGGCGCGGGCCTTCTCGTGCACCGGCAGGCGGTCCTGCAGGTCGTTGACGAGCTGCTCGGCCCGGTAGGCCAGCGAGTCGAGCTCGTTGCGGGCATCGATCTCCTCGCGCCGGCGCCGGTCCTCCTCGGCGTGCTGCTCGGCCTCCGCGACCATCCGGTCGATGTCGCTCGGGTCGAGGTTCGCGGTCTCGGTGATGGTGACCTTCTGCTCGGCCCCGGTGTCCTTGTCCCGCGCGGTGACGTGCAGGATGCCGTTGGCGTCGACATCGAACGTCACCTCGATCTGCGGGGTGCCGCGCGGCGCCGGCCGGATGCCCTCGAGCCTGAACCGGGCGAGCTGGCGGTTGTCGGCGGCCAGCTCGCGCTCGCCCTGCAGCACGACGACGTCCACCGCCGTCTGGTTGTCCTCCGCGGTCGAGAAGACCTCCGTGCGCCGCGCCGGGATCGTGGTGTTGCGCTCGATCACCTTCGTCATCACGCCGCCGAGGGTCTCGAGCCCCAGCGAGAGCGGGATGACGTCCAGCAGCACGACGTCCTCGACCTCGCCCTTGAGCACCCCGGCCTGGAGGGCGGCGCCGATCGCGACGACCTCGTCGGGGTTGACCGTCATGTTGGGGTCCTTGCCGCCGGTGAGGCGGCGCACGAGCTCCTGCACGGCGGGGATGCGCGTCGATCCGCCGACCAGGATGACCTCGTCGATGTCGTCGGCGGTCACCTTGGCGTCGGACAGCGCCTGCTCCACGGGGCCGCGCGTGCGCTCGATCAGGTCAGCCACGAGCTGCTCGAACTTCGCGCGCGTGAGCGTCATGTTGAGGTGCTTGGGCCCGGACGCGTCGGCGGTGATGAACGGCAGGTTGATCTGCGTCTGGGTGGTGCTCGACAGGTCGATCTTGGCGCGCTCGGCCGCCTCGTAGAGGCGTTGCAGCGCCTGGGGGTCGTTGCGCAGGTCGATGCCCTGGTCCTTCTTGAACTCGTCGGCCAGGTAGTCGACGATCCGCTTGTCGAAGTCGTCGCCGCCGAGATGGCCGTCGCCGCTGGTGGCACGGACCTCGACGACGCCGTCGCCGACGTCCAGCAGCGACACGTCGAACGTCCCGCCGCCGAGATCGAAGACGAGGACGGTCTCCTGGCCCTTCTTGTCGAGCCCGTAGGCGAGCGCCGCCGCGGTCGGCTCGTTGATGATCCGCAGGACCTCAAGGCCGGCGATCCTGCCGGCGTCCTTGGTCGCCTGGCGCTGGGAGTCGTTGAAGTAGGCGGGGACGGTGATGACCGCCTCGGTCACCTTCTCGCCGAGGAACTTGGCAGCGTCGTCGGCCAGCTTGCGCAGGATCATCGCCGAGATCTCTTCCGGCGAGTACTGCTTGCCGCGGACCTCGAAGCGGATGGCGTCGTTGGGGCCCTTGACCACCTTGAAGGAGACGATCTTCGCCTCCTCGTCGACCTCGCCCCATTTGCGGCCGATGAAGCGCTTGGCCGAGTAGATGGTGCCCTCGGGGTTGATGATCGCCTGGCGCCTGGCCACCTGGCCCACGAGCCGCTGCCCGTCATCGGTGAACGCCACCACGGAAGGCGTCGTGCGCTGCCCCTCGGCGTTCGGGATCACTTCTGCGTGCCCGCCTTCCATGACTGCGGCGACGACGGAGTTGGTCGTGCCGAGGTCGATGCCTACCGCTTTGGCCATGAACCCACCTCGCTTGGTTGCGCTGCCCCGGGGTCACAGATAGGCCGGGCCGCCGACTTCGCAACGCCGCTCCGGCGGACGGCACGCCTGCTAGCGTCGGTTGCCACAAAGGGGTGTGCAGATGATCCGCCCGGTCCACGTGGTGACCACGCAGGGAGACGGCGAGGAGGCCGCCGGGAGCACGGTGCGGTCGGTGACGCTCGGGGTGCCGGGAGCCGTGGTCGACGTGACCGCGGTCGCGCCGCTCGACACGCTGGCGGCGGGGATGTGGGTGGCCCGGCTGGCGCTGGCCGGCGGCCCGCCGGAGCGCCTGATCGTCCATTACGTCGCCGCGGCGGATGAGGACCATGACCTGTGTGTGGGCCGCACGGACAGCGGCGTCCTGGTGATCGGGCCCAACTCGGGCTGGTCGTGGTCGTTCGCGTTCGACGAGCTCCACGGGCCCTGCCACGTGGACGTTCCGGAGCTGGGCTCCCGTCTGCACACGCGCGACGTCCTGCACGCGGCCCTCGCGCATCTGGTCGCCGCCCACCCGCACGCGATCCGCGCCGTCGTCGGCCGCGACCAGGTTCCGGCCGTGCCGGAGAGCGCGGTCGCCTATACCGACCGCGATGGCAACCTGGAGACGACCATCGACCGCCCGCCCGCCGAGGTGGGCGACCGGCTCACCGTCCGCGTGGGCGACGTCGCCGCCGGCGCCACCGTCGCCAGGTCCCGGAGCGCGGTCGCCGAGGGAGAGCTCGGGCTGGCCGCGGGGCCGATGAGCTGGCCGACCCGCGCCGGCGCCGAGCACCGGCTCCTCGAGCTCTTCGTGCGCGGCGGCAGCGCGGCCGAGCGCTTCGGGCACCCGCCCAGCGGTGCGCCGGTCGTGATCTCAGCCTGAGACCGCGTCGCGCTCGCTGTGGCGCTCGCGCCGGTACCCCTCAGGTGAGGGCGGGCTCCGGTTCTCCGGTGCCGGCGATCCTGACGAGGTTGCGCCCGTCGGCCTTCGCGCGGTACAGCGCGGCGTCGGCCTGCGCGAACAGGAACTCGTAGTCGAACGGGAGCCGGCCCGAGCTCGCGGCACCACACGACACCGTGACCGCGAGCCCGCCGCTGCGGGTCAGCTCGACGGCCAGGCGCAGGCGCTCGGCGACCTCGGAGACCGCCTCGGCGTCCGCTCCCGGGAGCAGCACGAGGAACTCCTCGCCACCGAGGCGGTAGGCGAGGTCGAACGCGCGCAGCTCCTTGCGCAGCGTGTAGGCGACGTCGACGAGGACGGCGTCCCCCGTGCCGTGGCCGTGCGCGTCGTTGATCGCCTTGAAGTGGTCGAGGTCGCACAGCACGAGGCCGACGGGCTCGCTGGTGAGCCTCGACTGCTGCTCGAGCTCCACCACGCGGGAGTCCAGCGAGCGGCGGTTGAGCATCCCGGTGAGCCGGTCGAGGACCGAATCGCTGCGATGCTCGAGATCGGACCGCATGAGGGCGGTGGAGAGGATCGCGATGGCGCCCAGGAGGGCGAGCGGGAAGATCAGGTTCTGGGGGTGGCTCGCGACCTTCGACCCGTCCAGGCCGATGGTGACCGCGACCATCAGCAGGACTGTGAGCACGAGCCCCGCTGCCACGCCGCGGGCGGTGAAGCGCGCGCTGAGCGTCACGACCGGGATCGCCAGCCAGCTCACGGCGGGACTGCCCGGGCCACCGAGGATCGCGATCGACGCCGCGATGACGATCTGCGAGAGGAGCCAAGCACCTGCGATGACGAGCTCGGGCCGCTCTGCACTGACCATCGTCCGGTCGGCGATCGCGAAGCCGATGATCGCCACCGCGAGTGGGATGAGGGTCAACCAGCCGATCCAGTGCGCACTGACCAACAGCGCCGCTGCCAGGATCGCGAAGGCGATCGTGCGCACGGGCTTGAGCCGCCGCTCCATGTCGATCACCCGCTCGCGATCGGCCTCGTCTCGGCACAGCCACGAGCTGCGAGAGGAGGTCGTGAACATGCACGTTCATCGGCCGCCGGTACGCCCACCTTTACGAGATGTCTACAAATCCCACCACCTGGCCGGAAAGGCCTTGCCGCGGGCGGGTAGGCAAGGTAACTTGCCGTGGCTGTGGGGGCGAACGGTCCAGAAGCACGATCGAGCGGTACGACGGACGCCATGAGCGGCCGTTCGTGCTGGCGCCCGGATGCGAGCGTGGCCGAGCTCCTGAGCGCCGCCGACGGGCTCGAGCTCATGGCCGCCGGCTGTGCCGGCAGGCGCCTCGCCGAGTTGCGCGGGCGGATGGACGAGCTGCGTGAGCTCGCCTGGCGCCAGGGCGGCCCCGAGCCCGCCCGCCATGCCACCCGGCGCTTCGAGCGCTCGCAGCGCATGGCGACCTCGGCGTAGTCGCCAACTCCCCAACCTCGCGGCGGCCGCGGCGTTCATAGCGCCACTTACGGTCCACGGGAGGGAACCCATGAAGCGCTTCATCACGACGGTGGCACTGGTCGTCGGCCTCATCGCGGCGATCGGCGGCCCCGCGGTCGCCGTCGGGACGTCGAGCCCGGCGAGGGCCAAGCCCGGGACCACCGCGGTATCGCTGACCGCCAAGCCCGCGATCGTCACGTGGGGGCAGACCACCACGTTCACCGGGAAGGTCACCGGCTCCGGTGCGGCCACCACGGTGGAGATCCAGCGTGACCCCTATCCGTTCGGCGACGGCTTCGCCATGCAGCGCTCGATCGCGACCGCCAAGAACGGCAGCTTCTCCGTCGCGCTGCTGGCCACGGTGAACACGCAGTACCGCGCTGTCGCCACCGGGCCCAACGCGGCCACGAGCCCCACGGTGCTCGTCCGCGTCCGCCCGAAGGTCGGCCTGTCGCTGAGCACCGCGACCCCGACGGCGGGGAGCACGGTCCGGTTCTTCGGATCGGTGAAGCCCCCGCACGACGCGAGCCCCGTCTCGATCCAGAAGCGCACGGCGACCGGCTCGTGGACGACCGTCGCACGAGCCGTCCTGCGCGCTGCCGGCACGACGCGCTCGGCGTACAGCAAGCTCGTCACCATCCGCCGCGCCGGCACCTACCGCGTCAAGATCGCCGCCCACGGCGATCACCTCAGCGGCGTCAGCCGCGAGCGCACGATCACCCCGCGGTAGAGGAGGTGTTCGCACGGGCGCCATCCATAGGATGGCGCCGGTGAGGTTGCGTGTCGGGGTCCCCCGCGAGTTGATCGAGCATGACCGCGGAACGGGCGACGAGCGCGTGTGGCGGGAGGTGCTTGCGCGCCTGGGCGGGCTGGCCGACGTGCACCCGCTCGGCGCCCGGCGCGGCCTGCGCCGGATGCGATGCGACGTGGTCCTGGCCAGCGGCCACCGCGATCTCCCGCGGGATCTCGATGCCCCGCTGGTGGTCCAGGTGCACGAGGCGCCGTGGGACGACGCCGCCCAGCGCCGGCTCCTCGCCCCGGAGTTCGTCGCCCCGATGCGCGCGCGCGGCGAGGCCGCCGTCCGCGCGGCCT
>JAOPZW010000407.1 GCA_025963905.1 Solirubrobacterales bacterium | reverse complement strand
GAGCGCCGAGGGCTGGGTCCGCGACTTCCACGTCGACGGCCTGCGGCTGGACGCGATCCACGCCATCCACGACGAGTCCGCCCGCCCGATCCTGCGCGAGCTCGCGGAGCGCGTCCACGCGGTGGATTCGCGCGCGCTCGTCATCGCCGAGAGCGGGCTCAACGATCCCAATGTGATCCGGCCCGCGGCTGTGGGCGGCTTCGGCCACGACGCACAGTGGGCCGACGACTTCCATCACGCGCTGCGCGTGCTGCTCACCGGCGAGCGCGAGGGTTACTACGAGGAGTTCGGCGAGCTGGCCCAGCTCGCCAAGGCGTTCCGGCGCCCGTTCGTCCACGACGGGGACTACTCGACCTTCCGCGGCCGGCGCTTCGGCGCCCCCGCCGGCGACCGCGCGCCCGAGCAGTTCGTCGTCTTCGCCCAGAACCACGACCAGGTCGGCAACCGCGCGTTCGGCGATCGCCTGCCCGGCCCGGCGCGGGCGCTCGCCGCGTTCTGCACGCTGCTGTCACCGTTCCCGCCCAGGCGGTTCATGGGTGAGGAGTCCGGCGAGGACGCGCCGTTCCAGTTCTTCAGCGATCACATCGACAAGCGGATCGCGACCGCGACGCGCGAGGGGCGCCGGCGCGAGTTCGCGGCCTTCGCCGCGTTCGCCGGCGAGGAGATCCCCGACCCCCAGGATCCCGCCACCTTCGAGGCATCCAAGCTCACCCGGCGGGAAGACCCGTCGCTGCGCGAGCTCTACGGCGCGCTCCTGCGCGCACGGCGCGAGCTGCCGCCCGGCGACGCCGACGACGTGCTCTTCGACGAGGACGAGCGCTGGCTGCTCGTGCGTCGCGGGGCCTACGACCTGGTCGCGCATTTCGGCGAGCACCCGGCCGCGGTCGCGGTGCGCGGCTCGGGCGTCCTCGTGGCCACCGACGCGGGCGCCGCGGTCCGCGACGGGTCCCTCGAGCTGGAGCCGCGGTCGGGGGCACTTGTCCGATGAGCATCGAGCAGTGGCCGGGCGGGCCCTTTCCGCTGGGGGCGCAGTGGGACGGCGAGGGCACGAACTTCTCGCTGTTCTCCGAGCACGCCGAGCGCGTCGAGCTGTGCCTGTTCGACGACGAGGACCGCGAGACGCGCGTCGAGCTGCGAGAGCGCACGGCGATGAACTGGCACGTCTACCTGCCCGGCGTCGGCCCCGGCCAGCGCTACGGCTACCGCGTCCACGGCCCCTACGCGCCGCGGGAGGGCCATCGCTTCAACCCCTCCAAGCTGCTCATCGACCCCTACGCCAAGGCGATCGAGGGCGGCGTGCGCTGGGACGTCGCGAGCACGCTGCCGTACGTGCCCGACGCCACCGACGACGCCGACCTCGAGCCCGACGACGAGGATGACGCCGAGGCGATCCCGAAGTCGGTCGTCGTCGACCAGCGGTTCGACTGGGAGGGAGACCGCCCTCCGCGCACGCCGTGGCACGAGACGGTGATCTACGAGACGCACGTGCGCGGCTTCACGCTCACCCATCCCGGTGTCCGCGAGGACCTGCGCGGCACCTACGCGGGCCTGGCCTCGGAAGCCGCGCTGAGCTACCTGCGCGACCTGGGCGTCACCGCCGTCGAGCTGCTGCCCGTGCACCACATCGCCGACGAGAGCTTCCTGTTCGAGAAGGGCCTGAAGAACTACTGGGGCTACAGCTCGATCGGCTACCTCGCGCCGCACGCCGGCTACGCGGCGACCGGCCGCCGCGGCGATCAGGTGCGCGAGTTCAAGGGCATGGTCAAGGCGCTGCACGGCGCGGGCATCGAGGTGATCCTCGATGTCGTCTACAACCACACGGCCGAGGGCAACCACCTCGGGCCGATGCTGTCGTTCAAGGGCGTGGACAACAAGTCCTACTACCGCCTGGTGCCCGGCGACGAGCACCACTACATGGACTTCACGGGCACCGGGAACTCGCACAACGTCCTGCATCCCAGCGTGCTGCGGCTCATCATGGACTCGCTGCGCTACTGGGTGAGCGAGTGCCACGTCGACGGCTTCCGCTTCGACCTCGCCTCGGCGCTCGCGCGCGAGCTGTACGACGTCGACCGCCTTTCGGCGTTCTTCGACGTCATCCACCAGGACCCCCTGCTCTCGCAGGTCAAGCTCATCGCCGAGCCTTGGGACGTCGGGCCCGGCGGCTACCAGGTCGGCAACTTCCCGGTGCTGTGGAGCGAGTGGAACGGCATCTACCGCGACACGGTGCGCGACTTCTGGCGCGGCCAGGCCAGCGTGGCGGACTTCGCCTCGCGGTTCACCGGGTCGTCGGATCTCTACGGCGACGACGACCGGAAGCCGTTCGCCTCGATCAACTTCATCACGGCGCACGACGGCTTCACGCTGCGCGACCTCGTCTCCTACAACGAGAAGCACAACGAGGCGAACCTCGAGGACAACCGCGACGGCACCGACGACAACCGCTCCTGGAACTGCGGGGCAGAGGGCGAGACCGAGGACGAGGCCGTCAACGCGCTGCGCCGGCGCCAGCAGCGCAACTTCCTGGCCACGCTGCTGCTCTCCCAGGGCGTGCCGATGCTCTCGGGCGGCGACGAGATGGGCCGCACGCAGGGAGGCAACAACAACGCCTGGTGCCAGGACAACGAGATCTCGTGGTACGACTGGGAGCTCCACGGCGCGCAGGAGGAGCAGCTCGCGTTCGTGCGCCGGCTCATTGCCTTCCGCAACGCCCACCCCGCCTTCCGCCGGCGCGAGTTCCTCGAGGGCCGGGCCACGGAGGGCTCGGGTCTGCCGGACGTGTGGTGGTTCCGTCCCGACGGCCGGCGCATGACCCAGCGCGACTGGCAGCGCCCCGACGGCCACGTGCTCGGCGTCTTCCTCAACGGCGACGAGATCCCCGGGCGCACGCCGCGCGGCGAGCCGATCGCCGACGACTCGTTCCTGCTGCTGTTCAACGCCCACTACGAGGACATGACGTTCACCATGCCCGTGCGGCGCTTCGGCGCACGCTGGACGCACGAGCTCGACACGGCCGATCCCGACCTCGAGCCCGGCAGCGACGCGATCCCCGCACGCGGAGAGGTCGTCGTGACGTCGCGCTCGATGAAGCTCCTGCGGCGGGTCGCATGACCACGTTCCGCGCGACGTACCGGCTCCAGCTCTCGCCGGAGCTCGACTTCGCGGCGGTGTCCGACCTCGTCCCGTACCTGCGCGACCTGGGCATCTCGCACCTGTACCTGTCGCCGTCGCTGCAGGCGCGCTCGGGCTCCACGCACGGCTACGACGTCGTCGACCCGACGCGCGTCTCCGACACGCTCGGCGGGGAGGAGGGGCTGCGCGCGCTCGCCAGCCGGGGGCTCGGGATCGTGCTCGACATCGTCCCCAACCACATGGGCACGGGCGAGGAGAACCGCTGGTGGGCCGACGAGGACCTGCGCGAGCGCTTCTTCGACTGGGACCGCCAGACCGGCTGGTACCGGCGCTTCTTCGACATCGACGACCTCGCGGCCCTGCGCCAGGAGGACGACGAGGTCTTCGAGACGACGCACGCCAAGGTGCTCGAGCTCGTGCGCGACGGCGTGCTCGACGGCCTGCGCGTCGACCATCCCGACGGCCTCGCCGATCCCGCCGGGTACCTGCGCAGGCTGCGCGACGCCGGTGCCGAGCACGTCTGGGTCGAGAAGATCCTGAGCGCCGCCGACCCGCCCGAGGCGCTGCGCGACTGGCCGGTCGAGGGGACTGTCGGCTACGAGTTCCTCAACGACGCGACCGCCCTGTTCGTCGACCCGGCCGGCGAGGCGGCACTGACCGACCTGTTCGCGGAGCTGACGGGGGAGACCCGGCCGTTCGACGAGGTGGCGCTGGAGGCGCAGGTCCAGCAGGCGACGACGACGTTCGCCCGCGAGGTCGCGCGGCTGCGGTCGCTCGTGGACCTGGGCGGCATCGCCGACGCGCTGGCCGCGCTGCCGGTCTACCGCACGTACGTCGAGCCGTGGAGCGGGCGCGTGGAGGACGCCGACCGCGAGGCGATCGCCGCGGCGGGCATGGACGCCGCGCTCGCGCGCGTCCTCACGCTCGAGGAGCGCGGGCATGACGAGTTCGTCACGCGCTTCCAGCAGACGTCGCCGCCGGTGACGGCCAAGGGGGTCGAGGACACGGCGTTCTACCGCTACCTGCGCCTGCTGGCGCTGAACGACGTGGGGGGCGACCCGGCGCGCTTCGGGCTGCCGGTCGAGGCCTTCCACGCCGCCAACCTCGAGCGCGCCCGGCGCTTCCCGCGCGGCCTGCTCGTCACCCAGACCCACGACACGAAGCGCAGCGGCGACGTGCGCGCCCGGATCGGCGCGCTCGCCGGCATGGCCGGCGAATGGCGCGAGCGGGTGCTGCGCTGGCGCGAGCTGAACGCCGGCCTGCGCATCGGAGCCCACCCGGCCGCGCCCGACGCCAACGAGGAGTACCTCATCTACCAGACGCTCGTGGGCGCCTGGCCGATCGAGGCCGAGCGCCTGGAGTCCTACCTCGAGAAGGCGCTGCGCGAGGCCAAGCGCAACACGAGCTGGGTGGAGCAGGACGCTCGGTGGGAGGGCCGGGTCAAGGCCTTCGCCGGCGCGCTCCTCGGCCATCAGGCGTTCCTGGAGGACTTCGAGCCGTTCGCGCGGCGCGTGGCGGCCGTGGGGCGGCGCTCGGCGCTCGGCCAGTGGCTGCTCAAGCTGACGGTCCCCGGGGTCCCCGACGTCTATCAGGGCGACGAGCTCGAGGCGCTCAACCTCGTCGACCCCGACAACCGCCGGCCGGTGGACTGGCAGCCGCGGCGCGACGCGCTGGCGGCGCTCCGTGACGGCGCACCGCCCACCGAGGACACCCTGAAGCTGTTCGTCACGTGGAGGGGCCTCGACCTGCGCGCCCGCCGGCCGGAGGCCTTCGCCGGGTCCTACGATCCGCTCGACGCCGGCCCCGGCGTGTGCGCCTTCGCCCGCGGCGGGGAGGTCCTCGTCGTGGTCCCCGTGCGCGACTGGGACGGCGCGACCCTCGCGCTGCCCGCCGGCCTCGAGGGCCGCTGGCGCGACGTCCTGACCGGCGTGGAGCACGAGCTGCGGTCCGGCGCGCAGGTCGGGGAGCTCGTCGGCGCCCACGGGGTCGGGCTCCTCGAGCGCGCTGGGTGAGCAGCTAAGCCTGGATCCACGCTTAGCGGCCGCGGCCCGGACCGCCCCTCGCTGGTGGCGGGCGCGGGACCCGGGCGCGCTAGGCTCGGACGCGGCCATGGCCCGGCGCGTCCTCATCCTCTCGTGGGAGTACCCGCCGATCGTCGAGGGCGGCCTGGCGCGCCACGTGCGCAAGCTGTCCGAGGGGCTCGTGGCGCAGGGCGTGGTCGTCACCGTCCTCACCCGCGGGCGCGAGGGCGACCCGACCGAGGAGGTCCGCGCCGGCGTGCGCGTGCACCGCGTGCCCGAGCCCAAGACGCCGCGCGGCGACCTCGACGCGTTCCTGGCCTGGGTCGGCGCCATGAACGAGCACATGGTCGGGGCCGCGACGCGGCTGGCGGCCCATCACGGCTTCGACGTCATCCACGGCCACGACTGGCTCGTCGCCCGTGCGGCGGCGGCGCTGTCGCGCAAGCTCGGCGCGCCGTACGTGACGACGATCCACGCGACCGAGTTCGGCCGCCACCAGGGCTGGGTCGCGGATCACCCGCAGTCGTACATCCACGGCGTCGAGAAGTGGATGGCCCGTCGTGCGGACCGCGTCATCGTCTGCTCGCACTACATGCGCGAGCACGTCGCCGACGTGTTCGGCCTCTCCGAGGGGCGCGTGACCGTCATCCCCAACGGGATCGACCCCGACGAGCTCGTCGCCGTCGACGACCTCCAGGAGCTGCGATCGCGCTTCGCCGCGCCGGACGAGAAGCTCATCCTCCTCATCGGGCGCCTGGTGTACGAGAAGGGCTTCCAGCTCGCCCTCGACGCGCTGCCGGGCGTCATCCGCCGCGTCGGCCGCGTGCGCTTCCTCGTCGCGGGCTCGGGCACCCACGAGTCCGAGCTCAAGGCGCAGGCCCGGCGCCTGGGCCTGATGGAGCACGGCACCTTCGCGGGCTGGATCGGCGACGACGTGCTGCACTCGCTCTACCGGATCGCCGACCTGTGCGTGGTCCCGTCGATCTACGAGCCGTTCGGCCTCGTGGCGCTGGAGGCGATGGCCTCGGGGTGCCCGTGCATCGTCGCCGACACCGGCGGCCTGCGCGAGGTGGTGCCCAACGACGACGTGGGCCTGCGCTTCCGCTCGCGGGACCCGCGCTCGCTGGAGCGGATGATGGAGCTGGCGATCGCCAACCCCGCCGTGCGCTTCCGCCTCATCACGGAGGCCGCCGAGCACGTACGGCTGTTCGACTGGGCCGACGTCGCCGCTCGTACGAGCGAGCTGTACGGCCGCCTGCGTCCACGGGGCCGCCGCCGGCGCCCCGCGCTGGCGCCAGCGCCGTCGCCGCGGGGCTGAGCTGTAGGCCGGGCCGCCGGATCGGCCCCTCCGGCCGGACACCGCCCCGGGCCGCTACACTCGCCAGGCCGTCGCGACTGGCGTTTTCAGGTGGAGTCCACCACCGGGGAGCGACGGGTGAGCCGCCGCACGCCTGGGCACCTGTCGTCCCCTTCGAACGCGGAGACACCTGCCTTGAACGCCACGACAAGCCCCCTCGTCATCCCCGAGA
>JAOPZW010000406.1 GCA_025963905.1 Solirubrobacterales bacterium | reverse complement strand
AATGGCGCGAGCTGCCTGTCGGTGAGGCCGGTGGCGAGGCCGGAGAAGATCTTGAACAGCACGGTCTTGGGCACGGCGGAGGTGACGACGGCGAGGACGAAGGCGATCGAGAGCACGGCGCCGGTGTTCTGCAGCATGACGCGGGCGCCGGCGGCGATCCCGCGCCGGTGGTCGGGTACGGCGCCCATCATCGCCGCGGTGTTCGGCGAGTTGAACATGCCCGAGCCGATGCCGACGAGCGCGAGCCACAGCGCGCTCCACACGTAGGCGGTGTGCGGTTGCAACATGGTCATCCCTGCCAGGCCACCGGCCGTGACGACCATGCCTAGCGCCGCGAGCGCCCGGGAGCCGTGGCGGTCGGCGACGATGCCGGCGACCGGGGAGGCGACGAGCATCCCGACGGCCATCGGCGCGAGCTCGATGCCCGCCTTGATCGGGTCGGCCCCCTGCGCGCCCTGGAAGTAGAAGACGAACAGGAACAGCAGCGCGAAGCGCGACAGGCCGTTGATGAACGCGGCGCCGGTCGCCGCCGCGAAGAGGCGGTTGCGGAAGATGGCCAGGTCGAGCATCGGGGCTCGCGCGCGGTGCTCGATGAGCACGAAGAGCGGCAGGAGCACGATCGACGCGCCGATGCCGATGACGACGACCGGGTCGTTCCACCCGGAGAGCCCGCCGCGCGAGATGCCCAGGACGAGGCCGGTCAGGCCCACGACGAACGTCGCCGTGCCCAGGAGGTCGAACCCGCGCAGCGAGTCGGGCCGCGCCAGCTCGTGGAGGACGAGCGCGCCCCACGCCGCCCCGGCCAGCGCGAAGGGGACGTTGAACCAGAAGACCCAGTGCCACGAGATCCCGACGAGCGCCCCGCCGAGCACCGGCCCCAGCACGAGCCCCATCGCGGCGACCATCGTGTTCGTCCCCATCGCGAGCCCCAGCTCGTTCTTCGGGAACGCGTCGGTCACGAGCGCCGCTGCGTTGGCGAACAGGAACGCCCCACCGACGCCCTGCGCCACGCGCCAGAGGATCAGCTGCGTGGCGTCGGCCGAGAAGCCCGCGCCCAGGGAGGCCAGCGCGAAGACGACGAAGCCGCCCACGTAGGCTCGCTTGCGCCCGAAGAGGTCGGAGAGACGGCCGGCGCTGAGCACCAGGACCGTCGAGGCGATCATGTAGGCCAGGATCACCCAGACCAGCGACAGGATGCTCGTGCCCAGCGCGCGCTCGAGGTCCGGCAGGGCGATGATCAGCGTCCCGGAGTTGATGGTCGCGAGCAGCATGCCGAGGCTCGTACACGACAGCGCCCACCACTTGTAGTGCTCGTGGTCGGCCGCGACGCCGAGGCGCTGGGCGGGGGAGACGGGGGCCTCGGCCAGGGACATGCCAAGCATCATGGCAAAGATGCTCTTTACGTGAACGTCAGGTTTCCGACCGGCCGCGCGCCTGATCGCCCCTGTTGCGAGCCGTTTGCATCAGGCGCGCGCCCGGCGTATCGTCGCCCGGAGCCGCGCGGGCCCGGCGGCCGGAGGGAGGCGGAGATGGCAGGTCTGCCGGTTCCGAGGACAGGCGCAGGGCGCTGGGGCAGGCTCCAGCAGTCGCTGACGCCGCAGGAGTGGCGGCGCGCCGCGATTCTGTTCGGCGTGATCGCGGCACTGCACGTCGTGGGCTTCTTCGTCCTCCTGGCGCTCGTCGTGCCGCACGGCTACCAAGCCGGCAAGAGCGGCGCCTTCGGCCTCGGCGTCGGCATCACCGCCTACGCGCTGGGGCTGCGCCATGCCTTCGACGCCGATCACATCGGCGCGATCGACAACACGACCCGCAAGCTCATGAGCGACGGCCAGCGCCCGCTCGGCGTCGGCTTCTTCTTCTCGCTGGGGCACTCGACGATCGTCTTCGCGCTGGGCGTGCTCGTGACGCTCGGGATCCGCGGGGTCAACGGCGCGGTCCAGGACAAGGGCTCGGCACTGCACCAGGCCACGGGGCTGGCCGGACCGATCGTCTCCGGCTCGTTCCTGCTCCTCATCGGGGTGCTCAATCTCGTGATCCTCGTGAGCATCGTGCGGATCTTCGGGCGGATGCGCCACGGCGAGCTCGACGAGCAGGAGCTCGAGGACCAGCTCAACTCGCGCGGGCTGCTGAACCGCTTCTACGGGCGCGCGACGCGGGCCGTCACGAAGTCCTGGCACATGTACCCGCTGGGGCTGCTCTTCGGCCTCGGCTTCGACACGGCGACGGAGGTGTCGCTGCTGGTGATCGCGGGCGGCGCGGCGGCGAGCGGCCTGCCGGTCTACGCGATCCTGTGCCTGCCGGTCCTGTTCGCCGCGGGCATGGCGCTGTTCGACACGATCGACGGCGCGTTCATGAACTTCGCCTACGGCTGGGCGTTCTCCAAACCGGTCCGCAAGGTCTTCTACAACATCACGATCACCGGCCTGTCGGTCGCCGTAGCGCTGCTGATCGGCTCCGTGGAGCTGCTGTCGGTGCTGGCCGGCGAGCTCGGCCTCAGCGGCGGGCTGTGGGGCGTCATCTCGGGCGTCGACCTCAATGTCGTGGGCTACCTGCTCGCCGCCACGTTCGTCCTGACGTGGGCGGTCGCGCTGGCCGTCTGGCGCCTGGGGCGCATCGAGGAGCGATGGAGCGGCGCCGTCCGCCGGCCGTAGGGACCGGCCTGGGATCATGACGGTGGCCCCCGAGCGCCGGCCGCTCGTCTTCGAGCGCCTCGAGCACGTGACCGACGCGCTACGGCGCGCCGGCCACCGGGTCACGGGCCCGGCGCGCCGCGTGATCGAAGCGCTGTTCGCCGCCGACGGCCCGGTCTCGGCCGAGCAGATCGCCGCCGGCCTGGACGGGCGGCAGTCCGCGCTCGAGCTGACCTCGGTCTACCGCAACCTCGAGCGGCTCGAGCAGATCGGCGCGGTCAGCCACGTGCACGCCGGGCATGGTCCCGGCCTCTACGCGCTGGCCAGCACTCGCGACCGCGAGTACCTCGTCTGCGACCGCTGCGGGCGCGTCACAAGCGTGGACCCGGAGGCCCTGGACCCGCTCCGCGACTCCCTGAGAGACGCGTTCGGCCACCACGCACGCTTCAGCCACTTCCCGATCCACGGCCTCTGCGCCGGCTGCGCGCGCGCGCCGGATCCAGCCAGTCCGCGCGCGGATCGCGCTGCACGACCGCGCCGGCCCGCGCGGGCGCGCACCGGGGCTTGAGCTCCGAGGGGACCGGCTGGCCGTGTCGCTTCGCGACCGCGGCCAGGCGCCGGGCGGGCACCGCCTCGGCCTCGAGCGAGTCGGCGACCGACACGATCCGGCGGCGCTTGGGTCCGTGGGTGAGCGGCAGCGCGAGCCCCACGACCATCACGTGCTGAGCGCGCATGCCGGTGCCGTGCAGCTCGATCTGCCCCCAGAGCACGACCGCTCCACCCACGAGGCTGTCGCTCCCGGCCCACGCCAGCCGAGGGCAGGGCTCATACCAGGCGTAGATGCCACAGGTGCATGAGTGCGCCGGCGACGGCTCGTCGTGCTCGGCCAGCCTGCCGGCGGCGCACCTCGCGGTGTGCCGGCCCCGGCTCCACCGCTCGTCGTGGTAGAGCGACCGGAGGCCGGCGTCGTCGATCCGCCACAGTCGAAAGCCGATGACGGGGTGGACGAGGTCGGGAGCGGTCTCGGCGTGGAGCACCGCGCCCATCACCGGCTCCGGGCGGGCTCGCGGACCGGTGTGGGCTCACGGACCGGCGGCGCCGGCTCGGGCGCGCGGGACGGCTCGGCGGGCTCCGACGGCGGCGGAGCCACGAGCGGCGCCTCAAGGGGCTCGACGGTGATCGTCCGAGATGGACCGGGCAGCGTCGCCTCGGGGATGAAGGGGGCGGGTGCCATGACGACCTCCAGCAGTTGACATCTCCGAGGAGGGTCTCACTCGGTGGCCGGGCGTCAGGGGGCACGGTAAGGCGACTTACCGGGCGCTTGCGGGGCCGGGGGGCGGGCCTACCATCGCCGCGGCGCGCACATCAACCCGGCGGTGACGCTGGGCTTCGCCGCGCGGCGCGGGTTCCCGGTCCGCGGCACGTCAGCCGTCGGCCCGGGCGAGGTTGCGATGTGGTGTCGCACGCCTGTTCATGAGCTCGGGCAGTTCGGGCGGCATCCCGGTGAGGAGCCAGCCGCCGTCCGGCTCGCGCACGAGGTGGCCGAGTCGGGCGAGGTCTCGCAGGGCGACCGTGACCGAGGGGCGCTGGGCGCCGATCAGCTTGGCGAGCTGGGAATGGGTGAGATGGATCGGGACCTCGACCCCGTCGCGGCGGACGCGGCCCCATCGGTCGGCGAGGTGCCACAGCAGCAGCAGGAGCCTGGCGTCGACGCGGTGCACGTGGGCGAGCGCCATGTCGATGGACATCCATCGGGTGCGCTGGACGGTCCGGCTCACGAGGGCGTTGACGACGGAGGGGAACCGGCAGATCGCCCGGCAGAACCGCAGGTCGAGAACCGCGATCCTGGCCTCGCTCAGCACCATCCACCGGGTGGTGAAGGGCACCGAGGCGACCTCGCCCTCGTGGTCGTCCCACGGCCGCAGCAGGTCGCCCACACCGACGAGCTCGGGGGATTCCATGCCCTCGATCATCACGGTCCGCGTCAGGAGGCCCGAGAGGACCAGCAGGCCGAGGTGGTCGGCGAAGAGCCGCGGCTCGTCGGGGGCGTGCCACGGCCCGGTCGCCAGGGCGATGGCGGGCGCGACGGCGGCCTGGCGCACCGCCCGGGCCTCGGCCTCCGGCACGCCGATGAGCAGGTCGGGATCCTCGTCGAACACGTGAGCGAGCGGGCGTCGGGGCAAGGCGCGGACGACGCTGTCCTCGGCGGCCCGCATCGTCACGGCACCAGCGTGATCTTGTGGTGCGGCCCGCGGGCCTGCAGCTCCCACGCGTCGGCGATGCGGGAGAGCGGAAGGCGCTCGACCTCGACGTCGATCTCGCCCGCGGCGGCGTGGGCGGCCATGCGCTCGAACCCCTCCCGCCGGATGTCGAGCGGCGCGTGGGTGTTGCTGTGGCCCGTCAGCGTGCGGCCGAAGAGGTCCCCGATCGGAACGACGGCGCTGTCCGCGGCGATCGCGCCGACCGTCACGACGCGCGCGCCCGGCGCCGTGGCACTCAGCGCGGCCTCGAACGGCGGGCCGTAGAGCGGGTCGAGCACGACGTCATACCCCTCGCCCGCCGCATCCTTGAGCGCCTCGCGGTAATCGCCCTCGAGGACGACGATGGCGTCGGCGCCCCGTTCTTGCAGGCGCTCGAGCGTCGGGCGGTGGCGCCCGGCCGCGACCACGCGCCCGGCTCCCAGGAGCTTCGCCGCCTGGACCGCGATCTGGCCGACGACGCCCGTGGCCCCGAGGACAAGGACGCTCTCCCCGGGCTGCAGCTCCGCCCGCCACGTCAGCGGCAGCCAGGCGGCGAGCCCGGCGATCCCCAGCGAGACCGCCAGGCCCGGATCGAGGCCGTCGGGGACCGCGAACGTGGTCGCCGGATCGATCGGGGCGTACTGCGCCAGCGAGCCGAAGGGCGCCGGCGGCCCGTTGAAGTAGACCAGGGCGCCGTCCGAGAGGCGGGCGATGCCCTCCAGTCCGACCACGCACGGCAGCTCGACGACCGTCCCGTAGCCGCCGGCCGCGATTGCGAGGTCCACCGGGTTGAGCGCGCCGAGGACGACGTCCACGACCTGATGGGTCTCGTCGGGTTGGGGCTCCTTGAAGTCCCCGAACACCGGGACCGTCCTGAGCTCGTGAAGTACGGCGGCTCGCATGTCCCTCAAAGGTAGGTCGCCCGGCGGTCCGCGAAAGCGGCCGCGCTCGGTTCAGTCTCCGGGGCGCCCGCTGAAGCGCCGCCAATGCTCGGGCAGGTCGGGGTGCTCCAGGAACACGATGTGGTCGTCGGTCCCCGAGGCGGCGACCCCGTCCCAGACGCGCTGCAGTGCCTCCTCGCGGTCTTCCGCGTCGGGCACGACCTCGAACACGCCGATCTCGTCGGGCTCCCCGACCTCGGCGTCCGGCAGCGCGGCCGCCAGCTGCACGCGCGATTCCTGGTCCCGCGGGGTTCCGAAATGGAGCATGAGCATCGCCACCACCTGTCGGTCGGCCATCGCGTGCGGGCTAACCGTGGCGCCGCCCGGGCAAACCGGGCGCGTCAGCCGCCGACCAGCCGGAGGATCGCCACGGCTCCCACGGCGACGACGAGCGCTCGCAGCGCGACGGGGGGCAGCCGGCGGCCGAAGCGGGCGCCGACCTGTCCGCCGATGACCGAGCCCGCCGCGAGGAGCGCCACCGGCGCCCACGCGACCTTGGCGACGGCGATGAACACCAGCGCCGCCACCAGGTTGACCACGCCGGCCAGCACGTTCTTCAACGCGTTGGCGCGATGGACGTCGTCGTGCACCAGGATGCCCAGGATCGCCAGCAGCAGGATTCCCTGGGCGGCCCCGAAGTACCCGCCGTACACCCCGCTGGCGAAGACCGCCACCATCGCGGCCGGGCGGTTCGCCGCCTCGGGGCGGCCGGGCGCCGGCTCCATCATCCGGGCCAGGCGGGGCTGGACGACGATGAGCACGAGCGCGAGCACGATGAAGACCGGCACGATCGCGGTGAACGCCGACGCCGGGAGCACGAGGAGCAGCACGGCGCCGGTCAAGCCGCCGGCCGTTCCGGCGATGCCGAGCGCGACCGCGTGGTCGCGCTGGCCGGCCAGCTCGTGGCGGTAGCCCCAGGCCCCCGACACCGAGCCCGGGACCAGCCCGATCGTGTTCGAGACGTTGGCGACGACCGGCGCGTACCCGATCCCCAGGAGCACGGGGAACGTCAGGAGCGTGCCGCTGCCGACGACCGTGTTGATGGTCCCCGCTCCGATGCCCGCCGCGAAGACGGCGAGCGCCTCGAGGGGGCTCATGCCGGTCCGGGTGTCATCGCTGTGGGGCCCCCATGACCCCACGATGACAAGTGTGTATCGGGCCGCGCGTCGCGGGGTATGCAGCCGGCCGCCCCGACCCCGCCGGCTACATCCATCCCTTGCGCTTGAAGAAGCGCACCAGGAGCGCGCAGGTCACGAGGATGCTGCCGATGCCCAGCACGAAGAACGACCACGTCGACGCGATCCCCTTGTTGATCATCCAGCTGAAGTTCATCCCGAAGAATCCCGTGATGAACGACAGGGGCAGGAAGATCGTGCCGACGATCGCGAGCTGCTTCATGACCTCGTTCTGGCGCGTGCCCACGGTCGACAGGTAGAGGTCGGTGCTGCCGCTGAGCAGGTCGCGGTAGGAGTCGATCAGGTCCGAGATGCGGATCAGGTGGTCATAGACGTCGCGGAAGTAGTCGCGCTCGTCGAGCTGCAGCCCGGGCAGCGCGGCGAGCTGGTCGATCGACCGGGCGAACAGGTCGCGCTGGGGCGTCACCACCTTGCGCATCGCGACCAGGTCGCGCTTCATCGCGAAGAGGCGCTGCAGCTGCTCGTCGGTCGGGCCGGAGAGGATCGCGTCCTCGAGCTCGTCGATCTCGTCGTCCATCCGGGCCAGGACCGGGAAGAAGCTGTCGGTCAGCGCGTCGAACACGCGGTAGAGCAGGAACTGCTCGCTGTGGAGCGCCACGCCGGTGAGCCGCGCGCGCTGCTCCTCCAGGGGCAGGACGCGGTCCCGATGTAGGGTCAGCAGGTACTTGCCCGACACGAACATCTGGACCTCTTGCAGCGCCGCGGCGCCGCCGACCTCGCCTTGGGCGCCGTAGAAGACCAGGAGGGCGTACTCCTGGTAGTTGTCGAGCTTCGGGCGCTGGCCGAAGTGCTCGGCGTCCTCCAGCGCCAGGGGGTGGAAGCCGAACACCTCGCCGAGCTTCTGGATGTCCTCCGCCGTCGGCGCGGTCAGGTCGAGCCAGAAGAAATGGTCGCGCTCGAGAAGCTCCGCGACCGCGGGCTCGTCGATGTGGGTGAGGCACGGCGCGACGAAGGTGAAGCCCTCCGTGGACGCCACGTCGGGAGGGTGGGCTCCCGCCTTTCCGACTGTCATCGATACCTCCGTGTCTCGTCAGGTCAACCCAGGATGTTCACGGCTCGGGCGACGACGAGCGCCAGGGTCACCAGAGCGGCCAGCGACTGGACGCCCATGACGACCTTCGCGGTCAGCGTCAGCGGCATCGTGTCGGTGGGGCTGAACGCGGTGGCGTTGGTGAGCGAGGTGTAGAGGTAGTCGCCGAACCCCGGTCGCCAGCCGGGAGGCGCGAGCCGCGGGTTCTCCATCTGGGGGAACTGGAAGTCGGGAAGCGCGTCCGGGTGGGCAAACCGGACCACGGGGCCGCCGCGGTCCATCTCCCAGTACCAGACGGCGAAGAGCAACACGTTCGTGGCCCACAGCACGGTGCCCGACAGGATGAGCTTGTGGCCGCCCGCGGCGCCGCCGTTGATGAGGAAGTGGACGAGGAGCCCGAGCGACACCACGTTCCCGAGGCTGACCAGGCCGACGACCGCGAGCGAGAGGCGCCGCCGGCCCGTCGAATGCCTCGTCGCGCGGGCCGGTGCGATCACGACGAGCGCCACGAGCAGCACCGCCTCGACCGCAGGCAGCAGCCAGACCGGCCCGACGGTGACCCGTTGCGAGAGCGTGAGGTTGAGGGCGATCGCCACCGCGACGGTCAGCTGCGCGGGCCAGTAGGGGTCCCCGCGCTCCACGCGGTCGCGCACGCGTTCGACTTCGTTCAGCACGCGGCTCGTGGACATGGCGCCGAACCGTACCCCTGGCGCCCGCGCGCGGCGCTCAGCCCGAGTAGGCGGCGAGCAGCTTCGGCGCCACCTGCTTCTTGCGGCTCATCACGCCCGGGAGGTCGATGACGCCGTCCTGCACGCGGCGGTCGAAGGCGCGTTCGAGGGCGGCCTTGTCGCCGGAGGCGTAGAGCTCGGTGCCCTGGGCCAGGATGTCGGTGACCATGAGGGCCACGAGCAGATGGCCGTCGCGCTCGCGGACGGCCTGGAGGGCCTGGAGCAGCTCCTCGCGGCGCTGCCGCAGGTCCTGCCCGACCGTCTCGACCTGCGCGATCCGGATCGTCTGCCCGCCGCCCGCGTCGTACTCCTTGGCGTCGCGCCCGGCGATCTCGGCCGCCGGGACGCGCGTGAGGTCCGACGTCGTCTCGAACATCTCGCGGCCGAACGCGGTCGCGTCGATCGCCAGGACCTGCTCGAGATAGGCGATCACCGCCCGGTCGCGATCGGTCGTCGTCGGCGAGTTGAGGATGACCGTGTCGGAGACGATCGCGCCGAGCAGCATGATCCCCGCCGGACGGCTGGGCTCCATCCCGTTCTGGCGGAACCGCTCGATCACCAGCGTCGCCGTCGAGCCGACCGGGTCGAACGTCGCGCGCACCGGGATGCGCGTCTCGATCGAGCCGATGTGGTGGTGGTCGAGGATCTCCACGATCTCGGCGTGCTCGACGCCGATGACGCTCTGTCCCTGCTCGGCGTGATCGACGAGCACGACACGCCGCGGCTGGGGATCGACGAGGTCCGAGCGGGTGACCAGGCCCACCGGCCGCCCGCTGCCGTCGACCGCGACGGCCGCCCGGTAGTCGACGTCCTTGACCTCCTCGGTGATGTCCGCCACCAGGTCGTCGGGCCGCACGGTCAGCGGATCGCGGTCCATCAGCGCCCGGCATGGCGCCGACAGGGTGATCATGCGGCTCGACACGTAGGTGTCCATGCGCGACGCGATGACCGCGGTGCCGCGCTCGCCGGCGAGGGCGCGGATGTCGTCCGTCGGCAGCGTGCCGTTGCTCGTCACGAGCAGCGCGACGCCCACGTCGATCGCGACGCGCTGCGCGTCGGGGCGGTCGCCGACGACGACCACGTCGCCGGCCTCGAAGCCCATGGGCAGCGAGCTGGTGGCCATCGCGAGGACCCACACGCGCCCGCTGACCTCGCGCTCCGGATCGCCCACCAGCAGCTCCCCCTCCAGCACGCGGGCGATCTCTCCCACCGCCGTCGGCGCGTCGAGCCGTGAGGCCTCACGCGACTCGCGGATGTAGCGGCGGGCGAGCGCGCGCTCGGTCACGACGCCGGCGAGCACACCCGCGTCGTCGACGATCGGGACGAGGTCGACGTCCTCTGCCGCCATCGCCAGTCCGACGTCGCGCACGGGCTCGGTGTGCGACGCCAGGCGGAAGCGCTCCCGCATCACGTCGCGGACCCGCAGGAGCACGTGGGGCAGCAGCCTCGGCTCGGGCGCGCCGCTGCGCTCGAGCACCCAGCGCGTCTGGGCGTTGAGCTCTCCCAGCCGCACCGGCACGTACTCGTTGCGCGCGTCCAGGCGCTGCTTGAGCTCCGCGTAGCCGATGGCCGACGCGATCGAGTCCGTGTCCGGATTGCGATGGCCGGTGACGTAGATCTGGGGCACCGACGTCATCATCGCGCGTTCGGCGCCGCGGCACCGGAAACCGGGCGCCCTTGGGCCTATCTCGGTTGGTCTGCGCGGCCGGTGCGGCCGATCCGCGGCGACGAGCGCCACCCGGTCCGCTCGACACACCACCGGTGCGCCTTCACGGACCGTGCGACGCTTGTCATCCACGGCTCGACCACCCCGACCGGGCACCCCAACCGAGATAGACCCTTAATGCAGCGCCGCCGCCGCCACGTCGAGCCCGAGCGCGTCGCGCAGGCCCGCACGGCCCCGGGGGGTGACGGCGACGGCTCGGCCCTGCGGGCGCCGCACGACCCACGAGGACGCGAGCAGCGCCTGCAGCAGCGCGGCACCGA
>JAOPZW010000405.1 GCA_025963905.1 Solirubrobacterales bacterium | reverse complement strand
ACATGCTCATCATGGACACGAGCGAGATCCAGGCGCGCAAGCCGGACCCGCAGGTGCGCGAGATCAGCCGCATCACCTGGTCACCCGCGTCGATCCCGCAGAACGCGATCCCGTTCACCGAGGACGGCCACCCCTACATCCTCGAATTCGACGAGTACAACGCCTCGACGCTGGGGACGGGCAGCCCCGACGACGTCGGCGCGGCCCGGATCATCGACATCGGCGACGAGCGCCACCCGCGGGTGATCGCCAACATCCGCCTCCAGGTCAACCAGCCGGCCGAGCACAAGGCCGCCTCGGGCGACCCCGGCGCCATCAACGCCGCCCAGGGCTACGCCGCGCACTACTGCAACATCCCGACGCGGGTGAACCCAAAGCTCGTCGCCTGCTCATTCATCGTCTCGGGCCTACGGCTCTTCGACATCAGCGACCTCCTGCACCCGCGCGAGATCGGCTACTACGTCGCGCCGACGCAGGCCCGCGCCGAGAACGTCGGGCAGTCGAGCGACTTCGCCATGTCGCAGCCCGCGTTCGTGCCCGAGCGCCACGAGGTCTGGTTCACCGACGGGACGAGCGGGTTCTACGCCCTGAAGGTCGCCGACAGCGTCTGGCCCCCGGCCTCCGGAACCTCGCCGACCCGCGCCTCCCGGCACTGCACCGCCCGCCTGCGCTTCACCGTGGACGTGCGCCTGCCGCGCGGCGCACGCGTGCGCGACGTCCGCGCGACGCTCGCCGGCAAGCGCATCACCAAGCACACGCGAGCCGGCCGGACGGTGCGGATCCCCGTCGACCTGCGAGCGATGACCAAGCGCACCGCGACGCTGAAGATCCGCGTGCGGCTGACCAACGGCCGCACCGTGACGACGCGGCGCGTCTACCACCCCTGCACGCCGGGCGCTGCTCCGTTTCGCGCGAAGCGGTAACCGGGCGGCGAGATGTGGGAGGCTCGAGATCGATGTCGCTGGCCCCGATCTCGCTCCTGCTCGTCTCCGGCAGCCTGCGCGCCGGCTCGACCAACGCCGCGGTGCTACGCACCGCCGAGGCGCTCACGCCGGACGGCGTCGAGACGGTCGTCTACAGCGGTATGGCCGAGCTGCCCCACTTCAATCCCGACGATGACACCGAGGGTCAGCCGCTTCACCCCGCGGTCGCGGCGATGCGCGACGGCGTGGCCCGAGCGGACGCGCTGCTCATCTGCACGCCCGAGTACGCGGGCGCGCTGCCGGGCGCGCTGAAGAACCTCCTCGAGTGGACCGTCGGCGATGCAGGCACCTACGAGAAGCCCGCCGGCTGGATCAACGCCGCCGGGCCCGCTGCGCCGACCGGCGCGGCCGACGCGCACGAGTCGTTGCGCAAGGTCCTGGGATACGTCGGCGCCGATGTCGTCGAGACGGCGTGCCGGCGGATCCCGGTCACGCGCCAGGATGTCGCTGAGGACGGCCTCATCGCCAACTCCGAAGCGCGCGCCGCGATCCAGAGGACAGTCACCGCGCTCGCTGAGCACGTCCGTCGCCGGCGCGACACCCCTGAGCGCGGCTGAAGCGCCGGGGCGCCGCGCAAAGGGCGAACTGGATCGGTCGCGCTTGCGCGGAAGCGCCGAAGACGCCCGCTCCTGCCTCGCAGCCTCAGCGTGCCTCGACCGGCGCGCCCCCGAAGCCGAGCTCGTTGCCGTCAGGGTCCCGGTAGACCGCCTTGCGCACGCCGTTCGAGTACGTGAGCTGTTCGTCGGGATCGAGGCCGCGGGCGGCGATCTCTGCCACCCGGGCGTCGAGGTCGTCGACGAAGATCGTGACCAGGCAGTGGCCCGCGCGGTCGGCGTCCTCCACGACGAACAGCGAACCGCCTTCGGCAAGCGTCCACACGGCTTCCGTGGCATGCGCCAGAAACGTCGGCTCGCCGAGCAACCGCTCGTACCACTTCCGGGCTTCAGCGAACTCCCGGACCCGCAGACCCGCGAAGACGTGGTCGAGCGACATCGCGCGAGGCTACCGCCGAGCAGGGTGAGCGGCTCCCGCTTCGTTCTCGATGCAGAGGTGCGGTCGGCCGCGCCCAGCCACTAACCGCCGCCTCCCTCCAACCCGGGCGGTTCAGTCTGGCCGTTCAGCCCGGCGCGCCGTCGAGCCGCTCGGCGAGTTCGACGATCAGGCCTTCGGGTCCGCGGACGTAGCAGAGGAGGAACGTGTTCTCGAAGTCGACGATCTCCCCGACCGTTTCCCAGCCGGCCTCTCGGACGCGGTCGACGACGCCACGCACGTCGTCGACCTTGAAGGCGACGTGCCGGAGCCCAGGATGGTTCGCGGCCGGCGCCAGCTCTTGAGCGCCGGCGGAAGGCGAGTGGAAGCGCACCACCTCGAACACGTCGGCCCCGTCGGGGGCGCGAGCCATCACGACCTCGACCGTCACGTTCTCGAGACCAATGATCCGATCGATCCACTCGCCGCTGAACACTCCGGGCTCGCCGCAATCGAAGCCAAGCAGCGCAAGAAACCCGACCGTCTCTTCGAGGTCCTCGACGACAAGACCGACGTGGACGAAGTTGGTGACGCCGGGCCGATGGCTGTCCATTGAGGTCAACCGACTCGCTCGAGATCGCGGGCTGCCGGAGTCGTGAGGATATCGGCCGCGCGCGCGGCGGGCGCGCGCGGCGCGCCGCTGCGTCGACGAGCTCGGCGTCAAACCGTTTCGACAGCATCGACGCGTGGGCGCGGATGCTGCGTCCCGGCCCGGCCGTGCCCATCGAACGACCGCCCACCGTCGAGGAGGTCATCGACGAGCTCCGCGCCCGCCTGACGCTCGTTGCGCTGCGAGCACAGGAGGACGGCGAGGTCGCTCGAGTCCGTGGTCCGTCCGCAGCTGGGTTGGGACTGCCGACGGTGCTCTCCAGTCGACTGTCGCATCGGACGAGCACCGGCACTCACCACGCGGACTCGCCGAGCATGGAAACCGGCGGCCCGCGTTAGTTCGAGCATCGCCAGCGCCCCCCAGACGCGAACCGCGGCGGCCCGGAGACCGGCGCGGTCGACCGGCGCACTGGGAGACAGCTGGATCCCCGCGCCGTCCACGCTGGACGTTTTTGCGGGCGTTTACCTTCGGGCACGTCCGCCAACTCGACGCGCTGCTCGGACAGACGCTGGAGCCGGCGTGGAAGGCGGGCGCCGGCCCCGGCAACCGGCGCCTGGTGATCGACGTCGACAGCTTCGTCGGCGAGGTCTGCGGCCACCTCAAGCAGGGCGCGGCCTACGGCCACACCAAGCTGTTCGGCTACCACCCGATCCTCGCCACGAGGGCCGACACCCGCGAAGCGCTGCACATCCGGCTCAGGAAGGGGTCGGCGAACATGCAGAAGGTCGAGCTGCTGCGCGCCGACTCCGGCTGGCCTTCACGCTGACGCGGTACTTCCCCGGGCGAGAGGCGATCGCCTACATCGCCGCGCAGATCGCGGGCGCCACGGCCGGCGCGCTCGCGCTGGTCGCCGCACGCGCTTCAGTCGGGATCGAAGCCGGGAAGCTCTGGGGCGGGTCGGAAAGCCCCATGCCGCCACCGTGGTCTCAACACGTCTTGCGCATGCTTCGGGGCAGCGGGCCAGATACCCGTCGAGGCAGACTCGGCACCGCCCATGGCAGGGGAAGCAGGTGTCGCCCGCGGCATCCTTGCCGCCCGCGAGGATGCCGCGCGCTTCTCGGCGACCGCTAACGAATGGCGAGGCCCAGGGTCTGCGACCTGCCGGGGTGCCCCGCGGGGTCGGCGGGCGTTACCACGGCGCGGTAGCGCCCGGCCGGCAACCGGTGCCCGCGGACCTTCTTGGGCAGTGTGATGGCGATCCGACCGGCGTTTGCCACCGTGCGCACGATCTTCGCCCTGGTCGAATACTTGATGCACCCGCGGCGCTTGTGCTTGCCGGTCACGCAGCGACCGTTCTTCAGGTGGCCGGCGACGTGTTGCTGGAGCCGCAGCGTGACTGATCCCGGGCCCGAGATCGTGAAGACGATCCGGCCGTGGGAGCGCTTGGGCTTCGACACCGTGGGCACTCCGGGCTCCGCCGTCTTCGCCGCGGCGGGCGCTCCGGGGGTCCGCCGCGCCGGGGGTGCCGGTCGCGTCAGGGACGGCGCGGGATGGCTCAGGAAGAACGCGTACATGGCTGCCGTCTCGTCGGGCCCCGACGGGTCGGAGTAGGGCTGCGACGGGTCGCCGCCGGACCAGGCGTGGTTCATCCCGTGGACGACCCAGTACTGCGCCAGCTGGGCGCCCCGGTTGTCGGCGTACGTGCGGAGCGTGTACGAGCGGCCGCCCGGCACCTGCCCCTGCGAGGTCGTCGCCGGCGTGCCCGGCACCGAGCCGTTGACCGCGCCGTCATCGGCCAGGTCGTCGGTCATCAGCCACTGCTGGACGAGCTGGTCGGCGTTGACCGGCGGCACCGTGGTGTCCGCGTCGCCCTCGAACGCGATGAACGGCATCGGGCGCGCACGGGCGCCCATCTCCGTGTAGGCCTGCCGGCCCGCCTGCGTGGGGTCGGCGCTGCGGTAGCCCGCG
>JAOPZW010000401.1 GCA_025963905.1 Solirubrobacterales bacterium | reverse complement strand
GGTGCGCAGGTGCGCTGGGCGAGCTGCAACATCTTCTCCACGCAGGACGAGGCCGCTGCGGCGATCGTCGTCGGCCCGACCGGTACCCCCGAGGAGCCGGCCGGCGTCCCCGTTTTCGCCTGGAAGGGCGAGACGCTGGAAGAGTACTGGGCCTGCACCGAGCGCATCTTCGACTGGAGCGACGAGGGCTTCTCCGGTCCCAACATGATCCTCGACGACGGCGGCGACGCCACCATGCTCGTCCACAAGGGCACGGAGTTCGAGGCGGCCGGTGCGGTGCCCGATCCCGCGGGCGCCGAGTCCGAGGAGTTCAAGGTCTTCCTGACCCTGCTGCAGCGCTCGCTGGAGGAGGACGGCCGGCGCTGGACGACCATCGGCGAGGGCATCAAGGGCGTCACCGAGGAGACGACCACCGGCGTGCACCGGCTCTACCAGCTCGCCGAGAAGGGCGAGCTGCTGTTCCCGGCCATCAACGTCAACGACTCGGTCACGAAGTCCAAGTTCGACAACCTCTACGGCTGCCGGCACTCGCTCGTGGACGGCATCAACCGGGCGGTCGACGTCATGCTCGCCGGCAAGACCGCCGTCGTGTGCGGCTTCGGCGACGTCGGAAAGGGCTCGGCGGAGTCGCTGCGGGCCCAGGGCGCCAAGGTGGTCGTCACCGAGGTCGACCCGATCTGCGCGCTGCAGGCCTCGATGCAGGGCTACCCCGTGCTGACGCTGGAGGACGTCCTGGAGACCGGCGACGTGTTCATCACGGCCACCGGCAACCGCGACATCATCACCGCCGCCGACATGGGCCGCATGAAGCACCAGGCCATCGTGGGCAACATCGGCCACTTCGACAACGAGATCGACGTCGCCGGCCTCGAGCGCTTCCCCGGCATCAAGCGGGTCACGATCAAGCCGCAGGTCGACGAGTTCCAGTTCCCCGACGGCCACTCGGTCATCCTGCTCTCCGAGGGGCGCCTGCTGAACCTGGGCAACGCGACCGGCCACCCGTCGTTCGTCATGTCCAACTCGTTCTCCAACCAGACGATCGCCCAGATCGAGCTGTTCACGAAGAACGAGGAGTACGCCAAGCAGGTCTACGTGCTGCCCAAGCACCTGGACGAGAAGGTCGCGCGGCTGCATCTGGACGCCCTAGGGGTGAAGCTCACGAGGCTCAGCCCGGAGCAGGCGGACTACATCGGGGTCCCGGTCGAGGGCCCGTACAAGCCGGACCACTACCGGTACTAGACCCGCCGACCCGGCCCCTCGAGCGGCCCCGCTGCACCCCGGCCCATGGCCGCCCCCGACGTCGCCGATCTCTCGCTCGCCCCCGCGGGGCGGGCAAGGATCGCCTGGGCCGACCAGCAGATGCCGGTCCTGGCGTCCATCCGCGAGCGCTTCGAGCGCGAGCGGCCCCTGGCCGGCATCACCGTCGCCGCCTGCCTGCACGTCACCGCCGAGACGGCGAACCTCATGCGCACGCTGGTCGCCGGAGGCGCCGAGGCCGCGCTGTGCGCGGCCAACCCGCTGTCGACCCAGGACGAGGTTGCAGCCGCGCTCGCGGGGGACCTCGGCGTGGAGGTCCACGCCGCCCGGGGCGAGGACGCCGACGCCTATGTGCGCCACGTGCAGGCGCTCGTCGCGCGCGGGCCGCAGATCACCCTCGACGACGGCGCGGACCTCCTCATCGTCATCCACGCCTCGCGCCCCGATCTGCTCGAGGGCATGCTCGGGGGCACGGAGGAGACGACGACCGGCCTGCTGCGCCTGCGGGCGCTCGAGCGCGACGGGCGCCTCGCGTGCCCCGTCATCGCCGTCAACGAGGCGTTCACCGAGCGCCAGTTCAACGACCGCCACGGCACCGGCCAGTCGGCGCTCGACGGGATTCTGCGCGCCACGAACCTGCTCCTGGCCGGGCGCACGCTCGTCGTCCTGGGCTACGGCTGGACCGGCAAGGGCATCGCCGAGCGCGCGCGGGGCGCGGGAGCCTCGGTCGTCGTCTGCGAGGTCGACCCGCTGCGCGCGCTCGAGGCCCGGATGCAGGGCTACGAGGTGATGCCCGCGCTGGAGGCGGCCGAGCGCGGCGACATCTTCATCACCGTCACCGGCGGGCGCGACGTCCTGCGCCGCGAGCACCTGGAGCGCATGAAGGACGGCGCGGTGCTCGCCAACGCGGGGCATTTCGACATCGAGATCTCGCTGCAGGACCTGCGCGCGCTGGCCACCGGCGGCATGCAGGAGGTCCGCCCGCTCGTGGAGCAGTACGACCTCGGCGGCCGCCGCCTGAACCTCCTGGCCCAGGGGCGCGTCGTGAACCTCGCGGCGGCCGAGGGCCATCCCGCCGCCGTCATGGACATGTCCTTCGCCAACCAGGCGCTCGCCGCCGAGGAGCTCGTGCGCCACGGCGCCGACCTGGCGCCCGGCGTGCATCCCGTGCCCGACCGCATCGATCGCGAGATCGCCGGGCTCAAGCTCGCGTCGCTGGACGTGCACATCGACGCCCTCACCGCCGCCCAGGAGCAGTACCTGAGCTCCTGGGGCGCCCCCGGGTAGCATCAGCCCGTGACCGCAGACGGGCTCAGCGCGAGCGTCGAGAAGATGCGCGAGGCGGGCGTGGATGACGTCGCCATCGACACGTTCCGCCACTACTACGAGCGCCTGCGCGACGGCGACACCGGCGTACTCCCCGAGTCCGAGCTCGAGCCGGTCGACGCGCTGCCCGACGCCGAGGAGCTGCCTGCGGCCGGCGACGACGTCCGGGAGGCGCTGGACCAGACCGTCGTGGTCAAGCTCAACGGCGGCCTGGGGACCAGCATGGGGATGACCCGCGCCAAGTCGCTGCTCGAGGTCAAGGACGGCCTCAGCTTCCTGGACGTCATCGCCCGCCAGGTGCTCCGCCTGCGCGAGCGCTCGGGCGCGCGGCTCCCGCTCGTGCTGATGAACAGCTTCGCCACCCGCGAGGACTCGCTGGCGGCGCTGGAGCGCTACCCGGGCCTGTCGGCCGACGTCCCACCCGACTTCGTCCAGAACAAGGTCCCGAAGATCCGCGACGACGACGATCGCATGCCCGTGGACTGGCCGGACGATCCGAGCCTGGAGTGGGCGCCGCCCGGCCATGGCGACCTCTACACCGCGCTGGTGACCTCCGGGTTGCTGGCAACGCTGCTGGAGCGCGGCTACCGCTACGCGTTCGTGTCCAACGCCGACAACCTCGGCGCCGTGCTCGACACGCGCATCCTCGCGTGGTTCGCCGGCGAGCAGATCCCGTTCCTGATGGAGGTCGCCGACCGCACCGAGGCGGACCGCAAGGGCGGCCACGTGGCGCGCCGGCGCGGCGGCGGGCTCGTGCTGCGCGAGGTCGCCCAGACGCCCGAGGAGGACCTCGACGCCTTCCAGGACATCGAGCGCCATCGCTTCTTCAACACGAACACGCTGTGGTTCGACCTGCGGGCGCTGAACGACGTGCTCGA
>JAOPZW010000386.1 GCA_025963905.1 Solirubrobacterales bacterium | reverse complement strand
CGCGCGGCCGTCGGTCGCGCGGTGGACGCGGGCCGGCGGGTCCGCGTCGCCGGGGCGGGGCACTCGTTCACCGGCGCGGCGCTCACCGACGGGACGCTGCTGTCGCTCGAGCGCATGGATCGCGTCGTCGATGTCGATCCGGCCTCGGGTCGTGTCCGGGTCCAGGCCGGGATCACGCTGCACGAGCTCGGCGCGCGCCTGGCCGCCCATGGGCTTGCGCTGGAGAACCTGGGCGACGTCGACGCGCAGAGCGTCGCCGGGGCGATCGCGACCGCGACGCACGGCACCGGGGCGACGCTGCGCAACCTGTCGGCGCAGGTGCAGGCCTTGGAGCTCGTGACGGCCGGCGGCGACGTGGTCGAGATCGACGGGACCGGCGACGGCGATGCCCTCGAGGCGGCGCGCGTCGCGGTCGGGGCGCTGGGCGTCGTGACCGAGGTCACGCTGCGCTGCGTGCCGGCGTTCACGCTGCGCGGCGCCGACGTGCCGCTGCCGCTCGAGGAGGTCCTGGGCGCGCTGGACGAGCACGTCGACGCCCACCGCCACTTCGAGCTCTTCGTCTTCCCCCACAGCGACGTCGCGCTGACGCGCACCAACGACGTCGTGGACGAGCCGCCGCGGCCGCGCGCCCGCCCTCGCGCATGGGTCGACGACGTGCTCCTGGCCAACCACGCCTTCCACGCGTTCTGCCTCGCCGGCCGGGCGGTGCCGCGCGCGATCCCGGTGCTCAACCGCGCGGTGACCCGCGCAGCGGGCACGAGCGTCCGCGTCGACCGCTCCGACGCCATCTTCGCGACGCCCCGGCTCGTGCGGTTCACCGAGATGGAGTACGCCCTGCCCCGGGATGCGGCGGCGCCGGCGCTGCGCGCGATCCGGTCGGCGATCGACGAGCACGGCTTCGCGGTCAACTTCCCGATCGAGCTGCGGTTCGTCGCCGCCGACGACGCGCTGCTGAGCCCCGCCCACGCTCGCGAGACCGCCTACCTGGCCGTCCACGCGTTCCGCGGCATGGCATGGGAGCCCTACTTCCGCGCGGCGGAGGCGATCTTCGACGCCCACGGCGGGCGCCCGCACTGGGGCAAGCGCCACTTCCAGACGGCCGCCACCCTCGCTCCGCGCTACCCCGGCTGGGAGCGCTTCCAGGCCGTGCGCGGCCGGCTGGATCCGGGCGGGGTCTTCGCCAACGCCTACACCGACCGCGTGCTCGGCCCCGCCTAGCCGCCCGTCCCGCCGACCAGCATCCCGGACCCGAGGTGGGCGCCGAGCACCGGCCCGACCTCGGTGCAGAGCAGGGGCGCGGTCCCGAAGATCGCCGTGCCCTCGGCGACGAGCTGCTCGGCGTCCTCGCGCGCCTGGGCGTGCTGCACCACCCAATCGGTGGCGCCGCGGTCATGGAGCTCGCGCAGGTAGGCGACCATCCGCTCGAACGCCCGGCGCCGTGTCCGGACGCGGCCGACCGGGGCGATCTCGGTGCCGAACGTCAGGATCGGCTTGATCTTGAGCGCCGATCCCACCAGCGCCTGGGCCGCCCCGATGCGCCCGCCCCGGCGCAGGTACTCCAGCGTGTCCAGGCAGAACCAGATGTCCAGGGTCTCGCGGGCGCGGCGGACCGCCTCGACGACGCCGTCCGGGTCCGCGCCCTCGGCGGCCGCCCGCGCCGCGGCCACCACCAGGCAGGCAAGGCCGCCGGCGCCGGTCTGGCCGTCGACGACCTCCACACGCCCGGGATGGCCGGCGCCGGCCACCATCCCGGCCGCCTCGCGAGCGCTCGCGCACGTGCCCGACAGGCCGCCCGCGATGTGGATCGAGACGACGTCGCGACCGGCGGCGGCGAGCGGTTCGTAGACGGCCATGAAGTCCCCGACCGAGGGCTGCGACGTCGAAGGCAGCTGCGGGGTGTCGCGCAGGCGGGCATAGAAGGCATCGAGGTCGTCGTACTCGTCCTCGCGGCGCAGGTCGCCGTCCCAGCCCACGTAGAGGCTGACGTGACGGATGTGCCACCGCTCGGCGAGCGCCGCGGGCAGGTACGGCGTGCTGTCGGTCACGACGGCGACGCCGGAGGAGGGCCGGGGCTCGTGGACGTCTCGGTGGTCGGACACGGAGCGGGAGCCTACGGCTCAGGGCGGCGGGTCAGCCCCGTGACTCCGCGATGAGCGCTCTCAGCTCCACCTCCGCTCCGTGGGCGAGCAGGATCACCGGACAGGCCGCCTCGGCCGTCACGCGCCGTGTGACCCCCCCGAGGAGCGCCGCCGGTCGGGCGCCGTAGGAGCGCGAGCCGCACACGAGCACGTCGACCTCCTCGGAGACCGCGAGCAGGGACTCCGCGGGGTCCGCCACCTGGACGTCGATGTCCACCGCCACCCCGGCGGCGGCGGGCGTCGCCACCGCGGCCGCCTCCTCCGCCAGCGACCGTAGCTCGGACTCGACGGCGCCGTCGGTGCCGCCCGCATCCGGCTGCATCCACGGCCGCGGCTGCACCGCGGTCACCACCCTGAGCACAGCGCCCGCCCGCCGCGCCAGCGCATGCGCGTCCCGCACGGCGGCGTGACCTTCGGGCGTGTCGGCAAAGGCCGCGGCGACGGTGGCCGGCGCCAGGGCGCCGTCCCAGTCGCGGGGCACGACGGCGATCGCACACGGACCTCCGTTGAGCAGGCGCTGTGCCGTGCTGCCTGGCGCCAGGCGCCCGGGCTGCCCGCTCGCCGCCGAGCCGACGACGAGCAGCGCGGCACCGATCTCGACGGCCGCGAGGTCCAGCGCCCGCGGCGCGCTGGTGGCGCCGAGCGCGAGCGCCTCGGCGTCGACGCCCTCGAGCTCGCGCACGACCTCGTCGAGGGCCACGCCGGGGTTCGCCGGCAGCTCCTCGCCCATCTGGCCGCCCGCCAGCCGGTTGACGACCGCGTCGTCGGCGTACGCCGACGCCACGTGCAAGCGCGCGCCGGTGACCGCCGCGACCGCCGCGCCGAAGCGCACCGGGGCGCGGTCACCTGCGGCGGGATCGTAGGCGGCGATGACGGGAGCGCTCACCGCAGCGAGCTACCCGGACCCCTACGTCCGCAGCGCAGCCTGTGTCATTCAGGCCGCGGCGCGTGTCTCGCCGGCGACGGCGTCGAGCGCCTCGGCGAGCACGGAGCCGAGCAGGTCGACCTGCTCGCGCTCGATCACCAGCGGCGGCGAGACGGCGACGGCATCGCCGAGCGGGCGCACGAGGACGCCGCGCTCGCGCGCCTGCGCCGTGACGCGGGAGACGAGATCGGGGCGCTCGGTGAGCGCCACCGGCGTGAACGCGACCGCGGCGAGCGCGCCGATGCCGGCGCGCACCTCGCCCACGAGGTCGTGGCCGGCGAGCGGGCGCAGGGCGTCTGGGATCTCCGTCTCGAGCTCCCGGCCGCGGTCCAGTAGCCCGTCGCGCTCCAGGATGTCCAGGTTCGCCAGCGCCGCGGCGGCGCACGTGGGGTGCCCCGCGTAGGTGGGCCCGTGGCGGAACCAGTTGCCGCCCTGCTCCCAGAACGGCTCGGCGACGCGCCCGTTGACCAGCACGCCGCCGAGCGGCAGGTAGCCGCTCGTGACGCCCTTGGCGAACGTGAGCATGTCCGGGCGCACGCCGAAGCGGTCCGCGGCGAACCACGTGCCGAGCCGCCCGAAGGCGCCGATCACCGCGTCGATGACGAGCAGCACTCCGGTGCGCTCGCACAGCGCCGCGACGCCCTCGATGTAGCCCGGCACGGGCTGATGCACGCCGCCGGCGCCGATGACCGGCTCGACGAAGACCGCGGCCACGCGGTCGGCGCCCAGGCGCTCGATCTCGGCCTCGAGGGCGGGCAGCGAGTCGTGGGGCACGTGCGACACGTCGGGATCGAGCGGCCCGATGTCCATCGCGTTGGCCGGGATGCCGCCGATGCTCGTCCCGAGGCCGTGGGTGCCGTGGTAGGCCTGCGTGCGGCTGATGAGGTGCACCCGCTCGGGGGTGCCGACGGCGGCGAAGTAGCGCCGGGCGAGCTTGGCGGCGGTGTCGATCGCGTCGCCGCCTCCCGAGCCCAGGAAGACCCGCGCGTCGTCCAGCGGCGCCAGCGCGCACAGGCGCTCGGCGAGCTCGTCGACCGGCGCGTTCGAGAACGCGCCGAACGTCTGGTAGGTGGCGAGCTTGCCCATCTGCCGGGTGACGGCCTCGACGATCTCCCGCCGGCCGTGGCCCACGTTGACGCACCACAGGCTCGCGGTGCCGTCGAGGTAGCGGTTGCCATCGGCGTCCCACACCCACACGCCTTCGCCGCGTGCGATCTCCAGCTCCGCATGGCGGACGGCGTGCATGTCGGCGAACGGATGCCAGAGGCGGGTATCGCGAGTCATAGTCGACACCGTAGTCCGCGCCT
>JAOPZW010000377.1 GCA_025963905.1 Solirubrobacterales bacterium | reverse complement strand
GCCTGGATCGGGCGCCAGCGCCTGTTCTTCGTCGGCACCGCGCCCAGCGGAGGCGACGGGCACGTGAACATCTCGCCCAAGGGCCCGATCGAGACGCTGCGGGTGGCCGGCCCCCGACGCGTGGCCTACCTCGACATCGTGGGCAGCGGCGCCGAGACGATCGCGCACCTGCGCGACAACGGGCGCATCGTCGTGATGCTCTGCGCGTTCGAGGGCCCGCCGCGGATCGTGCGCCTGCACGGCCGCGGCGCGGTGGTCGCCGCCGGCGACGCGCGCTTCGACGGGCTCGTCGGCGAGCTCGGCCTGGCCGCTCCCGGCGCGGCGGAGCGCCTGCGATCCCTGGTCGTCGTGGACGTCGAGCGGATCTCCGACTCCTGCGGCTTCGGCGTCCCGCTCATGCGCTACGAGGGAGAGCGGCCCCAGGGCGTCGCCTGGGCCGAGACGAAGCTCCGCAAGGAGGGTCCGGGCGCGCTGCGCGAGTACGTGGCGCAGCGCAACGCGACGAGCATCGACGGCCTGCCCGCCCTCGACGCGGCCTCATAGACTCCGCCGCTCCACGCGACGGAAGGCGAGCAGGTGCAGTTCGAGAAGTGGCAGGCCCTGGGGAACGACTACATCATCGTCGAGGCGGCGAATCTGCCGTTCGCGCTGACGCCCGGTGTCGTGGTGCGCATCTGCGATCCGCACCTGGGGATCGGCGCGGACGGGGTCCTGGAGCTCAGCCCGCCCGACGAGCCCGGGTTCGTCGCGCGGCTGCGGATCTTCAACCCCGACGGCTCCGAGGCCGAGCTGTCCGGCAACGGCGCGCGCGAGGCCATCCTCTACCTGCGCCGCGCCGGCTGGACCGAGGCGCGCCAGTTCTCGATCCAGACGGCCGCGGGGGAGATCCGCCCGACCATCACCGGGGACACCACGTGCACGGTCGACATGGGCCGCGCCCGCACCGCGTCCAAGGACTTCCCCGCGGGCGGGCAGGACGGCACCGGCGAGGTGGCCTCGGCCGGGCGCACCTGGGCCTTCCAGCACGTCTCGATCGGCAACCCCCAGTGCGCCATCCCCCTCGCAAGCGCCGCGGAGGTCGACGACCTGGACCTGCCGGCCATCGGTCCGGCGATCGAACACAGCGACCTGTTCCCCAACCGCACGAACGTCAGCTGGTACGCCGAGATCGAGCCCGGCGTCATCCGCGCGCGCATCTTCGAGCGCGGCGTGGGGGAGACCATGTCCTCGGGCACCGGCGCCAGCGGGGCGGCGGTGGCCTACGTCTTGCGCGGCGGCGACTCGCCGGTCACCGTCCGCCTGGACGGCGGGCAGCTCGAGGTCGAGGTGGGCGAGGATCTGCACGTGAACCTGACCGGCTGGGCCGTCCCGGTGTACCGGGGCGAGATGGCCGCCGACTTCCTGAAGGAGCTCCATGCGCTCGCACGCTGACCGCCTCGACCTGATCCCTCCCTACCTCTTCGCGGAGCTCGAGCGGAAGGTCGCGGCGAAGAGGGCCGCCGGCATCGACGTCATCAGCCTGGGGATCGGCGACCCGGACCGGCCCACGCCCGCGCTGGTCGTCGACGCGATGCAGGAGGCCGTGTCGGAGCCCGGGACCCACCAGTACCCCTCCAACCGCGGGCGCGAGGACTTCCGCCGCGCCGTGGCGGAGTTCTACGACCGCCGCTTCGACGTGCAGCTCGACCCCGAGACCGAGGTCATGCCCGTCATCGGGGCCAAGGAGTGCATCTTCAACCTCAACCTCGCCTTCCTGAACCCCGGCGACGTGGCGCTCGCTGCCGACCCGGGCTATCCGGTCTACACGGGCGGCCCGCTGCTCGCCGGCGGCGAGCCCGTCCTCATGCCGCTGCTGCCCGAGCGCCACTTCACCCCTGACCTCGGCGCGATCCCGGCCGACAAGCGCGCCAAGGCCAAGCTGCTGTTCGTCAACTACCCCAACAACCCGACCGGTGCCGTCGTGCGCCCGGGGTTCTTCCAGGAGCTCGTCGAGTTCGCCGACGGCAGCGACACGCTCGTCGTGCACGACAACGCCTACTCCGAGACGACCTTCGACGGGTACGTCGCGCCATCGTTCCTGGCCACGCCGGGGGCCGCAGAGGTCGGCGTCGAGGTCTTCTCGCTGTCCAAGGGCTACAACATGACCGGCTGGCGCTGCGGCGCGATCGTCGGCAACGCCGAGGCGATCGCCGCCTACTGGAAGCTCAAGACGAACATCGACTCGGGCCTGTTCGAAGCCGTGCAGCTCGCCGCCGTCGCGGCCCTGAGCCCCGACGCCGACGACGAGAAGCGCGAGATGAACGCCCACTACCAGCGCCGCCGCGACCTCGTCTGCGAGGCCCTGCGCCACATCGGCGTCGAGGTCACCCCTCCGCGCGGCACGATCTACATCTGGGCGCCGGTGCCGGACGGCTTCGCCAGCGCGGCCGAGTACTGCGACCACGTCCTCGAGGAGGCGGCCGTGGTCATCTCCCCGGGCGGCGCCTACGGTCCCAACGGCGAGGGCTTCTTCCGGATCTCGCTGACCACCCCCGACGACCGGCTGAGCGAGGCCGTGGACCGCCTGGGCAGGCTGCGACGCTGAGGCGCGATCGATGCGCTTCTGCGGCATCGACGTCTCGGCCCGGCGCGACAACCAGCAGCTCTGCACGCTGCACGAGCGCCGCGCGGGCGACGCCGTGGAGCTCAGCGCCACGTTCTACGCGCCGGGGGACGTCGAGGCGGTCACGCGCACCGTCCTGGGCTTCGGCGGCGAGGCGGTGGTCGCGGTGGACGCGCCGTCCGGGCGCCGCCTGGACCTCCTGACCCCGGGGATGCCGCTGCGAGCGGCGCTCGCCCTGCCCGCCGGGCGCTACGAGCGCGCGCGCGTCTGCGATGCGCTCCTGTATCGCCGCCGGCTGCCGCTGTACCCCGTCCCCGCGGCGGGCCAGGCGCTCAACGGCTGGCGGACCTGGATCGGCGTGGGCTTCGAGCTGTTCGAGGCGCTCGGGCCGCTGGGGCTCTTCCGGCCGGATGCCCAGCGAGCGCTCGAGGCGCCCGTCGGGCACGGCGCGCTGCGGTTCGGCCGCCTGTGCGAGACCTACCCCGACGCCGTCTTCTGCTCGCTGCTGGGCCATCGCCCGTCGCCCAAGCGCACGCCTTGGGGCCTGCAGCAGCGGATCGCCGCGCTGAAGCTGCGCGGCGTGGTCGACGACGACGGCGGGCTGTGGCACCGCACGCTGGACGAGCTCGACGCCTGCGCGGCCGCGTACGCGGCCTACTCGCTCGGCGTCGGGACCGGCTCGTGGGTCGGCGATCCGCGCGAGGGGGTCATCGTCCTGCCCGTCGAGGCGCTCGCGGAGCGCTACGACAAGCTGCCCCCGCCGGCGCGCCAGCCGCTCGCCTAACGGCTGGGCTACCCGCGCTCGACGACGACCGTGGTGGCCTTCATCACCGCCGTCGCGCTGTCGCCCGGCTTGAGGTCGAGGTTGTCGGCGGCCTCGCGGGACATCAGCGACACGATGCGGTGCGGCCCGCACTGCAGGTCGATCTGGGCCATGACGCCGTCGCCGCGCACGGCGAGCACGATCCCGTGCAGGCGGTTGCGCGCGCTCGTCGAGCCGGAGGCCGCGCGCTCGCGCAGCAGCGCGGCGAGCTGCGACGACGTCAGGTACCGCTGCTGTCCCCGGCGCTCGAACGCGATCCGCCCGTCGCGCTCCCATCGCCTCAACGTGTCGATGCTGACGCCCAGCGCCGTCGCGGCGGCGCCGATGCGAACCACGTCGTCCATATGGTCATGCCCCCTCGGGTCGTAGCCCTGGTGTGCGAGCCTACTCGCATCGCAGGGGCGCTTGGGACCCGTTTCAGAACGTGCGGGCGTCGCCTTTCGGGTGACGAGCGCGCGGGCGCCAGGATGCCGCTCCGCCCCGAACTGGGTGGGTTGGGTCGCGGCCGCGGGGTGGTGGCACAACCCATCTAGACTGGAACATATGCAGCGAAGCCGTCACGGTCGCACCATCGAGTCCCGCTCCGCCGCGCAGGCCACGAGGCCCGGTCGCGCCAAGCAGCGCGCGTTCATGATCGCCGCCCTCCCCGAGGGCGACGATCTCGGCGAGCTCTCCGAGCTCCTGGACACCGCCGGCGTCGGGGTCGTCGGCCAGGCCGTCCAGCACCGCGAGCTGCCCCACCCGAACACCTATCTCGGGCCGGGCAAGCTCCTCGAGGTCAAGGAGCAGGCCAAGGCGGCGGACGCCAACCTGATCGCCTGCGACGACGAGCTGAGCCCCCGCCAGGAGCGCAACCTGGAGAAGGAGCTGGGGATGCCCGTCGTGGACCGCACGACCGTGATCCTCGACATCTTCGCCGGCCACGCCCACAGCGCCGAGGGCAAGCTCCAGGTCGAGCTCGCCCAGCTCGAGTACAACCTCGCCCGCATGCGCGGCCTGTGGACCCACCTCGAGCGCCTGGGTGGCGGCATCGGCACCCGCGGACCTGGCGAGACGCAGATCGAGACCGACCGCCGGCTGGCGCGCGACCGCATCGCGGCGCTGAAGCGCAAGCTCGCCGAGGTGAAGTCCTCGCGCGCCGTCATGCGCGCCGAGCGCGAGCGGGCGCACCTGCCGGAGGTGGCCCTCGCCGGGTACACGAACGCCGGCAAGTCGACGCTGCTCAACGCGCTGACGGGCGCCGAGGTCGGCGTCCGCGACCGTTTGTTCCACACGCTCGACCCCAACACGCGCGCCACCCGCATCGACGGCCGTGCCTTCCTCCTGACCGACACCGTCGGCTTCATCCGCAAGCTGCCCCACCAGCTCGTCGAGGCCTTCGGCGCGACGCTGGAGGAGACGCGCCTCGCCGACCTCGTCCTGCACGTCGTCGACGCGTCCTCCCACGAGGACGAGATGGTCGACATGCTCCGCGCCGTCGACGTGGTGCTCGAGGACATCGGGGCGGGCGACCGCCCTCGCATCCTCGTGCTGAACAAGGCCGACGCGCTGGACGCCGACCGTCGCGAGGAGCTCCTGCACCGCCACCCCGACGGCGTCCTCGTCTCCGCCCTCACCGGCGAAGGACTCGACATCCTGCGCGACCGGCTCGCACAGGAGTTCCGGGCGACGCTGCGCCCCGTCGACCTCCTGCTGCCCTTCGACCAGGGCGGCCGCCTGGCCGAGCTGCACGAGGTCGCCGGCGACCTCGTGCGCACCGACACCGCCGACGGCGTGCGCGTGCGCGCGCGGGTGCCGCAGACGGTCGCCGAGCGCTTCGCCCGGTTCGACGTGACGAACGGCCACGCGTGAGGCTGGAGGTCCGGCGGCTGCATCCCGCCGCCGTCCTGCCCACCCGCGCCCATCCCTCCGACGCCGGCTTCGATCTCCACGCCGTCGAGGCGGTGACGCTGGGCCCCGGCGCGCGCGGGATGGTCCCCACCGGCATCGCGATCGCGCTGCCCGAGGGGCACGCGGGCCTGGTCCTGCCGCGCTCGGGGCTCGCGGCGCGCCACGGCATCGCGCTCGTCAACGCGCCGGGGCTCATCGACGAGGGCTATCGCGGTGAGCTGCGCGTTCTGCTGCTCAACACCGATCGGACCGAGCCCTTCGCGATCGCACCCGGCGATCGGATCGCCCAGCTCGTCCTCGTCCGCGTCTCGCTCGCCGACGCCGTCGAGGTCGAGGCGCTGGACGCGACCGAGCGGGGGGACGGCGGGTTCGGCTCCAGCGGGGGCTTCGCGGCGGCTCAGCGGTAACGCGTCAGGCCCGTTGTTGAGGTGGGGTCAACCGTACCTCGGCAGCCCCGAGGCGCTTCTACCCTCGGTCGGTGGCGGTCTCGACCCCGAAGCTCGTCGTGCTCGTGTTCGTTGCGCTGGCGGCCCTCTGCGGCGTCGCCTTCGCGGGGAGCGAGCTCCTGCGCCACGTCTCCGATCGCACCACGATGCTCTCCCGGCACGTCGACCGGGTCCTCGTCCACGCCGACGCCGGCGACGTGCATCTCGTCGCCGGGCGCGCGGACCGCGTGCGCATCACCGAGCACCGCACGTGGTGGTGGGACGCGCCCACGGTCCGCACGTCGATCCACGACGGGATCCTCGAGGTGCGGGGCGACTGCCCGTCGTCCCGGCTGCCGGACCGCTGCTCGGTCGACTTCACGCTCGCCGTGCCCTTCGACGTGGACGTCAGCATCGACGGCGGCGCGGGCGACATCCGCATCGACGGCCTCGCGGGCCACATCGACCTGCGCACCAGCGCCGGCAACGTGAGCGGCCGGGATCTGCATCCGGTCGCCGTCCAGGCCCGCACCGACGGGGGCGACGTCGACCTCCAGTTCGGCACGCGCCCGGTGTCGGTGGCGGGCTTCAGCCACGCCGGCGACATCTCCATCGCGGTGCCGGGCGGCGAGTACCGCGTCGACACGACCACGCGCGCCGGGAACATCGACGTCCAGGGCGTGCTGCGCAACGACCGCGCCCTGCGCAGCATCAGCGCCCACACCGACGCGGGTGACGTCGCCGTGCACGGAACGGGCTGACCCGTCCCGCACACGGCGACCGCGGCTCACGAGATGAGCTTGAACTGCTTGAGGTAGGCCTGGGCGGCCGCCGCGGGCGTGTCCTTGTCGAGGTCGACGCGGGCGTTGAGCTCCTGCATGACGTCCGCCGTGAGCTTCTGGTTGACGAGGTCGATCGTCTTGGCGAGGTCCGGCCCAGCCTTGCTCGCCACCTTGTCGGTGACCAGGAACGTCGAGTTGTAGGGCGGGAACATGTGCTTGTCGTCCTGCAGCAGCACCTCGTTGTCGCGCTTGATCTGGGGATCGGTCGTGAAGACGATCGACAGGTCGGCCTGCCCGCTCGTGAGCACCTCGTGGCGCTGGTCGAGGTTGATGGGCACGAACTTCTTGAACTTCAGCCCGTAGACCTGCTCGAGGCCCAGCAGGCAGTCGCGCCGGGTGCGGCACTCCGGCGAGCCGTACAGCGTCAGGCTCTTGGCCTTGCTCGCGAGGTCCGAGATCTTCGTGAGCCCGAGCTTGTCGGCGTTCTGCTTGGTGACGCCCACCTCGTTCGAGCTCGTGAACGGCGTCGGCGGGAACGCCGTCACCTGCTGCTTGGCCATGCCGGCCTTGGCCAGCTGATAGGCCTTCTGCGAGTCCGTGGGCAGCTTCGCGGCCGGCGTGTTGAGGAAGGACAGCAGGATCGTGCCGGTGTACTCGGGGTAGCCGGAGATCTGGCCGCCCTTGAGCGCCTTGAGCGCGGTCTGCTCGTCGCCCAGGTTGAGCTGCTTCTTGACCTTGTAGCCGGCCGCCTGGAACGCCTGGGCGTAGACCTCGCCGAGCACCTTCTGCTCGGTGAAGTTCTTGGACCCGACGGTGATGGTGATCTTCGCGTTGGCCGGATCGGACTTGATCGCCGCCGCCGGCGCCGCCGCGGTGGACGTCGTCCCCTGCGTCGTCCCGCTGTTGCCGGTGCTGTTGCTGTTGTTGCTGCTGCCGCAGGCTGCGAGGACGAGCGCGGTGACGATCGCCGCGAGGGCCGCGAGCAGCGTCTGGGTTATGCGTCGCCTGGTCATGACGTGGGTGCAACCTTCCTCTTGGTGACGGGAAAACGGATGCGGCGCGCGCGTGCGCGGCCGGCCGACTTGAGCCCCTCTGGCGTGACGGCGCGCTGCACGGCGGACAGGCCGACCTCGGCGGCCACCGCCAGTGCGGCGACGACGAGGGCGCCGCCGAGGCGCCCCGCGTTGCCGTACGTCGAGGGGTTGATGATCGGGTCGCCGAGCGTCACGACGCCGCCCTCGGGGCCGAGCGTCGCGGTCGCGATGACGTTGACCATCGAGATCTTGATGCCGCCGAAGATCAGCGGCAGGGCCAGCGGGAGCTCGATCCGGCGCACGATCCCGGCGCCCGTGAGTCCCATGCCGCGCGCCGCGTCGACGACCTCGGGATCGACCTCGCGCACGCCGGTGTAGGCATTGGTCAGGATCGGCGGGATCGCCAGCAGGACCAGCGCGAGCATGATGTTCACAAAGCCGGCGCCGAGCACGGCGAAGAACAGGAAGACGATCCCGATGGAGGGCACGGCGCGACCGATGTTGGCCACGGTGACCGCCACGAACGAGCCCTTGCGCGCGTGACCGAGCCAGATCCCGATGGGCAGGCCGACGACCATGGCGATGGCCATGGCGGCCAGCGTCAGCTCGAGGTGGGTGACCGTGAGGTCCAGCACCTGCGAGCCGCCGATCTGCGCTCCGCCGCGCCCGACGCGCTCGTGGAAGATGAAGTCCAGCGCGTCGCCGAGGTCGCCGAGGAAGGCCGGGACGATCATGCGGTCCTCGCCTTCGACCATGGCGTGAGCAGCCGCTGGGCCACCAGCACGAGCGCGTCGAGGCCGGCGGCCATGACGACGCAGAGCCCGCCGGCGAGGACGATGTTCGTCTGGAAGTCCTTCTGCGACGCGAGGGCCTCGCCCAGGCCGCCGGCTCCGGCGTAGAACGCCAGGGCCGCGAGGCCCACGGTCGTGGTGAGCGCGATGCGCAGCCCGGCGAGGATCGCCGGCAGCGCCAGCGGCAGCTCGACGCGCCACAGGAGCTGGCGGTCGGTGAAGCCCATCCCGCGCCCCGCGTCGCGCGCCTCCTCGGGCACGCCGTCGAGGCCCGCCATGACGTTGCGGAAGAAGATCAGCAGCGTGTACGAGGCCAGGGCGATGATCGCGGTGAGGTTGCCCCGGCCGGTGAGCGGCAGGAGCAGGAAGAACGCCGCCAGGCTGGGGATCGTGTAGAGGATCCCGGTGACCTGGGTGACCGGCCCGACGAGCCAGCGCCGGCGGTGCGCCGCGATCGCCAGCGCGAACGCGACGAGGAACCCGGCGCCCGTCGAGATGAGCACGAGCTCGAGGTGCTGGAAGAACGGGTGGACGTAGCGGTCGAAGTGGTCGATCGCCCAGCGCGGGCAGATGCCGTTGTTGGCGACGCACGAGTTGTCGCCGCTGCGGTCGCGGAAGAAGCTGCCGGATTGGGCGAGGACCAGGGCGTCCATGGGCGGCTCAGGCGTGGTCGCTCGTGCGCCGCTCGAACGCGGCGGTGTCGAGGTCGCCCTTGGTCTCGGGCGCCAGGAAGGCGTGCATGATCTCGACCGACAGCACGCCGGTCACGCGCCCGGCGCGGTCGACGACCGCGCCGTACTGGACCTCGCTGCGCAGGAGCTCGCTGAGGGCGTCGCGCAGCACGTCGTCGGCGTCGATGGCCAGGACCGGCGAGCCCGCGCCGGGCTCGATGCGCTCGCCGCGCAGGTCATCCTCGTCCAGCCAGGCGAGCGGGCGCCCATTGGCGTCGACCAGGAGCGGGTACGGGACGTCGCTGTGAGCGGCCTGCTCACGGGCCGCGCGGGTGCTGTCGCCCACGTGGACAAGGGGAGCCCGCCACAGGTCGATGTCGCGCACGCGCTGCAGCGCGAGGCGCTTGAGCGCGCGGTCGGCGCCCACGAAGTCCTCGACGAACTCGTCGGCGGGCTGCATGAGCAGCTCGGCCGGCGGCGCGAACTGCGCCAGCACGCCGCCCTTCTTCAGCACGGCGATGCGGTCGCCCATCTTGATCGCCTCGTCGATGTCGTGGGTGACGAAGACGACGGTCTTGTGCAGATCGCCCTGCAGGCGCAGGAACTCGTTCTGGAGGCGGTCGCGGTTGATCGGGTCGATGGCTCCGAACGGCTCGTCCATGAGCAGCAGCGGCGGATCGCCGGCCAGGGCACGGGCCACGCCGACGCGCTGGCGCTGGCCGCCGCTGAGCTGGCTGGGGTAGCGGCCCAGCATGTCGCCGTCCAGGCCGATGAGCTCGAGCAGCTCGCCGACGCGCGCCTGGATGCGGGCCTTGTCCCAGCCCAGCAGCCGGGGCACCGTCGCGATGTTCTCGCCGATCGTCTGGTGGGGGAAGAGCCCGATCTGCTGGATCGCGTAGCCGATCCCGCGCCGCAGCTCGGCGGGGCGCCACTCGCGGACCGAGCGGCCGTCGAGCAGGATGTCGCCGTCGCTCATCTCGATCATGCGGTTGACGAGGCGCATGGCGGTCGTCTTGCCGCACCCCGACGGCCCGACGAGCACGCAGACGTCTCCCGCCGGCACCGAGAACGACAGGTCGCGAATGGCCGGTTCGGCCGTGCCGCGGTACGTCTTGGAGACGTGGCGGAACTCGAGCGTCGCCGCTTCATGGAACGGGGACGGCCCCTCGGCTTGGGCGGTGTCTGAAAAGGTCACGAGGAACGGCCGGCGCGAACGGCAGTCAGATCGTACCCATCCGCCCCCTTCGGCATCTATGGAGGGCCGCGCCGGGAACGGGCTCAGACGCCCGCGGCGCGGCGCGCGCCGGCGTGCGCGGCGTCTTCGAGGCGATCGTCCAGGGGCTCCAGGGCCTCCGCGGCCCCCGTGGCGGTGGCGATCAGCCAGTCGGCGAACCACGCGTTCTTGGGCAGGAGCGGGCCGTGGAGGTACGTGCCGATGACGTTGCCGCGGCGCACGCCCTCGAAGGCCGAGGCGCCGGTGTTGCCATGACCCCGGAGGACGCGCCCCAGCGGGCGCTCGCCGGCGCCGAGGTGCGTGCGGCCGGCGTGGTTCTCGAATCCCGCGAGCACGCGCGGCCCGTCGATACCGGGCAGCTCGAGCTCGATCGCGACGTTGCCGATGAGCCGTGGCCCCGCTTCTCGCACCGTATGGAGGTCGACGAGCCCGACGCCCGGGATGCGCTCGTCCTCCAGCTCGTACGCGTGGCCGAGGAGCTGATAGCCCCCGCAGACGGCCAGCACGACAGCCCCGCGATCGGCCGCGGCGTGCAGCGCGTCGCGCTTGGTGTCGACCATGTCCTGCGCGCAGAGGCGCTGGTCGCGGTCCTGGCCGCCGCCGATGTAGAAGAGATCGTGCGCCCCGGGGTCCAGGCCGTCGCCCAGCGAGGCCGACGTGACCTCGAAGCCGATCCCGCGCCACGCGCAGCGGCGCTCGAGCAGCAGCAGGTTGCCGCGGTCGGCGTAGATGTTCAGCAGGTCGGGGTAGAGCGCGCAGACCCGCAGCGTCGGGTCACCCACGCAGCATCACCACGGTCGAGCCGACGTACTCGTCGGTGGCCGGAACGGCTCGCGGCTCCAGCGCCGTGAGGCCGGCCGCTGCGCCCTCGGCGCCCAGCGTCGCGGCGTCGAGGCGGTCGAGCTTGATCGCGTCGCCCTCGGCCGCGCGGCGTCCCGCCCGGTCGACGGTCTCGCGGATGCGCTCGATGACGACCCCGTCACCGGTCTCCCGCACCGCCACCGGGCGGCTGGCGTAGACCGTGCCGTCGATCTCGCGCACGTCGGGCAGCGGCGGCTGATCGTGCTCGGCGTCGAAGCCCTCGAGCGCGTCGGCCAGCGCGGCCGCCAGCAGGCCGCCCGGGGCCAGGTGCTCGCGGGAGCAGCGCAGGAACGCGGCCCGGCCGGGCGGGCCGCCCAGGAGCTGGATCGTCTGCATCGGGATGAGCACGAGGGCGAAGCGGCGGCCGAGCGCGAAGTCCCTCGCGTCCGCGCGCACCGTCTCGACCGGCAGGTTCCCGGCCCGCTCGGCCAGCGCCTGCAGCAGCTCGCCGTCGGCGTCGAGCGCCACGACCTCGTGCCCGCGAGCAGCGAGGTCGAGCGCGACGCGCCCCGTCCCCGCCCCGACGTCGAGCACGGGGCCGCCCGCGGCGTCGGCGAGCTCCCGCCACAGCGGCAGGTCCTCCGCGTAGCCGCCGCATTCGAGGTCGTGCCACAGCACCGCGGTGGGCGTCATGCGAACGAGCTCCCGGCCACGCCGCGCGCCACGAGCACGTCGCGGAGGGCCAGCATCGCCGTGTACGTGGGCAGCGCGAACAGCGGGCCCTGCCCGGCGTCCAGCGCGTGGTCCAGGCCCTCACCGACGGACGGCTCGACCACGAGCCGCTGCGCCGGCACACCGGCGTACTTCAGCCGCAGGGCCATCTCGGCCGCGCGAGTGCCGCTGCACGTCGCCCGGCGCACGCGCCCGGCCAGCAGCTCGAAGTCGGCGTCCCACACCCAGCTGACGTCGCGCCCGTCGGCGACGTTGTCGTTGAGGACCGCGAAGACGTCGTGCTCGCCCTCCTCCAGCGCGAGCGTGCGGAGGACCTCGTTGGCCCCGGCCGGGTTCTTGATCAGCATGATCGACAGGTCGCGGCCGCCGATGTGCAGGGTCTCGGCGCGCCCGAAGGCGGGGGAGACGGCCTGCAGGCCCGCCTGGACCTCGTCCAGCCCCGCGCCGAGCGCGAGCGCCAGCGCGGCGGCGCCCAGGGCGTTGTAGACGTTGTAGAGGCCGGGGAGGGGGAGGGCGATCTCCGCGGTCCCAGCGGGGGTGCGCAGCGTGAAGCGCGCGCCGCGCACGCCGTCGAGGACGACGCGCTCGGCCGCGACCGCGGGCGCCGGCCGGGTCGCCCCGCACGCGTCGCAGTGGTAATGGCCGAGGTGGCCGAGGTAGACCGCGTCGTAGCGGTAGGGCGCCCCGCACCGCCGGCAGTGCTTGGCGTCGGCGGCGTGCTGCATCTCGGCCAGGGCGACGCCGTCGTCCTCGACGCCGAAGTACAGCGCGTCGTCGCGGTGGCGGCCCAGATCGGCCACGGTCGGATCGTCGGCGTTGAGGACCAGCCGGGTGTCGAGGGCGCTCTCGGCGACCTCCGCCCAGCGCTCGGCGATCGTGTCGAGCTCGCCGTAGCGATCGAGCTGGTCGCGCGACAGGTTGGCCAGCAGGAGCGCGCGGGGCCGCAGGTCCGCCACGACCTGGCCGAGCCAGAACTCGTCGACCTCGAACAGGCCCGTGTCGCCCGCGATCGTCCCGCGCCGCCCGGCGGCGCCGAGCAGCGTCGCGGCGATGCCCCCCGCCATGTTCGCCCCGGCGCGGTTGTGCACCAGCCGCGCCCCGGCGCGCTCGAGGATGCCGGCCGCCATCGCCGCCGTCGTGGTCTTGCCGTTCGTGGCGGAGATCACCGCGCTGCCCCGGCCCAGGCGCGCGCCGAGGCGGCCGATCGCGTGAGGCTCCAGGCGCAGGAGGACCTTGCCGGGCAGGCTCGTGCCGCCCCGCCCGGTCGCGCGCGAGAGGGCGCCCGCCGCGCGCGCCGCGACGACCTTGGCATCGAGCGCCGCGGTCATGCGGGCATCAGCACCTTCAACGCGTGGGGGACGGCACGCAGCACGATGGGCAGCTCGCCGATCGGGTCGCCGTCGGCGTACACCGTGAACGGCCGGTCGGCGGACACGCGCACCTCGCGGCCGCGCAGGACCGTCACGCTGGGCTCGTGGACGTGGGTGCCCTTGAACACCTTGGGGAGCGACCACAGGAAGCGCAGCTTGCCCGTGCGCGCGCTGAGGACCACATCGAGCGCGCCGTCGTCGAGCTCGGCCTCCGGCGCGAGGAACATCCCGCCGCCGTAGGCCTTGGAGTTCGCGGCCGCGACGCTCCACCCCGAGAACGCGTGGCGCTCGCCGTCGACCTCGACCTCGAACGTCGCCGGCCGCCAGCCGGCGACGGCGCGCAGCGCCCCGTACAGGTAGACGAGCTTGCCGAGCTGCCCGGGCGCTTCGTTGGCGATCCGGTTGGCCACGGAGTCGAAGCCGAGGCTTGCGATCCCGATGAACGTCGCGCCGTCGCCGGCCTCGCCGACGTCAAGCGGGCGCTCGATGCCGTGCGCGATGACGTCGCACGCCGCCTCGGGGTCCAGCGGGATACCCGCCACGCGGGCGAAGTCGTTGCCGCGACCGCCGGGGAGCACGCCGAGGACCGCGCCGTCGACCCCGCGCAGCGCGCCGGCCACGCAGCCGACCAGCCCATCCCCGGAGAGCGTCACCGCGATCTCGCCCCCGCGGGCGGCTGCCACCGCGAGGTCGCGCGCGTGGGCGAAGTCGCGCGTCGTCTCGGTGTGGAACGTGACGCCGAGGGCACTCAGGCGGTTCTGCACCTTGGGCAGCGCGCGGGCCGCGCGGCCACCTCCGGCGCTGGGGTTGACGATGAGCGAGATGGAGCGCCCCATGCGGTCGCCTATCTTGCCCAGCCCTGCTCGCGGAGGAAGTCCGCCACGTCGTCGGGCCGGTCGGTGACGACGTAGGCGTCGATCATCGCGCCGTCGGCGTTGATCGTGATCGACAGCCCCGACGCCACGCGCCGCACCTTGGAGATCTGCGCGACCGGGCGTCCGGCGCCCATGCGCGGCCGCACGCGCCCGGTGGCCACGCTGTGGACCGCGTCGTGGCCGGCGAGGCGGTCCAGCAGCCGGCGATAGCCCTTGCTGGAGGAGTGCTTGTGGTGCGTGCGCCTGCGCATCAGCGCGCGAGCACGAGATCCGCGAGGCTCGGTGCGATGAACGCCGGCGCCGGGTCGGCCGCCTCGGCCTCCTGCGCGGTGGTGATCCCGGTCAGCACGATCGCGCCGTCGATGCCCGCCGCCCGGGCGCCCTCGACGTCGGCGTCGAGGCGGTCCCCGACGACCAGCGCCCGGCCGGGCCCGAGGCGGTCCAGCGCGGTGGCGAACAGCTGGGGCTCGGGCTTGCCGACGCTGTGGGCTCGGACGCCCGCGGCGTACTCGACGGCCGCGACGATCGGCCCGGTGCCCGGGCACGGGCCGCCCGGCATCGGGAAGGTGCGGTCGCGCCCGGTGCAGATGACCGAAGCCCCGCGCAGCGCCGCGCGCACCGCAGCCGTCAGCTCGGCGTAGTCGAAGCCGTCGTGCCCGGCGACGACCACCACGTCGGCGTGGTCGGCGAGGTCGGACCCGTTCAGGATCCGCAGCCCCGCGTCCGAAACGTGCTCGTGCATGGCCGGAGCGCCGATCACGATGGCCGTCCGCCAGGCCTCGGTCTGGGCGCACACGAACTGCACCGCGCCCCCGACCGTGACGATCTCCTCGCGCGAGGCCTGGAAGCCCAGCCGCCAGAGCTTGCGCACGAACTCGTCGTCGCCGTGGCGCGCGTCGTTGGTCACGAATGCCACGCGCTTGCCGGCCGCACGCAGGGCGCTCAGCGCGGCGACGGCGTCCACCGTGGGCTCGTCGCCGACCCACAGGCAGCCGTCCAGGTCGAGCAGGACGTGGTCGTAGGGGTCGAGGGCAGCGGCGACGTGCATATGAGCTGGGGATTATCCTCACGCGCCGTGGCACGCCTCCCCGCCCTCGCGCTGCTGGCGCTGTGCCTCGGAGCCGCCGGGTGCGGCGGCTCCGGCGCCAAGAAGCCTGCACCCGCCGCGCAGACCCCGGGCGCGGCCACCTCGCAGACCTGTCGCAAGGCCGCCCGCCCGGCGCCGAAGGCCGAGACGGCCCGTCGACCCGGGGCCCCGCTGGCCGCGGGCAAGGCGTTCACCGTCACGCTGCAGACGAACTGCGGCGCGATCGGCATCCGTCTGGCGACGGCGCGCGCGCCCAAGACCGCCGCGTCGTTCGCCTCGCTCGTGCGCCAGGGCTTCTACGACGGTCTGACCTTCCACCGGATCGTCCCCGGCTTCGTCATCCAGGGCGGGGACCCCAAGGGCGACGGGCAGGGCGGCCCGGGCTACCAGATCACCGAGAAGCCGCCGGCCGCCCTGAGGTACACCCGCGGCGTCGTGGCGATGGCCAAGACGCAGGTCGATCCCCCCGGCTCCTCGGGGAGCCAGTTCTTCATCGTCACAGGCCCCGACGCCCAGCTGCCGCCCGACTACGCGCTCGTCGGCACGGTCACGGGCGGGCTCGCCACCGTCGACCGGATCAGCGCCCTGCGCACCGGCCCCGACGAGCAGCCCACGACGCCGGTGGTCATCGAGAAGGCGACGCTGTCCGGGTCCTAGCGTGTCGGTGGTCTGACTCGCCGGCTGACCGCGGTCGGAGTACGGTCGTTCTCTATGCACCCTGCGAACGTGGCGAGCGCCGCGTGGGTGTTCGCGGCAGCCCCGAGCAAGGCCCCGTTCTACGCGGTCGGCGCCGCGCTGGTCGCCTGGGCGGTGCTGGTGGCCGCCTTCGGCGTCAGCCATCCTGAGTTCCCGCGCTCGGCGGGCGGCGCCCGGCTCGTCATGCTGACGACGGCGCTGCTGGTCGCGGGCACGGTGACCGCGGCGGTCCTGACGGCGGGAGGTGCCGGGCCGAAGGCGCAGGCTGCGCCGCCGGGCGCCCAGCCGGCGTCGGGCACGCTCACCCTCACGGCCGACCCCGCGGGCGCGCTCTCCTACGACGCGCGCAACGCCTCGCTGAAGGCGGGCGCCGACGCGATCCGGTTCGTCAACCGCTCGCCGATCGCGCACAATGTGACGATCGCGCAGGGCTCGAGGATCGTGGCGGCGACAAAGACGATCGTGGGCACGACCACGACGCTCGCCACCAAGCTGGCCCCCGGCCAGTACGTCTTCTACTGCTCCGTCGACGCCCATCGCCAGGGTGGGATGCACGGAACCCTGACGGTCAGGTAGAGGGCGAGGTGACCGAGGTCAGAACAACGTGCCCGGTGGGTCGGGCGCCGAGTCCAGGCAGGCGGGTCCGTCGTAGCGCGCATCGTTGACCGCGGACCCGACGGCGCGCATGCCGGTGGCCGCCGGGTCCAGCGGGGCAAGCAGCTCGTGCAGCGCGCCGGCGGGCGTGGCGTGATCCAGCCACGCCGCCTCGGCATCGCGCGGGAGGATCACCGGCATGCGATCGTGGATGTGGCCGATCGCCGCGTTGGCCCGCGTCGTCACGATCGTGCAGGTGCGCAGCGGCTCGGCCTCGGGCTCGCCGCCGCGCCACGTGGCCCACAGCCCGGCGAAGGCGAACGGCTCGCCGTCGGCGCGCGTGATCCACCACGCCTGCTTGGGCCCGCCCGGCCGGCGCTCCCACTCGTAGAAGCCGTCGGCGAGGACCAGGCAGCGCCGGCCGGCGAAGGCCTCGCGGTAGGCCGGGCGCTCGGCGAGCGTCTCGGCGCGGGCGTTGATCATCTTGAAGCCCGTGCGCGGGTCGTCGGTCCAGTGGGGGACGAGCCCCCAGCGCAGCACGTCGCCTCGCGGGTTCCCCTCGCGGTCGGTCGTGACCGCCACCACGTCGTCGCCCGGGGCGACGTTGAACCGCCGCCGCACTGCCACCCGCTCGCCGAGTGCGAACCGCTCTCGCAGCACGCTCGGATCGGGGCCGGCGAGGGAGTAGCGGCCGCACATGGCCGCCGGGCTACCCGCCCGCGCGCGCGGCCTTCGCGCGCTGCTGGCGCCGGCGCCCGAACAGGGCGAGCACGGCGATGATCGCGGCGATCAGCAGCAGCCCGAGGCCGACGGCGCCGAAGGTCGACACCCCGCCGAACGGCAGCGCGATGAGCTCCACCAGCCCGAATCCGACGAGGATCAGCACGACGATGATCGCGAAGAGGATGAGGAAGCCGCGGGCGCGCGTGGCCAGGCTCGCGCCGGGCGGGGGGGCGAGCAGGCCCATCACCCGGAGCAGCAGGAGCTGGCGGTTGCTCGGGGGAGCCTGGCCGAGGCGCTCGACCGCCTGCTTGAGGGCATCGGGGCGCCGCTCGGCGAGCGCCAGCGACGCGTCGGCCATGCGGCGCAGCTGCATCCGCTCCTGGGGCCGGGCGGCGGCGATCGCACGCCGGAAGTAGTCGCGGCTGGCGGCCGCGTCGTAGCGCTCGGCCGCACGGGCGCCGAGAATCGCCAGGGCGGCGGCCTTGTTGCGCTGCTCGCGCTCGAGCTCCTCGTCCGTGCGCTGCTCGAGGGCCTGCATCGCTGCCAGCTGGCCGCGCTGCTCCATCCGGATCTGTCGCTGCTTGGGAGGCATGGGTATCCGCAATCTAGCGCCCGTGGTGGCTGGGTATGCTCGCGCCCGCCATGGACCCGACCACGCTCGTGCGCCTGACCAACCGCGGCATGATCGCCTTCGACCTGGCGCTCGGCACCGGGGCGATCCTCGCGCCCGACGCGACGCTGCGGGTCATCGGCCACGCGCCGCCCTCCGACGACGCCCGCGCGCTGTTCCGCCGCTGCGGGCCGATCTGGCTGACGTTCGCCGCCGCGCACCTCGTGGCGGCCGTGCGCGACGAGCCGCAGGACTGGTGGGCGGTGGCCTGGCTGCGCGGGACAGAGCTGTTCACCGATGGGCTGTGGGCCGGCTCCCCGGCGATCCGGGCGCCCCACGCCAGGGCCGCCCTCCGCCTCGCCGGGGCATTCAACCTCGCGCTCGCCGCCGGCGCCGGGGCAGTCGCCCGTCGCCCCCGCTGACGAGTGGCCCTTCACTACACTCGCCCGCGAATGTCGCGCGCACGGAAGCCGTCCCTCGCCGCCCTCGCCGCCGTGGTCGCGGTGCTGGCGCTCGCGCCCGGAGCGTCCGCGCAGCAGGCGCCCACGCTCGGCGCGCCCACGCAGACCGCGGCGCCGGTCACGACCACGACGTCTGCCTCCGATCGCGGGCTGAAGACCTGGCAGGAGCTCCTCATCTTCGGGGCGGGGATCGTCCTGCTCGCCGGGATCGCGATCGCCATCATCGGGGACGCCCGCGATCGCGCCCCGACGGCGGACCGCCGCCCGGTGACCGAGCCGGCGGGGCCCAAGCGCCACCGCCAGCGCGACAAGGACCGCGCCCGCGAGAAGGCGCGCATCGCGCGGGCTCAGCGCAAGCGCAACCGCAAGCGCTGAGCCTGGATCCACCGATCATCGTGGATGAATCCCTGTCGTGGGCGCGGTCCAGGGTCGATCGGCGGCGCACCCACAGGGTGGTCCCTTTGGAAGCCGCCGATCGGCGCTGGGCCGTGATCCAC
>JAOPZW010000368.1 GCA_025963905.1 Solirubrobacterales bacterium | reverse complement strand
TCGAGCAGCGCCTGGCCCAGGCGCAGCGCCTGGAGAGCGTCGGCCAGCTGGCCGGCGGGGTCGCCCACGACTTCAACAACCTGCTGTCGGTGATCCTCACGTGCGTGGGCTTCGCCCAGCGCGAGCTCCCCGACGACAGCCCGGTCCGCGACGACATCGACGAGATCGGCCGCGCGGCGGATCGCGCGGCGGCGCTGACGCGCCAGCTGCTGATGTTCAGCCGCCGCGAGGTGGTGAAGCCCGAGGTGCTCGACGTCGGCGCGCTCGTGCGCGACCTCGAGCGCCTGCTGAACCGGACGCTCAACGAGCGGATCGCGCTGCGCATCGCGATCGGTCCGGAGGTCGTCCCGGTGCTGGCCGACCGCGCCCAGCTCGAGCAGGTCCTGGTGAACCTCGGCGTGAACGCGCGCCACGCGATGCCCGACGGCGGGACGCTGACGATCGCCGTCACCGGGGCCGACGACGGCGTTCGCATCACCGTCGCCGACGACGGCGTCGGCATGACCCCGGACGTGCGCGAGCGCGCCTTCGAGCCGTTCTTCACCACCAAGGCGGCGGGCGAGGGCACCGGCCTGGGGTTGGCGACCGTCCACGGGATCGTCACCGACTCCGGCGGGACCGTCGAGATCGACTCCGAGCCGGGACGCGGCACGACGATCGCGATCTGGCTGCCCGCCGCGCCGCAGGGCGCGGTGGTGGCCGAGGAGCCGCCCGAGCCCAGCGAGCGGCCGCCGGGGGTCGCGCGGGTGCTCGTCGTCGAGGACCAGGACCCGGTGCGGCGTCAGGCGTGCCGGATCCTGTGGGCCCACGGCTACGAGGTGCGCGACGCGCCGGGCGCCGACGAGGCGCTGGCCGACTGGCAGGACACCGACGTGCTCGTCACCGACGTCGTGATGCCCGGGATGACGGGCCATGAGCTCGCCGAGATCGCCGCCGACCGCTCTCCGGGGCTGCGGGTCGTCTTCATGTCGGGGCACACCGAGGACGTGCTCGTGCGCGACGGCGCGCGCATGGGCGAGATCACCTTCGTGCAGAAACCGTTCACGCGCGACTCGCTGCTCCGCGCCGTCGAGGAGGCCCTGGCCGGCGAGCCGGACGGGGCCGAGGTCGAGTCCCAGCGCTGAGGCCCTGCGCTGACGCCCGGCGCCGGCCGCGCTACCCGGCGCCGGGCGGGTGCAGGCCGTGCTCGAGCGCGCCCTTGACGGCCGCGTCCAGCGCGTTGATCCGCGCCAGGGTCAGCGCCTCGGCCGAGCCGAAGCGCCGGCCGGGCGCCGCGTCGGGCCCGTGGTGGCACAGGACGCAGTGGGCGAGCGCGAGCCGGCGGGCGGCGTCCAGGCCGGCGCGGGAGCCGCGCTCCTCGAGCAGGCGCAGCCCGAGCTCGACGTGGCCGAGGAGACGGCCCTCCTCCGTGAGCCCGATCTCGGCGCCCAGCGTGAACTCGCGCATCTTGCCGAGGTCGTGGACGATCGCCGCGGTGATCAGCAGGTCCTGGTCGAGGCGCGGGTGGAGCGTGCAGACCTCGAGCGCGAGCGTCGCGACGGCGACCGTGTGCTCGAGCAGGCCGCCGAGGTAGGCGTGGTGCCCGTTGCGCGTGCACGGTGAGCGACGCAGGCCGGCCCGCACCTCGCGGTCGCCGAGCAGGTCGCCGAGGAGAGCGGTGAAGCCGGGGTCGCGCACCTCGCCGGCGAGGTGCTCCAGGAAGCCGTCGAGCTCGTCGAGATCGCGGTAGGCGACCGGCAGGAAGGCGGCCGGGTCGGCCTCGTCGCGCGCGGCGCGGCCGATGGCCCGGACCTCGACCTGCAGCTCGTCGCGGAAGCGCTCGACGCGTCCGGTCACGCGCACGAGGTCGCCGCGGTCGAAGCGCCCCGCCTGGAGGTCCGCGTCGCGAAACACGCGCCCGGCGATCGCGCCGGTGCGATCACGCAGCTCGACCGTGAGGTACGGCGAGCCCGAGCGCGCGGTGAGGCGGTCCTTGCGAGTGCAGGCGTAGACCCCCGAAAGCTCGTCTCCGGCGCGCAGCGTGGCGATGGCGCCGGGGGCGGATGTGCTCGTGACGGATGGCGCGAACGGGGGCTGGAGGTCGGCGGACCGCACAAACCCATCATGTACCGTGAATCGGATGCAGCCCCTCATCTGGGACAGCCGGCCCGACACGCTTCGCGCCCCCGCGCTGGTCTGCGCGTTCACCGGTTGGAACGATGCCGGCGACGCCGCCTCCGCGGCGGTCCAGTTCCTCGGCTCCTCGCTGGGAGCGAGCCGTTTCGCGCGCATCGATCCCGAGGAGTTCTTCGACTTCCAGGCCACGCGACCCCGGGTCCGCCTGGTCGACGGCCGCACGCGCTCCGTCGAGTGGCCGGAGATCGAGGTCTACGCCGCGCGCGTTCCGCGCGCTCCCCGCGACCTCATCCTCCTCTCCGGACCCGAGCCGTCCATGCGCTGGCGCACGTTCAGCCGCATCATCATCGACCTTGCCGAGGCGCTGGGCACCCAGCTCGTCGTGACGCTCGGCGCGCTCCTGGCCGACGTCCCGCACTCGCGCCCGGTGCCGATCACCGGCCTGGCATCCGACGAGGCGCTCATCGGCCGGGTCGGCCTCGGCGGGTCGTCCTACGAGGGCCCGACCGGCATCACCGGCGTGCTCCACGCCGCCTGCCAGGAGGCGGGGATCCCGTCGGCGAGCCTGTGGGCCAGCGTGCCGCACTACGTCGCGGCCGCCCCCAACCCCAAAGCCGCGCTGGCGCTCGTGCGCAAGCTCGAGGGCCTCGTCGGCGTGACGGTCGACGCCAGCGAGCTCGAGCGGGCCTCCAGCGACTACGAGCGCCAGGTCTCGCTCGCCGTCCAGAGCGATCCCGAGGTGCAGGCGTTCGTCGAGCGCCTCGAGCAGGCCGCCGAGGAGGAGGAGCCGACCCTCAGTCCGCAGGACCTGCCCTCCGGAGACGTCCTCGCGCGGGAGTTCCAGCGCTTCCTGCGCCAGCAGGGCCCCGGCGAGCCGTAGGCCCCGGGGCCCGGGCCTGCTGGGGCTCGGGCGGGCTGGTCTGGCGGGTGAGGGTGGGGTGTCGTGCGGGGCGTATCGCCGGGACGCGCGCGGCGCGGTCTCGGCGCGATATGCACGGTATTCGTGCATCTGGCGGCCAGGCCCGGGCGGCGCTCCTGCCCGCGAGGCCGGGTCTCCGAGCGGGTTTCGGGCGGGCTGGTCTGGCGGGTGAGGGTGGGGTGTCGTGCGGGGTGTGTCGCGGGACGGCGTGCAGCGCGCTCTGGGCGCGATATGCACGGTATTCGTGCATCTCGCGCCCAGGTCGGCCCCGCGGCCGGTGGAGCGGCGACCGCGGAGGCTGCCGCAACGGCCCGCCCGCCCGCCCGCGGACCCCCTCCTCTTCACCCGCCGAAACGACCCGCCGCCGCGGGCACGGACCGCCTGGCCGCGGAGATCCCCGGCCCTTTCGTGCATCTGGCGCCCAGGCCCGGGCCCCCGCCCGCTAGGCCGGGTCGGCGGCGCCCCAGATCCCCGGACCGCGCTTGTGCTCGTAGATGAGCGACGTCTCGGCGTGGGCGACGGCCGGGTGCGTGGCGAGGTGGTCGACGACGAATTCGCGCAGGTCCTGGGCGTCGGAGGCCGCGACCCAGACCAGGTAGTCGTTGACGCCGGCGACGTGGAACACCCACAGCACGCCCGGGAGCGCGCGAACGGCGTGGGTGAACGCCTCGATCTGCGCGCGGTCGTGGACGGTGAGGCGCACGGCGATCATCGCCTGCAGCGGGCGCCCGAGCGCAGCGAGGTCGATCTCGGCGTGGAAGCCCTGCAGGACGCCGGACGCGCGCAGCGCGCGCACCCGGGCGACGCACGTGGAGGGCGCGATCCCCACGCGCTCGGCCAGCCGATTGTTGGGAATGCGCGCGTCGTCGCTCAGCGCAGCGAGGATCGCCCGGTCGATGTCGTCCAGGTCACGCGGTGAAAGGTTCGGCATGGGGCGGAGGATCGCACCTCGCGCCGAACATCTGCAAGCAAGAAGGCTCGTACACCGAAGATCATGCGGCCGATTGTCCCCGGTGACGCACGATGCTTGACTATGGAGCATGTCTTCGCTCACCGAGGCCCGCACCGAGGTCAAGGACTCGATCCTCGACGCCATCGGGCACACGCCGCTCGTCCGCCTCTCCCGGCTCGGCGCCGGGCTCACGCCCCAGCTCGTCGCCAAGGTCGAGGCGCTGAACCCGGGCGGCTCGATCAAGGATCGCGTCGCGGTCGCTCTCATCGACGCGGCAGAGCGCGACGGCCACCTCCGCCCGGGCGGAACGCTCGTCGAGCCGACGTCGGGCAACACCGGTACCGGCCTGGCCATCGCGGCGCGCCTCAAGGGCTACCGCGTCATCGCGGTGATGCCCGACAAGATGTCCAAGGAGAAGATCGATCTCCTGCGCGCCTACGGTGCCGAGGTCGTGGTCGCGCCGACGGCGGTGGCGCCGGACTCGCCGGAGTCCTACTATCGCGTCGCCGACCGCCTGGCCGCGGAGATCCCGGGCGCCTTCCAGCCCAACCAGTACCGCAACCTGGCCAACCCCGAGGCGCATTACGCGTCGACGGGCCCGGAGCTGTGGGAGCAGAGCGGCGGGCGCATCACGCACCTCGTCGTCGGGGTCGGCACCGGCGGCACCGTCACCGGCGCCGGGCGCTACCTCAAGGAGCGCAACCCCGGCATCGTCGTCGTCGGCGCCGATCCGGTCGGATCGATCTACTCGGGCGGAGAGGACGCGGTCAAGCCGTACCTCGTCGAGGGCGTCGGGGAGGACTTCTGGCCCGAGACGTTCGACCCCGCCATCGTCGACCGCTGGATCCAGGTCTCCGACAAGGAGTCGTTCCTCGCGGCGCGCCGCCTGGCGCAGGTCGAGGGGATCCTGGCGGGCGGCTCGGGCGGGACCGCGCTGCACGCCGCGCTGCAGGTCGCCGCGGAGGTCGACGACCCCGAGGCGATGATCGCCGTCATCCTGCCCGACGGCGGCCGCAGCTACCTCTCGAAGATCTTCAACGACGCCTGGATGACCCAGCACGGCTTCCTGGAGCGCGGCCACGACCAGTCGGTCGGCGACGTGCTGCGGGCGAAGCGCGAGGCCGGCGAGGTGCCCTCGCTGGTGACGGTCGGGGCGCACCAGAAGGTGCGCGACGCGGTCGCGCTGCTGCACGAGCACCGCGTGTCGCAGCTGCCGGTCGTCAGCGCCCATGACGCCGGGGCGATCGTCGGCTCGATCGGCGAGCGCGGCCTGCTCAAGCACGCGGCCGACGACCCGGCCGTCCTCGGCGCCGAGATCGTGGACGTCATGGAGGCGCCGTTCCCGGCGGTCTCGTCGGGGGACGACGTGCGCGACGCGGTCGAGCTGCTCGTCGGCGACCGCCAGGCGCTGATGGTCACCGAGGACGGGCGTCCCGCGGGCATCCTCACCCGCGCGGACCTGCTCGAAGCGCTCGCTCGATGAGCCGCATACCAGCGGACGCGCGCTTCGCCACGCGCGCGGTCCACGCCGGGCTGGACCCCGACCCGGCCTACGGTTCGGTGATCCCCGCCATCCATCAGACGTCGACCTACGCCCAGGCGGCGCCGGGCCGGTTCGTCGAGGACTACGACTACGCGCGCTCGGCCAACCCCACGAGGGCCGCCCTGGAGCGCGCGGTGGGCGAGCTGGAAGGCGGCCGCGCCGTGACGTTCAGCTCGGGCCTGGCCGCCGAGCACGCGCTCATCACGGTCGCCTGCGCCGGCGGCGCCCACGTCGTCCTGCCCGCCGACCTCTACGGCGGCACCTACCGCCTCGTGGACAAGGTCCTCTCGCGGTGGGGCCTGGAGTACGACCTCGTCGACCAGACCGACCTCGGCGCGCTGGAGCGCGCGGTGCGCGACGAGACGGCCCTGATCTGGGTCGAGACGCCCACCAACCCGCTGCTCAACGTCGTCGACGTCGAAGGAGTGGTCGCCCGCAAGCGCGGGGCGCTCGTCGCGGTCGACAACACGTTCGCCACGCCGGTCAACCAGCGCCCGCTCGAGCTCGGCGCCGACTTCGCCGTGCACTCGATGACGAAGTACCTCGGTGGGCACTCCGACACGGTGGCGGGCGCGGTCGTCGCCCGCGACGACCGCTGGTACGACGAGCTGCGCTTCGTCCAGAACGCCGTCGGCGCCGTGCCCGGCCCGCTGGACTGCTTCCTCGTGCACCGCGGGCTGCGCACGCTGCATCTGCGCATGGCGGCGCACGCCGAGAACGCGCGGGCCGTCAGCGAGTTCCTGCGGGGCGCACCCGGCGTCGAGGACGTCCGCTGGCCGGGCTTCTCCGGCATGGTCAGCTTCCGCCACCCCGACGCGACCGCGCTCGTCTCCAGGACCCGGGTCTTCACGCTGGCCGAGTCGCTCGGCGGGGTCGAGTCGCTCATCGAGGTGCCCCAGGCGATGACGCACGGATCCGTCGAGGGATCCGCCGCCGCGGTTCCGCCCGATCTGGTGCGGCTCTCGTGCGGGGTCGAGGCGGCCGAGGACCTCGTGGCCGACCTCGCCCAGGCGTTGCGCGACTGACGAGGTGGCGGCCTCCGACGGCCACAGATGCTTGACTGGGGGCGTCGTCGACCCCGGGAGGCCGCACCCCCATGCGCCAGAAGATCGACGCCGGATCAGCGCTCGCCGCCCTTGGCGCCGCGCTGCTCCTCGTCTCCCTGTTCATCCGCTGGTTCAATCCGGGCGGCACCGCCTGGCAGGTCTTCGAGATCGTCGATCTCGTGCTGGCCGGGCTCGCGCTCGCCGTGCTCGCGGGCACCCTGGGCCGGACCGAGCCGGCCGGAGAGCCCCCGCGCTGGCTGCTCGGCGCCTCCGCCGCGGCCCTGGCCGTCGTCGCCGTCCAGGTCATCGACCCGCCGCCGTCCGCGCGCGGCAGCGACATCGCCACGGGCGCGTGGCTCGCACTCGCCGCCACCGCGCTGATGGCGATCGGAGCCGGCCTGTCGCGCTCGAGCGTCTCGATCACGGTCGACGTCCGCCAGCGCGACCGGCGCCGGCGGGTCTCCGCCGTGGACCGCCGCGCCGACGCGGGCGGCGGCCCCGCGCCCGCGCCGACGACCGAGGTGCCCCGCGGCGGGGTCTCGGCGCCGGGTGTCGCCGACGATACGGGCCGCACCCAGCCCATGTCGGCATTGCCCGGCGAGCACGAGGAGCGGGCCTGACCCATGGCGGCCGCGCCCGACCCCGCTTTCGAGCTCCTGCGCTTCACCGTGGTCGCCTCGAGCGCGGAGGCGACGCTCGTCGAGGTGGAGGGCCGGTTCCCCGGCGGTGACGCCCCGGCGGCCCCGGCGGTCCGCCTGGTGGTGGACGACCCGGCGGGCGACCGCCACGAGCTGCCGGCGATGGCCGCCGGCCCGGCGGGATCCGCGGGCTGGCGGGCGACCTTCGCCGTCCCGCTGGCCGCGCTGCCCGGCGCCGGCTTCGCGCTCGCCTTCGGCCGGCTGCTCGTCGAGCTCCCCGTACCCGACCTCCCCGACGGCGAGGTCGAGCGCCTCGGCCGGCTGGCGCGGGAGGCCAACGCGCTGCGCCGCCGTGTCGAGGGCGCCGAGGCCGCCGCGGAGAGCGCACTCGCCGCCCTCGCGGAGGCCGAGGCCCTGCGACGCGAGCGCGACGAGCTGCGCGCCGCGCTCGCGGAAGCGGCCGGTGCCGCCGAGCGCGAGCAGACCGAGGCCGCGGAGCGCGCGACCGCCGCGGAGCTGCGCGCGACCGCGAGCGCCGAGGAGGCCCAGCGGGCCCGCGCCCAGCTCGTCGCCGTCGAGGTCGACCTCGCCCGGGAGCGCCTGGAGCTCGACGCCGTCCGCGAGGACGCCGCGGCGGCACGCAGCGCGCTGGATCAGGCGCGGGCCGAGCTCGACGCGCTCGAGGACGAGCAGCGCGCCACGACCGCGATGCGCCCGCCGCCGGCGCTGCCGGCCGACGACACCGAGGACGACGAGACCGAGGTCTTCGAGGCGCCGCCGGGCCGCGCCGCGGGGGAAGCCGGCGTCTTCGACATGAGCGACCTCGCCGGCGAGGCGCCTCCGAGCGAGAGCATGTTCGCGACGACCCGGCGCTCGCGGCCACCGCAGCGCGCCGCGCCGCTCGAGATGCGCCCCGCGTCACCGGCGCCGGCGGTCACCCGCCTGATCGTCGCCGGACTGCTGATCGTCGGTGTCGTCGCCGTCGTGGCGATCCTGCTGGGTCTGCTCGCGTAGATCCGGCTCGTCGCCTACCGCTCGGCCGCCGGGCAGGCGATGCGGTAGTCGCAGATCGAGCACGCGGCGTAGGACGGCGTGGGCTCGAAGCCCTGGCCGAGGATGCCGTCGGCGACCTCGTAGACCGTGTCGGTGATCCACTCGCGGTCGACCTCGTCCTGAGGCAGCGGGACCTTCTCGTCGTCGAGGACGTAGAGATAGGCCTGGCGTGAGGACTCGAGCTGCCACGCCTCGCGCGCGCCCACGGCGTAGAGCGAGAGCTGCACATCCTCGCGCAGCTGCGCGGCCGTCTTCGGACGGCCGGTCTTGTAGTCGATGAGCTCGTAGTCGCCGTCGGGCAGGCGGTCGACGCGGTCGACGCGACCGCGCAGCGTGTGCGCGCCGAGCTTGAACTGGAAGGACTTCTCGAACCACAGCGGCTCGCCCGGGTCGGCCCGGGCACGGTCGTGGTACCGGCGCAGCGACGTGTCGGCCTTCTTGCGCAGCTGGCGCTCCTCCTCGCTGCCCCCGAAGCCGCCGCGCCGCCATCCGCCCTCGAGCAGCCCAAGCAGCTCGTCGAGCGTGCGCCCGCCGCTGGAGTGGTAGCGCTCGAGGACCTGGTGGACCAGGATGCCGAAGCGCTGGTTGAGCGTCGGCTCCTGCGGGATGCGGAACACGCGCGCGAACTTGTACTTCAGCGGGCACGTCCGGTAGGTCTCGATGTCCGACGCCGAGAGCAGCAGGCCCTCGCCGCGCGTGGGCAGGAAGGGCTCCAGCGAGGGCTCCTCGCGCGCCGCGATCGCCGCAGACCGCGCCCGGGCGCTCCGCTCGGCGTCCAGCAGCACGTCGTCGAGTGAGCTGGTCAGCAGGACCTCGCGCTGCTGGGCGGTCGCCGCCTGCAGGATCGCGGCGTTGATCTGCGGCAGCGCGTCGGCGACGGAGTGCTCGTCCGCGCGTGCCATGAGCGCCGCGAGCTTCACGAGCTCGAGGTAGCGCACCGCCCCGTGGGCCACGTCGAGGTCCGTGTCCAGCCGCAGCTCGCCCAGCCGCGAGCCGACGCGCGAGATGCTCTCCAGCAGCTCGTCGCGCAGCAGCTGGAAGGTCGCGTGCAGCGTCTCGTCGGGGCCGAAGAGCTCCTCCTCGCGCTCCTCCCAGCGGGCGTCCAGCGCCGCGCGCGCCTCCTCGGCGAACGCCGACGGCGGCTGCAGGGCGCCCCGGTCCGAGCGCGCCGCGTAGGCGAGCACGAGACCCTCGCGGGCGCGCGTCATCGCGACGTGCAGCAGCCGGCGCATCTCGGCGAGGTGCGCGGCGCGCGTGTCGGGCGGCAGCTGCTCGTGCAGGAGGGCGTCGGGGATCGGCTCGACCAGCCGCCGGCGGGCGCCCGGCATCCGCGAGGACTGCAGGCCCAGGACGAAGACGTGGCGGAACTCCCGGCCCTTGGCGGCCTGCATCGACATGACCGCGACCGACCGCGGGTGGGCCTCGGGCTCGGCCTCCTCGTCGCGCAGGCCCGCCTCGGCGACCGCGGCGACGTAGCGGGCGAACTCGCGCGGGGTGGCCTGCGGGGAGCGGCGCACGTAGGCCGCGGCCAGCTCGCCGAGGCGCGCGAGGCTCACGAGGCGCTCGACGACGTCGGCCTGGGCGGCGAACAGCTGGCGGCGCCGGAGGCCGAGGCGGTCGACGAGGCGGTGGACGAAGAGGTCGGGACGGGTGGTGTCGAGGGCGCCCGCTGCGGAGCGGTGGAGCTTGAGGAAGCCCAGGATGCGCTCGCGCGCCTCGGGCGGCAGCTGCGGCGACTCGGTCGCGGCCACGAGCGCGGAGACCATGTCGAGCTTGCGCCGCCGCGCGATCTGCACGCAGCGCGCGAGGTCGATCGCGCGCAGCTCCACCGGCGGCCGGGCCAGCGCGCGGACGACGGCGCCCGCGTCGGAGGGGTCGACGAGCAGGCGCAGCCAGGCCAGGACGTCCTTGACCTCGGCGCGCTGGAAGAACGCCGTCGCGCCCACCAGGCGGTAGGGCACGGCGCGCTCCTCCAGGGCCACGGCGACGGGATGGCCCTCGTTGCGCACGGAACGCACCAGGACCGCGATCTCCTGCGGGGCCACCCCCGCGCGGACGAGGCGCTCGATCTCGGCGGCCACGCCCTGGGCCTGTGAGCGCTCGTTGGCGCAGCGCCAGAAGCGCACGTCGCCGTCCGGGCGATCCGGGTCGGCGACGATGGGCTTGGGGATCCGGTCGGCGAGCGGCGCGACGACGGCCTCGGCCGCGCGCATGATGCGCGCGGAGCTGCGGAACGAGCACCCCAGGCGCACCGTCTGCAGGCCGGGCAGCTCGGAGGCGAGGTCGCGAAGGTTCTTGGCGCCGGCCCCGCGCAGGCGGCGCACGGCCTGGTCGTCGTCGCCGGCGGCGGTCAGGTGCCCGTGCTCGCCGGCCAGCAGCAGCACGAGGCGCAGCTGGGCGTACTCGAGGTCCTGGACGTCGTCGACGAGGACGTGGCGAAAGCGCCCGGCGACACGCGCGCGCACGTGCGGCTTGTCGCGCAGGAGCGCGTGGGCGTGCAGGACCAGGTCGCCGAAGTCGAGGGCTCCCCGCGCGGCGAGCATCCGGTCGTGCGCCTCGTAGACGCCGGCGAACTCGCGCTCGCGGTCGGCGCGCTCGTCGCCCGCCGGCAGCGCGGCGGCCCACCGGACGTGCTCGCCGGCGGTCACCATCGCCTCCTTGAGGCGGTCGATCCGCGCGATGACTCCTGCCAGCATCGCCGCCGGGTTCCCGCGGAAGTCGTGCAGGCGCAACGTCAGCTCGTCGACGTGCTGGAGCAGCATCGCCAGGCGATCGGCCGGCGCGACCGGTACGGCGAAGGGGTCCAGCCCCGCCTCCAGCGCCTCGTCGTGCAAGAGCCGCGCGCAGAAGCCGTGGACGGTGTGGACGGCGAGCTCCTCGAAGCCACGGTCCAGCCGGTCCTCGACGCCGGTACGCAGCTCGTCGGCGGCCGCCTCGGAGAACGTCAGGGTCAGCACGCTCTCCGGCGACAGGCCGCCGGGGCCCGCCAGCCAGGCGTGGCGGGCCAGCAGGGTGCGCGTCTTCCCCGATCCCGCGGCGCCCACGACGAGCAGCGGGCCGCCCCGATGGGTGACCACCCCGCGCTGAACCTCTGTGAGACCGGGGAGCGTTTCGGGCACGACCGTAGGATATGAGGCACATGGCGATCGCCCCCGAAGGCCGGGAGGAGCTCCTCGCCCACGATTGGCTCGGCGCCTGCCGCCGCGCCGCCGAGGGGTTGCGGGCCGTCCTGGCCGAGCATCCGACCAGCCGCGAGCGCGTCGTCGAGACCGGCGCGACGGGCGGGGGCGGCGACCGGACGCTCGTCATCGACGCCCTCGCCGAGGACGCGGTCTTCGCCGAGCTCGACAGGCTGCACCACCACGGAGCGCGGTTCACCGCGGTGTCGGAGGAGCGCGGCCACGTCGACTTCGGCGATCCGGACGTCCTGGTGGTGATCGACCCCATCGACGGCTCGATGAACGCCAAGCGCGGGCTCTCGCACCACGCGCTCTCGATTGCCTTCGCCGAGGGGCCGACGATGGCGGACGTCGTCTTCGGCTACGTCCACGACCTCGGGCCCACCGAGGAGTGGCGCGCGATCCGCGGGGAGGGCGCCTTCCTCAACGACGAGCCGCTCATCACACCCCAGCCCGAGCGCCGCCGGCGCGACGGGCGCCTGGAGCTCGTGGCCGTGGAGTCGGCCGACCCGCGTTGGCTGGCCGCGTCGTCCGATGCGCTGGTCGCGGTCACCGGGCGCGTGCGCGCCGTCGGCTCGATCGCGATCTCGCTGTGCCAGGTAGCGGCGACGCGGGTGGACGGCATGGCGACCCTGTGGAAGTGCCGCGCGGTCGACGCCGCCGCGGCCCAGCTCATCGTGCGCGAGAGCGGTGGCCTGGTGGCCTTCACGGCCATGGACGAGCCGCTCGCCGCCCCGCTGGACCTCGTGCCGCACTCGCCCGTGGTCGCCGCGCGGACCGAGCGCGCCCTGGCCGAGCTCGCCACGCTGCCCAACGGCTGATGGTCGACTGGTCCCTCGCCGAGCGGATCGCCGACACCGTCGCCGGCGGTGGCGATGCCCCGCGTGCCGAGCCCCTGCCCGGAGACCTTGCCGCGATGGCCGAGCGCTCGCGCGAGGCGGTCGTCGCCTACGCCCGCCTGCGGCCGGCGACCCCCATCCCGTCCCTCGAGGCGGTCGGCCGGGCGACATGGGCGCGGGCCAACCTCATCACCATGCGCACGACGCTGGCGCCGATGCTGGACCGCCTCGACGCGTCAGGGCCCGTTCGGGGCCCGTTCGGAGCTCCGCTGCGCGCGGCGGGCGGGACGCTCGTGGCAGCGGAGATCGGCGGGCTCGTCGGCCTCATGTCGCGCCGCGTGCTGGGGCAGTACGAGCTCGCCCTGCTCGACGTCACCGCGCCGGCCCGGCTGCTGCTCGTCGCCCCCAACCTCACGGCGGCCGCCGCCGAGATGAAGGCCGAGCCCGAAGAGCTGCTGTCGTGGGTCGTCATCCACGAGGTCACCCATGCGATCCAGTTCACGGGCGTGCCGTGGCTGCGCGAGTACCTGGGCGGCCTGCTGGCCGAGCTGCTGAGCTCGGTCGACCTCAAGATCGATCCGGCGGCGCTCCTGCGCCTGCCCAAGCGCGAGGACCTGACGGGCCTGTGGGACGCGGTGCGCGAGGGCGGCCTGGTGACCGCCGTGGCGGGCCCGGAGCGTCGTGCGGTGCTCGACCGCGTGCAGGCGACGATGGCGCTCGTCGAGGGTCACGCCGAGCACGTCATGGATGCCGCGGGCGCCCCGCTGCTGCCCTCGCTCCCGTCGCTGCGCGCGGCGCTGGACCGTCGCCGGCGCGAGCGCCCGCCGCTGGCGAAGCTGCTGGAGCGCCTCCTCGGGCTGGACCTGAAGATGCGGCAGTACGAGGTCGGCAAGCGCTTCTGCGACGCGGTGGTCGCGCGCGGCGGGATCGATGCGCTCAACCGCGCCTGGGCCTCCCCCGACCAGCTTCCGTCGCTCGCCGAGCTCGACGACCCGGCTGGCTGGATGCGCCGAACGCACGTTCGGCTCATCACGAAGTCCACAGGCTGAATCCATCGCCGTGATCGGGCTTTGCGCCCGGTCGTTCGGCCCCGGAGTAACGAACGCCCGGATCGGGTTTACAAACACGTGTTCGCTGGGTAGAGTCCACGAACAGTTACATCTAATATCCTTAGTTGCCCGAGGAAAGGGACCACGATCACCATGGCCGAGAGCACCGGCAGCACCCGCACGAACAACAGCCCCGCCAAGCCGGGCAGCACGGGCGGCCAGACGGCCGCGAGCAAGCGCACGACGGCCCGCTCGACGGGCGGCTCGACGACCGCCAAGCCGCGCAGCACCGCCGGCCGCACGGCCGCGACGAAGCGCTCGACGACCGCCAAGAAGGCCGCGACGACTCGTACTCGCCAGCAGGGCGCCGCCGCGCGCAAGCGCACCGAGCGCAAGGCTTCGACCCGCGCCACGCAGGCTGAGCGCGCAGTTCAGTCGCAGGCCGCCGAGGCTCGCGCCGAGGCCCGCAACGGCATCGAGCAGGTCGGGGAGACGGTCGAGAAGGTCGTCCTGGCCTCGGTCGGCGCCGCGCTGGTCGCGCGTGACAACGTCATCGGGACCGTCGAGGAGCTGCGGGCCAAGTACTCCACGCCCGCCAAGGCCCAGCGCCAGCTCAACCGCTTCGAGCGCCGCGGCCTCACCGCCCGCAACCGCGTCGAGCGCGACCTCAAGCGCACGCGGACGCGGGTCGAGCGCGAGCTGCGCCAGCGCCGCGCGCGCGTCGAGCGGGAGGTCCGCAAGCAGACCAAGCCCGTCGCCTCGCAGGCCGGCCTCGTCGGCGCCCGCGTCGAGAACGTCGTCCAGGGCGGCATCCTCGCCGGCGCGCAGATCGCGACCCGCGTGCAGGAGCAGGTCGCCAAGGTCGCCTAGCGCGAGCCCTTCGCCGCGGCCGGGCCCTGGAGAGGGGCCCGCGCCGCGGAGGTTCTGCCGGCCTCATATCTCGCCGGCAGATGCAGGACCCTCTCCTCCCTCGAGCGGCCCGCACAGTGCGGGCCGTTCGTCTTGCGTGGCAAGCGTGGCCCCGCACCCGCCTTTGCGACAATGCACGCATGCCATCCCGTGAGCAGATCCTCAAGGCCCTCGAGGCCGTCATCGACCCTGAGCTGCGCGAGAACATCGTGGAGCTGGGGATGGTGCGATCGATCGAGGCCAAGGACGACGGGACGGTCGACGTCATGGTGTCGCTGACGACGCCGGGGTGCCCGATCCGCAGCCACTTCCAGACCGCGGTGGTCCAGAGCGTGACTGCTCTCGAGGGCGTGCAGCGCGTCAACGTCGCGTTCGACGTCCTCAACGATCAGGAGAAGGGCGCGCTGCAGCGCAAGCTCGGCCGCCCCGGCGGGCTGCCGGAGGGCGCGCTCGCCCGCGTCGCGAACGTCGTGTGCATCGGCTCGGGCAAGGGCGGCGTCGGCAAGTCGACGATCACCGCCAACCTCGCCGCGGCGCTCGTGGCGGACGGGAAGAAGGTCGGCATCCTCGACGCCGACGTCTGGGGCTACTCCATCCCGCGCATGTTCGGCGTCGGCGGTCGCCCCGCCGTCTCGGCCGAGCGCAAGATCCTGCCGCTGGAGAGCCACGGCGTGAAGATCATGTCGATCG
>JAOPZW010000365.1 GCA_025963905.1 Solirubrobacterales bacterium | reverse complement strand
CGGAGCCCTCCGGCGACTTCCTCGTCGACGCCCAGGGCGAGGACGTCGTCTCGGGCGTCCGCAACACGCAGGACATCGCCGACCTGCGCCGCGTCATGCCCGAGGCCCACGCGGAGCTGATGGAGATCCTGCGCGCGCTCGAGCGTCACTACAAGGACATGCAGGACGTCGAGTTCACGATCGAGGAAGGGCGCCTGTACATGCTGCAGACGCGCAACGCCAAGCGCCCCGCGCAGGCGGCGGTGCGCTTTGCCGTCGACGCCGTGGGCGAAGACCTCCTGACCAAGGCCGAGGCGATCGCCACCATCGACGCCGAGAACCTCGACGCGCTGCTCCACCCCACCTTCGACCCGGAGGCCGAGTTCGACGTCCTGGCGCGCGGCGTGGCCGCGTCACCGGGCGCGGCCAAGGGTCAGATCGTCTTCCACGCCGACGACGCGGTCGCCGCTGCGGCCGAAGGGCGCGAGGTCGTGCTGGTGCGCTCGTTCACCGAGGCCGAGGACGTCGCCGGCTTCCACGCGGCCAAGGGCATCCTCACGAGCGAGGGCGGCAAGGCCTCCCACGCGGCGCTGGTCGCCCGCGGAATGGGCGTCCCCGCGGTGACCGGGGCCAGCACGCTCGAGATCGACCTGGACGCCCGGGAGGTGCGCGTGGACGGCACGACCCTGAGCGAGGGCGACATCATCGCCATCGACGGCACGACAGGAGCGATCACGACCGCCGACGTGCCGCTGGTCGAGCCGAAGATGAGCGAGGCCTTCGAGACGGTGCTGGCATGGTCGGACGAGCTGCGCTCGCTGGGCGTGCGCGCCAACGCCGACACCCCCGATGACGCGCGGCGCGCTCGCGCCTTCGGTGCCGAGGGCATCGGCCTGTGCCGGACCGAGCACATGTTCCTGGCCGCCGACCGCCAGCCGAAGATGCAGGCGATGATCCTGGCAGACGACCGCGACGAGCGCCGGCGCTGCCTGGACGAGCTCCTGCCGCTGCAGCAGGCTGATTTCGAGGGGCTCTTCGAGGCGATGGAGGGCCTGCCGGTGACCATCCGCCTGCTGGACCCGCCGCTGCACGAGTTCCTCCCCGACCGCGCCGAGATCCAGGCCGAGGTCGAGCGCGCCCGCGTCGAGCTCGACGACGACCTCGAGGAGCTCGAGCGCACCCTGGAGCGCGTGCGCGCCCTGGAGGAGGTCAACCCGATGCTCGGCACCCGCGGCTGCCGCCTGGGGATCCTCTACCCCGAGATCTACGAGATGCAGGTGGTCGCGATCATGCGCGCCGCGTTGGCCGTGCGCGAGCGCACCGGTTCGATGCCGCATCTCGAGGTCATGATCCCCCTGGTGGACTACGAGCGCGAGCTCGAGCTCATGAGCGAGCTCGTCGAGCGCGTCGGCGAGCGCGAAGGCCTCCACCGCGGCGATGACTACTCGGCCGGGACGATGATCGAGCTTCCGCGCGCCTGCTTCCTGGCCGACCACATCGCCGAGCACGCCGACTTCTTCTCCTTCGGCACGAACGACCTGACGCAGACGGGACTGGGCTTCAGCCGCGACGACATCGAGGGCAAGATCCTCGCCCGCTACATCGACATGAAGATCTTCGACCGCTCGCCGTTCGAGACCATCGATCAGCCCGGCGTCGGCCAGATGCTGCGCATGGGCGCGTGGCTGGGCCGCAGCCGCAAGCCGCACCTCAAGCTCGGGATCTGCGGCGAGCACGGCGGCGATCCCGACTCGATCGACTTCTTCCACCACTCGGGCCTCGACTACGTCTCGTGCTCGCCCTACCGCGTGCCGGTGGCGCGCGTGGCCGCCGCGCAGGCGGCGATCCGCGCGGGCGACGGCTAGTGGCCTCGGTCAGCTGAGGAACGTCACGACGCCCGCGAGGAGGAAGGCGCCGGCCCACAGGTGGTCGGTGTTGATCCACGCGCGGCGCAGGATCTCGAGCCCGACGCGCTCGTAGACCACGATCGCCACGGCCCCCATGACGAGCAGCATGACGCCGACGTGCAGCATGATGCCCAGGCCCGTCTGGGGGAGCGGCAGGCGGCTCACTATCGCCAGGTCGGCGCGCTGGTGCTCGGCGACGTGCGCGGTGTCCAGATGATCCTGCAGCCCGATGAGCACCGGCGCCACCATGAGGCCCGCGCCATGGGCGCTCGACATCAGGAACGACCACAGCGTCAGCTCGCGATCCGTGACGCGCATGGTCGTCCAGCGGGGGTGCGCGTGGGGCTTGACGAAGCGGAAGATTCCGAAGGCGACAAGCGTGGCGGCCGCGACCAGGTGCAGCGCGCCGGGGTCGACCGCAACCGACAGCCCCAGGACGACGAGCGCCACCAGCGCGATCGACAGCTCGTGGCCGATCGCGATGGGCAGCAGCGAGCGCCAGACGGCGCGGCGCCGGCGCTCGGTCAGCCCACGTGACACCGCGAACAGCCAGCCCATGGCGGGATTGACGCCGTGGTAGGCGCCGAGCGCGGCAAGGGTCAGCCACGCGGTGTCGTTGCTCATGAGGGGAAGCAGTAGGAGTCCGAGGAGGCGTCGCCCCCCTGGAGGCGGATCTGGTGGGGGCGCTCGCCGTCGTAGGGGACGTAGAAGCCCGGGTCGACCTCGAAGGCGCCGCCGTCGGGCTCGCTGTCGATTTTGACCATCCAGCCGTCGATCCCCTCGGGATAGAACTGGGCGTCCCAGCTGGCGTAGAGCGAGTTGGTCAGGTACACGCGCCGGCCGTCCCGGCTCACCTCGACCATCTGCGGGCCGCCGTTCACCGGGCCGGCGGCCGGGTGCGGCGCCCGGCGCACGATCCCGCCGAGGCGCACCGAGCCGGTCTCACGCGGACGGCGCGGGTCGCTGACGTCGAAGCGCTTGAGCTCGCCCGTGCCCCAGCAGGAGACGTAGAGCGTGCGGTCGTCGACCGACAGGGCGATGTCGGTCACGAGCGGCGGGACGGCGCCGAACGGCTGCAGCGCCGGCGGCAGCTGCTCGGTCTCCGCGGGCTCGGCGGGGATCTCGATCACCTTCTCGGCCGTGACCTCGCCGTCGACGCGGTCCCACAGCCAGACGGAGGCGGAGAGGTCGGCCGTGGAGATCACGACGCCGACGAAGCCGTACGGCCGGGTCGGGTCGTGGGCCGGGCGCAGCTCGAGCACCATCTGCTGCTCGGGGCCGAGGTCGATCGCCTGCTGGTGGCGACGGCGTCGCAGGTCCCAGGCGTGCAGGTGGTGGCCGTAGCGGCCGGCGAGCAGCAGCTCGGGGTTCACCCCGTCCTCGACCATGTCCGGCGTGCCCCACTCGCTGGTCAGCAGGGTGTCGTAGCCGATGTTCCACCAGACGTCGTAGGACAGCTCCTGGGGGCCGCGGTCGATCTCCCACCTGCCCAGCGGATCGAAGGAGTCGTGGTCGAGGAGCAGCACGCCGCCCGGGCCGCCGCCGTCCGGGGCGCCGAGCGCCGAGACATACAGGCCGTCGGGCCCGCAGTGGACGGTGTGCGGACGGCTGTAGCCGGTGCGCCGGGCGAGCTCGTCGGCCTCGACGACCTTGACGAGCTTCGGGTTGGCCGGATCGTCCTTGACGTCGACGACATGGATGCGCGAGGAGCGCAGCCCGGGGACCAGGAGGTAGCGGCGCTCGACGTGGGGATGCGGCGCCCACGGGCACAGGGCCGAGGAGCAGGCGTTCCAGCCGAAGTGGTGCAGCTCGTCGCCGACGTTGGGCATGTCGAGGCGCCCGATCGGCGTGCCGTAGGTGGCAGAGCCCTCCTGCAGGTCGACGACCGTGAGCGCGTCCGGTCGCCGGTCGCCGTTCGTCCCCGTATTGAGCGTCACCACGTAGGCGAGCTCCTCGCGCGGCCCTTCGATCGCGCTGGCGGGCGAGGGATAGAAGCTGGGATCGGGCTTCAGCGGCACGCGAATCTCCTGGTTCCGGGGGTGCGGCCGAATATGTCATAAAGGCGGTCGGGATTGAAGGACTTCGTGGTCCCCGCCACTCAATCGATCAGCAGCACGGCCTTGCCGGCGACCCGCCGAGCGAGCAGCGCCTCGATCGCCTCGCCGGCCTGGCGCCAGCTCAGCTCGAGGTCGATCTGGCAGTCGAGCTCGCCAACGGCGACGAGCGCCACGAGGCGGCCCAGGCCGGCGGCGGCCTTGCCCTGCAGCGCCAGCTCGGCAAAGACGAACAGGCCGTAGAGCGTCGCGCCGGGCGCACCGTGGAAGAAGGAGCGGGTGGGGAAGCTCGTCGGCTCAGGCGCCGTGGAGGCGAACGAGATCACGGTGCCGCGTGGCGCCACGCGCTGGAGCGCCGCGCCCAGCGACGCACCGCCGACGCCCTCGACGACCACGTCGAAGGTCTCGCCCTCCGGCTGGAGCTCGTGGATGACCTCGTCGGCGCCGAGGTCGGTCAGGCCGCGGGCGCGCTCGGGGCTGGAGGAGACCCCGGTGACGTGCGCGCCCGCGCGCTTGGCCAGCTGGACGGCGAAGCGCCCGACGCCCCCGGAGGCGCCCGTCACGAGCACGCGCCTTCCGAGCACCAGGCCGGCGGTCTCGAGCGCGAACAGCGCGGTGAGCCCGGCGACCGGCAGCGTGGCGGCCTGGGCGAAGGTGACCTCGTCGGGCAGCGTGGCCAGCCTGTCGGTCGGCACGGCGGCGCGCTGCGCCCAGGCGCCGCTGCGCAGGACGCCGACGACGCGGGCGCCGTGCGGCGGGCCGCTGCCGTCGGCCGCCCGGCGCTCGACCACCCCCGCGAGGTCCCAGCCGGTGACGGTGCCGGGCGGGGTGTTGGGCAGGGCTCTGACCTCGCCGCGGTTCAGCGAAACGGCGCGGACGCCGACCAGCGCCTCGTCGGGCAGCGGCTCGGGGTCGGGCACCTCCGTCAGCTCGACGTGCGGCGGTGCGACAGAAGTGGTGAGTGCGAGCATCGATCGAGCCTACAAACGCGATGAGCCCAGCCGCTGATGGGAGAATCGCCCCCATGGACCCCCATGCCAACCCCGGTCCGGTGGCCGCGCAGCGCGCCGAGCGCTGCCGTGTGGTCGAGGAGGTGCGCCTGTCCCCGCTCGCGGCCCGCTCGTGGCCGGCCGACCGCTCGCGGCCGGAGGAGGACTGCGGGCTGCGCTCGCCGCTGCAGCGCGACCGCGACCGGATCGTGCACAGCAAGGCGTTCCGGCGCCTGAAGCACAAGACCCAGGTCTTCGTCCTGCCCGAGGGCGATCACTACCGCACGCGCCTCACCCACACGCTGGAGGTCACACAGATCGCCCGCACCGTCGCCCGGGCGCTGGACCTCAACGAGGATCTCACCGAGGCGATCGGGCTCGGCCACGACCTCGGCCACCCGCCCTTCGGGCACATCGGGGAGGCCGTCCTCGACGACTGCCTGAGCGCTCGCTTCGGGCGCGAGTTCCGCCATTACGAGCACTCGCTGCGAGTCGTCGACGTCCTCGAGCGCGACGGGGAAGGCCTCAACCTCTGCGCGGCGGTGCGCGACGGGATCCTGTGTCACTCCGGGCGAGCGCCCCTGCCCCGGACGCTGGAGGGGCGCATCGTGCGCGTGGTCGATCGCGTCGCCTACATCAACCACGACATCGACGACGCGGTGCGCGCCGGCGTCCTGCGCGACGACGAGCTTCCCGCCGGGCCGATCCGCGTGCTGGGTGACACGGGCTCGCGCCGGATCGATGCGCTCGTCCATGACCTCGTCGAGCACTCGGCGGTCGCGGGCGACATCGTCCAGGGCGAGGAGGCGGGCACGGCGATGGATGCGCTGCGCAGCTTCATGTTCGAGCGGGTGTACCTCGGCGAGGCCGCGCGGCGCGAGCACGCGAAGATCGACCGCGTCGTGCGGACGCTGTTCGAGCACTACGCCGACGCGCCCGAGCGCCTGCCCGACGG
>JAOPZW010000358.1 GCA_025963905.1 Solirubrobacterales bacterium | reverse complement strand
CCAGCAGGCACGCGCAGGACAGCGAGAGGAAGAGGACGCGCATACGCGGACACTGAGTCACGAGACGGCTCCGTTGAGCTGTCCCGAGGCGCGGCTGGGACTGGGCGAACGCTCGCTCGCCGGCCCGAGCTTCGCACGCGCGGCGTGCTGCTGCTCGACGAGCCGTTCTCCAATCTCGATGCCAAGCTGCGGGGGCGCGCGCGGTCGTGGCTGCGCCACCTCCACCACCAGCTCGGGCTGACGACGCTGTTCGTGACGCACGACCAGAACGACGCGCTCGCGATGAGCGACCGGATCCTCGTCATGGATCGCGGCGTCGTTCAGCAGGTCGGCGCGCCGGAGGAGATCTACCGGCGGCCGGCCAACGAGTTCGTCGCGACCTTCATCGGGCAGTGCAACGTGCTTCGGGCGACGGTGGCCGAGCGGATCGGCAACGGCAGGTACCGGCTCAGGATCGACGGCCCCGGCAGCGCGCTCGACGTTCGCGCGGACGCGCTGACGATCGGCGCCCGCGCGGTGATCGCCCTTCGACCCGAGTCGCTGAAGCTCGCGCCACGGGACCGGGGCGAGCACGTCCGGGAGGCCAACGTCCTGGAGGGTGAGCTGCGGGACCTGGCCTTCCTTGGGGATCGCTATCGCTACGAGCTGACCTGTGGCGGCATCGACCTCGTGGCCCAGGGCGGCCAGGCGATGCAGCGAGGCAGCGTCAGCATCTTCATCCCGCCCGAGGCGTGCGTGGTGCTGTCCGGCGCGGCGAGCGAGCAGCGCGGCCAGAGCCCGGCGCCTGGGGCCGCGATGGTCGGATGACCGAGAGGGCCACGCCCATGTCCGATCGGCTGACCGACGCTTGTCCGCAACTCTCCGACTTGGTCGACGAGCTCGTTCAAGCGCACTTGGACACCGTTGAGATGGGTCCGTACTGCCCGCCGCTCGAGTGGCAGAACCATCTCCGGTACCTCCAACGGCTCGTGTGGTACTCCAAGCGCTTGACCGCCGCGGACCTGAGTCTCGAGACTCACGGCGGGCCTGAGTCCGGGCCGCAACACTCTGAAAAGTAGGCCCTGATTCTCCTGAGGCGCGGTTGCGTTCGCACACTGAAACGCCTCTGAACAGAGGTGGGCCAGCTTGCCTCTGGCCCACCCCGCACTACGGCTGCTGACCCTTAGGCGTATTGCCGCCCGGGTTCGTGTTCGTGGTGGGCGAGACGTTCACGTTGCCGTTGGAACCACAGGCGTTCGTCTGGGTATTCGTCGCCGTCCAGTTGTTATGCGGCGAGTCCGACGTCGTGCACGTCTTCGGGTTCCCCGCGCCCGCGCTCGCGGGCATGGCCAGCACACCAGCCACCGCCACCGCGGCCACGGCGCTCTTGCGGACCTTCATACCAGGCCTCCCCTCGTCGTTGTGCGAAACGTCTCTGGCCGGGCCTCCGAGGTCAAGGCCTGCGTCGGCGCCGCAACATTCCGAAAAGCGGCCCCTGATTCTCCGCAGGGCGCACTTGCATTTGGACACTCCAGAATGTGCTGAAACTCCTCATGGGAGCGGTCCTGCGGACGGAGGAACTCGAGGTCCGAGCTCGACAGCACCGTCAAGGGCCGCAACGCGACCGTCCGCCGCGGGCGCGAACGGCGGCGCTGAACCCCACGACTCCGCAACCCACACGCGGTCGGTCCGGGCCTCCGGAGGGCTCGACCGCCGGTCCGATGTGCACGGCATCGCCGGTTGCCAGGGTCCGGCGCCATGGATCCCCTGATCAACGGTGAACACGCCTTCGAGGCACTCGACAAGGGCATCGGCCGGCGCGACCTGCTGCGCGCTGCAGCCCTGATCTCGGCCGGGGCCACCGTGCCGCGGTGGCTGACGTCCCCGGGCGTGGCCGACGCGGCGGCGCCCGACACCGGCGAGCCATCCGTCCTGCAGTCCGGTCGCGGTCACACCGCAGGCCTTTACGTCCCTTCGACGCCGGACACGGTGCGCTGGGGCTACCTCCCCAACCGCGACAGCACCCCGATCGCCACCGTCCCGTCCGGGTCCGTGGTGACCGTCGACACGGTCTCCCACGAGGGCATCCTCGAGGACCAGGGCCGCGACCCCGTCCGCTACTTCGCCGGCCACGGCATCCCCGAGGACCAGGTTCTGAATGACGCGCGCGCCATCGCTGCATCGGCGCTGACGCACGACTTCGTCGCCGACGGTCCGCACATCGTCACCGGACCGATCGCGATCCAAGGAGCGCAGCCCGGCGACGTGCTGCGCATCGACGTCGTGGGCCTCGTGCCGCGGGCGCCCTACGGCGTGATCTCGAACCGCCACGGCAAGGGCGCCCTGCCGGGCGAGTATCCGCAGACCCCGGACCCCGAGCCCGGCGCGAGCGCAGCGCATCCCGAGCTCTTCCACAACGTCTCGACCTTCACGCCGGTGCGCCGGATCCGCGGGACGCTGCAAGGGGTGCTGCCGGTCAGCCAGCAGCTGCGCGCCGAGTTCCCCATCGACCCGTTCATGGGGATGATGGGCGTCGCGCTCGACACGTCGGACCGCGTGAACTCGATCCCGCCGACGGTCGCCGGTGGCAACATCGACATCCGCGACCTGAACGTCGGCTCGACGCTCTACCTCCCCGTCTTCGTGCCGGGCGCGAACTTCTTCGTCGGCGACCCGCACTACCTCCAGGGCGATGGCGAGGTGGCCCTCACGGCGCTCGAGGCGCCGCTGCGCGGGACGTTCCGCCTCACGCTCCTTCAACACGGGAGCAAGGACATCCCCGGCGGACGCGGCCAGCTCGATGTGCCGTTCGGCGAAAGCGCCGACTTCTGGATCGCCGTCGGGCTGAACAAGGACCTCAACGAGGCGATGAAGCAGGCCGTCCGCGAGTCGATCGCCTTCCTGTCCGGCGAGCTCGGGATGCCCAACGCGGTGGCCTACGCGTACCTGAGTGCCGCCACCGACTACGTCGTGTCCCAGGTCGTCGACCGCACCAAGGGCGTCCACGCCCGGATCCAGAAGGCGCACTTCGTGGAGCAGTGAGGCTTCGGGTCAGCTGCCGCGGGGCAGTGGCGCGATCCCGTCGAGGACCCGGTGCATCGCGGCGACGAGGTCGGCGCGCGGCGTCTCGGGGTGATCGGCCCACCAGAGGGCGAGACCGGTGAGCGAGGAGCGGACGACCTCGGCCAGCGGCTGCTCGAGGTGCGCCGGGACGTCGGCGCCGGCCTCGTGGAACAGCGCGACGTCGGCGGCGCGCTGCCGGGCGTGGAGCTCGGCGACGAGCGCGCGCACGTCGGGGTCCGTCGCGGTGTTGCGGAAGAGCAGCGGGCCGACGTAGGGGTGCTGCTCGACGTAGGCGAACCAGGCGTCGAGCATGGCGTCGACGCGGTCGGTGAGCGGCCGGGACGGGTCCTCCATGAACGCGGCGACGGCGGTGATCCCGAGCGCGTCGCGGTGACGGGTGAGCAGCGCCATGTGCAGCGCCTTCTTGGAGGCGAAGTGGCGGTAGATCATGGGCTTGGTCACGCCCGCGGCGGCGGCGATGTCCTCCAGGCGCGCGGCCTCGTAGCCGTCGCGGGCGAAGATGTGTGCGGCGGCGTCCTCGATCAGGGTGCGGCGCTCGGCGGGCGGGAGGCGGCGCGGTCGCGTGCCGGTCACGCGGCCCGCTCGCCGATCGCGCCTGCCGGCGCGACCGAGGCAAGCGGATCGCGGCCCTCCCAGGCGCCGGCGCTGGCGTACGGGCGAAAGCGTGCGAACAGCGCCTCGTGGTGGAAGCCGATGCGGGCGTGGTCGAGCATCGCCCCGCTGTGGCCGCCGCCCCGGCGGTAGGCGTAATCCTTCATCTCGGCGGCCGTGCGCCACAGGGAGAACGTCCCGACCATCCGCGGTGGGCGCGCTAGGCCGGTGGCGGCCAGCAGCGCCGGGCTGTCGAGCGCGTCGACCGTCGCGCCCTGGTTGGCCTGGAGGAACGGCTTGAGCGTGCGGTACTTCGTGTGCCCGTAGGTCAGGACCGCGACCGGCTCGGCGTCGTCGACCGGCTGCTCGTCGTCGACCAATCGCGGCATCCCCGCGATCCTGCCGGTCTGGCGCAGCGGCTCGAGCCGGACCGACCAGCCGGGACGGAACGTCGCCGCCACCGGATGCTCGCCCGCGAAGAACCGATCGATCGCCTCGTCGTCCTCCCACAACGCCAGCAACGCGACGCGCCCCGGCGCCGGCGGCGGCAGCACCCCGCGACCGAAGCGCGCGCCCGCGCCGACATCAGCCCACCGCAGCCCGGCGACCCGGCCCGGCGAGGGCACCGACCGCAGCGCGCGAATGGACGCCGCGGGAGAAAGTTGGACGAGATGGACCGTGGCTACGAGGCTCATGCACCGGGAAGTTACCCGTGGGTAACTTATGGCGCAAGCCCACCTCGAGCGCTGACCGGCTCCAGGCCGTCCCATCCCCAGCGAGGCATCGCCGCGCCCGGCGTGACGACGGCGTCCTTCGCCGAGTAGGACAGGACCTCGTCGACGGCCCAGCGCATGTAGGCGTGCAGGGAGGCGCGGAAGTCGGGGTCCGCGGGCAGATCGGCGTCGTCGGCCGCGCGGGCGAAGCAGTCCACGAAGCGCTCGCCGAGATCCCCCATGTCCGCTTTTCGCGCGTGCATGCGGAGAAGCCCGGACTGGTCGCCGCACGACTCCGAGTACGACGGCGGCCCGCCCATCACCTCCGCCCAGTAGGCGGCCAGCCGCTCGACGTGCTGTGGGTGCTGGCCGGGATGCGAGAACGGATGGCTGAGCTCGGGATCCGCCAGACATCGCGCGTGGTGCGCTGACGCAAGCGCCAGAAACGCGGGCTCGCCCCCGGCGAAGTCGAACAGCGTCGGACGCATCTGCGGAGCGTCGCACAGCTGGAGCAGAGCACCAAGCGCACGTCGCCTGTGCCGCGATCCTGGCGTTCAGACCGGGACCTCGCTGTAGACCTCGAACGCGGTCTCCTGCGGCGGGGTCGCGAAGCCGCCGTCGATGCCCGCTTGCATCCGGGGCAGCAGGGTTCCGTCGCGGAACTGCTCCCAGCTCTCCTTGGAGTCGTGGATCGCGACGATCGTCCATCCGTCGGCCGAGGGGCCCGCGGCATGGAAGACCTGGCCCTCCGGGAGGCTGCCATCGCTCGGATGGACGGCAGCGATCGACGCCTCGTACTGCTCCTTGGTGGCACCAGGGAACTGGTGCACGATCCCATACGCCATCGCGTGCTCCTCTGTATTGGGATAGACCGGGGCTGCGGTGTGCGCCCGGGAGCTGCGACGCGAACCTACCTCCGGCCCGGACCCAGATGTGGAAAGCGGCGGCGGATTGCGGCGAATATGGTCCTCACCGGCTTCGGTCGCGGGCTCTCAGCATGCTCTCAGCGTCTGTTGATGCGACACCGAGGAGGCGCGGGGAGGCTGTGCGCCGTGAAGCTCACTGACAGCATCCCTCGCCCCGCCGCCGCACTCCTCGCCACCGCCGCCCTCGGCGTTGCCGGGTGTGGCGGAGCGGGCACCACGACCACCACCGCCGTCAACGCGACGACGACACCCGCCGCGAACGCTCCCCCCGGCCGCCCCGGCCCCGGTCCGGGAACGCCCGTCGTCGGGCCGGCCGCCGCGAAGGTCAAGGCCGCCGCCCTGGCCAAGTATCCGGGCACGATCCAGGACATCCAGCAGGTGCCCGACGGCAGCTACGTCGCCCATGTGATCCGCACCGACAACACCGAGATCCACGTCCTCGTCAGCAGGGCGTTCAAGGTCACCGGGACCCGGTCCGGACCGCCCGGCGGCGGGCCCGGCGGGCCCGGCGGGCCCGGCGGATTCGGGGGCGGAACGCCCGTGGTCGGGCCTGCGGCCGCGAAGGTCAAGGCCGCCGCCCTCGCGAAGTATCCGGGCACGATCCAGACCATCCTGCGACGGCCCGACGGCAGCTATGTCGCCCATGTGATCCGCACCGACAAGACGGAGGTCCACGTGCTCATCAGCAAGACGTTCAAGGTCACCGGCACCCAGTCCGGGCCGCCCGGCGGTCCGCCGGCGGGCCCGCCTCCCGGCGGGGCCCCCGCATGACCGCCCGTCGAACCCTGAGCCTGCTGGTCCCGGCGCTCGCGACGGCCCTCGGTGCCTGCGGCGGCTCCTCCTCCTCCAAGCCCCAGTCGACCGCGACGACGACCGCGCCGGGGGCCGCCGCCCCGAAGACGACGACCAGCACGTCGAAGGCGGCGTCCGGAGCGCATTCGGTCAGCGGCACCGTGGTCGGCAACCGCTTCGGCGAGAACCAGGTGACGCTTGTCGTCAACGGCAGCAAGATCCAGGACGTCCGCTACTCCCTGCCGGCCGACCGGCCCCGGTCCGCCGAGATCAACGATCAGGCGGGACCGCTGCTGCGCCAGGAGGTCCTGCAGGCCCAGAGCGCGAGCATCAACGTCATCTCCGGGGCGACGTTCACGAGTGAGGCTTTCGGCCAGTCGCTGCAGGTCGCGCTCCAGCGTGCGCACCTCGGAGCCTGAAGCTTGACCTGCCCTTGACCGAGCTCTTACCGACCTCCCATCAAACGCGCCTAGCCTCACCCCCAATGCAGGACGAGAAGCGCAAGCCGCCCGAGCTTGGGGTGCTGAGCCCTTGGGCCTGGCTCGTGAGCCTCGTCCTCGGCCTCAACCTCGCCGTCGTGGTGTGGCTGTGGTTGCGCGACGGCGGCATCACGAAGGCCCACACGAGCGCCGACATCTTCACGAGCGGCGGGCGGATCACCGGGCTGCTGGCGGCCTACAGCGCGCTGCTGCAGGTCGTCCTGATCGCCCGCATCCCCTGGGTGGAACGCCTGACGGGCTTCGATCGCCTCACGGTCTGGCACTCGCGCAACGGCAAGGCCTGCATCCTGCTCCTGCTCGCCCACGTGGTCCTCATCACCGTGGGCTACGCGGAGACCGACAAGGTCGGGATCGGCCCGGAGATCTCGTCGCTCCTGAACGGCTACCCGCACATCGTGGCGGCGACGATCGGGACCGGGATCATGCTGCTGGTCGTCGTCTCGTCGCTGGTGATCGTGCGCCGGCGCCTGCGCCACGAGGCCTGGTACGCCGTCCACCTGTCGGTCTACGCAGGCATCGTGCTCGGCTACCTGCACGAGGTGCCCACGGGCAACGAGTTCACCACCGGCGGTGCCCCGCAGATCTACTGGTACGCGCTGAACGCCGCGACCCTCGCGGCGCTCGTGGCCTTCCGGGTGCTGCGCCCGCTCGTGCGGGCCGCGATCCACGACCTGCGCGTCGACCGCGTCGTCACCGAGGGCCCCGGCGTGACCTCGGTCTACCTGAGCGGCCGGCGCCTGCATCGCCTCGGAGCACACGCGGGGCAGTTCTTCGTCTGGCGCTTCCTGGACCGCAAGCGCGTCTGGCAGGCGCATCCGTTCTCGTTGTCGGCCGCACCCGACGGACGCCAGCTGCGCATCACGGTCAAGGCCAGTGGCGACTTCTCCCGCCGCATCGCCGATCTCCGTCCCGGTACGCGCGTCGTGGCAGAAGGGCCGCTGGGCACCTTCACCACCGCCCGGCGGCGGGCGCCCAGTGGCAAGGTCCTGCTCGTGGGCGGCGGCATCGGCATCACGCCGATCCGCGCGCTGATGGAGACGATGGCCGGTGACATCGTGATCGTCCATCGCGTCGTCCAGGCCGGGGACGCGGGACTCGAGAACGAGCTCCGCGACCTGGCCACCGCGCGCGGGCTCCCGCTCCACGTGCTCGTGGGCGACCACCGCGACGGCGCAGCCGCCGACCTCCTCACGCCGGACCATCTGCGAACGCTTGTCCCCGACGTCGCCGAGCGCGACGTCTACCTCTGCGGGCCGCCCGCGATGGCCGAGGCCGTCGGGCGCAACCTGCGACGCGCCGGCGTTCCTCGCCGGTGCCTGCACACCGAGCGCTTCGCGCTCTGAAACTGGGAGACCCAAGTGACCATTCATCGCCTCAACGCCCTCATCAGCGCCTCCGCCCTCGTCGCGACGCCCGTCAGCGCCGCACTCACCGCCGTTCCCGCGACCGCCGCCTCGACCAAGCGGGTCTCCGGCCCGACGGTCAACATGCGCTGGGGCGGGGTGCGCGTCGTGCTCTACATCAGCGGGCGCCGGGTCACCGACGTCCATGCGGCCTACCCCACCGAGCGCTCGCGGTCCCAGCGGATCAACTCCAACGCGATTCCGATCCTGCGCACCGAGGTGCTGCGCGCGCAGTCGTCGCGGATCAACGCCGTGTCGGGCGCCACCGACACGAGCGGCGCCTACAAGCGCTCGCTCGCCACCGCGCTGCGCACCGCGGGAATCTGAATTGGACGCGGCCGCTCCGGTGCCGGGGCACGCCCGGATCGAGGACGTCATGGGGATGCCGGTGGTCATCCACGTCCGCGACGAGCAGGTGCCCACAGAGGCGGTCGATGCCGCATTCGCGTGGCTGCGCTGGGTCGACGCCGTCTTCTCGACCTACCGCGCCGACAGCGAGATCGCTCGGCTGAACCGCGGCGAGCTCGCCGAGCGTGACGCGGATCCGCTGGTGCAGGAGGTGCTCGACGCGTGCCGCGCGCTGCGCGAGCGCACCGGAGGCGCGTTCGATGCCGAGGCGGCCGCACGCATGGCCGAGGTTCGCGTGCGGCCGGGCGCGGGCGCGGGCCGGCCGGGAGCCGTGGAGCCGGCCGGCTACGTCAAGGGCTGGGCCGCGGCCAAGGCGTGGGAGCTGCTGGAGCAGGCGGGCGCCCGTAACGCGCTCGTCGACGCCGGCGGCGACCTCCTCGTCCGCGGCCGCCCCGCCCCCGGTGAGCGCTGGCGCGTGGGCATCCAGCATCCGCGCGAGGACGGGCGCGTCGCCGCCGTGCTGGAGCTCGGCGACATGGCCGTGGCGACGTCGGGCACATATCGCCGCGGGCGGCACATCGTCGACCCGGCCTCGGGCGCCGCGCCCTGCGAGGTCGTCTCCGTGACCTGCGTCGGACGGGACCTGGCCGTCGCCGATGCGCTGGCCACCGCGGGCTTCGCGATGGGGCGGGCGGGCGCCGCGTGGCTGGCCGTCCAGCCCGACGTCGAGGCGATGGTCATCCTCGACGACGACACGGTGCAGTTCACGCCGGGCTTCGACGCGCTGCGCGTGAGCTGAGGTCCGCGCGGCTTTTGCATTTGCGCGGCGGCCATCTACGATCGCCGCCATGGTCGACCGCCTCCATTTCACCGACTCCGACGAGGCCAACGAGCTCGTCGCGCACGATCCGCTGGCTCTGCTGATCGGGTTCGCCCTCGATCAACAGGTGACGGTGCAGAAGGCCTTCGAGGGCCCGCTCGTCCTGCGCGAGCGCGTCGGCACGCTCGACGCCCGCGCGCTCGCGGAGATGGATCTCGAGCCGGCGTTCCGCCAGCGGCCGGCCATCCATCGCTTCCCGGGCTCGATGGCCCGCCGCGTGCGTGAGCTCGCCGCGCACGTGGCAGATGCGTACGAGGGGGAAGCGGCTCGGATCTGGACCGAGGCCACCTCTCCCGACGAGCTTCGCGCGAGGCTCGAGGCGCTGCCCGGCTTCGGCGCGATGAAGGTCAAGGCGCTGGCGGCGGTCCTGGCGCGGCGCTTCGGCGTCGCGACAGCCGAACCGCTCGTCCCGTCGCACCCGACGCTCGGCGATGTCGACTCGCCCGAGGCGCTTGCGGAGTATCAGGCCGGAAAGCGCGCACACAAGGCGAAGATGCGCAGTGAGCGAGCCATGGCCGTGCCACCATCGGGCGAGTCGTGACCCCCAACCTCGGCTCCGGGGCCGCCCGCCTCAGCGGCGCCCGCTGATCCGGTCCCACGCGCGGCGCAGCGTCGCCTGAAGCGGGCTCTCTGCGCGGTCGTCGTGGTGGTCCGGCCGCTCGGCCGGCCGCTCGTCGGGCTCGTGCAGCGCGTCGGCGTCGACCGACAGGACGACGCCGCGCTCACGCAGCTCGGCGATCTGGTCGACGCGGGCGAACAGGTGCCGGCCGGGCAGCGGCTCGGTGTGGATGATCACGCCGTCGAAGATGTCGGCCTCCGGCTCGCCCACGATGTGCTCGGCGACGCCGATGCGGATTCCCTGGCGGTCGTAGACCGGCGTTCCGTCTTCCAGCGCGGTGTAGGCGATCGGCGGCCCGAGATCCTCCACAGGCCGAGGATACGCCTGGGCGTTCACGACGCCGGCGCCAGCGACCGCTCGACGAGCGCGCCGAGCTCCAGCCAGTTCTCGCGCGTCGCGGAGCCGGCGCCCGTCGCGTCGCCTGCCGCCGCGCGGGCGATGATCGCCTCGTGCTGCGCGACCGAGCGCCGCCCTGGAAGCGCGCCGCTGCGGAGTCGCTCGAGGCGATGCACGCGCGGCGCGAGCCGGTTGAGGACCCGGGTGATCTGGGGATTGCCGGCCACGGTGAGGAACACCTCGTGGAAGCGATCGTCCGCGGCGTATGCGGCCGGCCCCTTGCGCTCGTGCAGCGCCCTGAGGAAGGCATCGTTCTCGGCGTGCAGCCGCTCGATGTGCACGCGGCGCATGTGCGGGACCGCCAGCTCGGTGGCCAGCGCGTGGAGCGTCGCGACGAGCGGGAACGAGTCGCGCGCCTCACCCGCGGACATCGGCGCGACGCGGGTGTAGCGCTGCGGCGCCATCTCGACGAGCCCGTCCTCCTGCAGACGCGCGAGCGCCTCGCGCACCGGCGTACGGCTGAGGCCCAGCCATGAGCACAGCTCGGCGTCGTGGATCCGCTCCCCAGGCGCGAGCGTCCCCGTCACGATGGCATCGCACAGCGCGTCGTAAGCGGTGTCGCGGAGCAACTGGCGCTCCACCGGCTCCCGCTGCTCGGGAACTGGCATATGACATGTCAGTAGACCACCGGCGTCAAGACCCTTGTAAGCCCCCGACGGCCGGTGATAGACCGCCTGAGGGAGTTGCACGGGCCGAAGCGCAGCCAGAGACAGGGGTCCTGATATGTGCCTGGCGATACCGGGCCAGATCATCGAGATCGTCGACGCCGCGAACCGGCTCGCGAGGGTCGACGTGGTGGGCGTCCAGCGGATCGTGAACATCGGCCTGCTCGACTCCTCCGACGGCAGCGCGGGCGGCGCGCAGACGGGCGATTGGGTGCTGATCCACGTCGGCTTCGCGCTGTCGAAGATCGACGAGGAGGAGGCGGACGCGACGCTGACGCTCCTGCGCGGCATGGGCGCGGACTACGACGACGCGCTCGCAGAGCTCAAGACGAGCGTGATCGAGTGACCTGCGACGAGCACCACTGCATCACCTGCGGCGACGACGGCGTGCCCATGCGCGTCCTGCGCGTCGACGCCGGCCGTGCGCTCGCGCTGTGCGAGGACGAGGCCGGCGCCCACAGCTCCGTCGAGATCGCGCTCGTGGACCCCGTCGCCGTCGGCGACACGCTGCTCGTGCACGCGGGCACCGCCCTGACCCGCCTGGAAGGGGCTGCGGCATGAAGTTCGTCGACGAGTTCCGCGATGCGGACTTCGGGCGCACGCTCGCCGCCGAGATCCTCGCGACGGTCGGCCCGGGGCACCACTACAAGCTCATGGAGGTGTGCGGCGGGCACACGCACTCGATCTACAAGTACGGCATCGACGACCTCCTTCCGGAGAACGTCGAGCTCGTGCACGGCCCCGGGTGCCCGGTGTGCGTCATCCCCATGGGCCGCGTCGACGACGCGATCGCCGTCGCCCACGAGCCCGGCGTGATCTTCACCTGCTTCGGGGACATGATGCGCGTCCCCGGCTCGAACGGCACGCTGCTGGAGGCCAAGGCGCGCGGCGCCGACGTGCGGATGGTCTACTCGCCGCTCGACGCGCTGCGCATCGCCAAGCAGCACCCCGACCGCGAGGTCGTGTTCTTCGCGATCGGCTTCGAGACGACCGCCCCCTCGACCGCGCTGACGCTGCGCCGCGCCAGGGCCGAGGGCGTCGGGAACTTCTCGTGCTTCTGCAACCACGTGACGATCGTGCCGCCCCTGCGCGCGCTGCTGGACTCGCCCGACCTGCGACTCGACGGCTTCATCGGGCCCGGCCACGTCTCGACCGTCGTCGGCGCCCGGCCGCTGGAGTTCATCCCGGCCGACTACGGCAAGCCCGTCGTCGTGTCGGGCTTCGAGCCGGTCGACATCCTGCAATCGGTCCTGATGCTCCTGCGCCAGCTCGCCGACGGGCGCTGCGAGGTGGAGAACCAGTACCGCCGCGTCGTGCCCTACGAGGGCAACCTGAAGGCCCTGGAGGTCATGGCCGAGGTCTTCGAGCTGCGCCCCCACTTCGAGTGGCGCGGGCTGGGCTTCATCTCCCAGAGCGGCCTGAAGCTCAGCGAGGCCTATGCCGAGCTCGACGCCGAGCTCCGCTTCGCCGTGCCCGGCGTTCGCGTCGCCGACCCGAAGGCCTGCCAGTGCGGCGAGGTCCTCAAGGGCGTCATCAAGCCGTGGGAGTGCAAGGTGTTCGGTACCGCGTGCACGCCCGAGCGCCCGATCGGCACCTGCATGGTGTCCTCGGAAGGTGCGTGCGCCGCGTACTACAACTACGGGCGCTTCGCGCGCGAGCGGGAGCTGGTGTAGATCGTGGCCGGCACCGCCGCCTCCGATCGCGAGCAGCGCATCCTCGGGATCATCGAGACGGCCCGGGCCAAGCGCCCGAAGTTCCGCGACGACCGCATCACGATGGCCCACGGGGCCGGCGGCAAGGCGACGGCCGCGCTGATCGAGGGGCTCCTGCTGCCCGCCTTCGCCTCCCCCGCCCTCGACGAGCTCGGCGACGCGGGCGTCGTCACGGTCGACGGCACCGCCCTGGCCCTGACCACCGACAGCTTCGTCGTCAAGCCCATCCGGTTCCCGGGCGGCTCGATCGGCGAGCTGGCGGTCAACGGCACGGCCAACGACCTCGCCGTCGCCGGGGCGAAGCCGCTGGCGCTGACCCTGTCGCTGATCCTCGAAGAGGGCCTGGAGGCCGGCGTCCTGCGCGACGAGATCGAGGCGATCGCCCGGGCCGCCGAGGCCGCGGAGGTCACGATCGTTGCGGGCGACACGAAGGTCGTCGAGCGCGGTCACGCCGACCAGATGTACATCTGCACGACCGGCATGGGCCGCGTGGATCCGCGCGCGCAGCTGTCGCCGCGCGGGCTGCAGCCCGGGGACCGCATCCTCGTCTCGGGTTCGATCGGCGAGCACGGGACCGCGATCATGCTTGCCCGCGGCGAGTTCGAGCTCGGGGCGACCGTCGAGTCCGACACCCGGCCGCTGTGGCCCGCCGTCGACGCGCTCCTCGACCGTGCCGGCCCGGCGCTGCGCTGCCTGCGCGACGCCACTCGCGGCGGCGTGGCGTCGGTGCTCAACGAGCTGGCCCGCGCCTCGGGCGTCGCCATGCTCGTGCGCGAGGCGGCCGTCCCGGTGCCGCCCATGGTGGCCGGCGCGGCGGAGCTGCTCGGCATCGATCCGATGCACGTCGCCAACGAGGGCGTCCTCGTGGCGATCGTCGCCCCCGAGCAGGCCGATGCGGCGCTCGAAGCGCTGCGCGCGGCGCCCGGGGGCGCGCAGGCGGCGGAGATCGGCGAGGTGAAGACGTCGCCTTCGGGCATGGTGCTCGTGGAGACCGCCTTCGGCGGCAAGCGCGTGATGGACCAGCTCGTCGGCGACCCGCTGCCGAGGATCTGCTGATGCACGAGCTGTCGATCGCCGGCGCCCTGGTCGAGATCGTCAGCCGCCATGCCGCCGGGCGGCGCGTGACCCGGGTCGAGGTGCGGGTCGGCCGGCTGCGCCAGGTCGTGCCCTCGGCCCTCGAGTTCGCCTTCGAGCTCGTCGCGCGCGACACGCCGGCCGAGGGCGCGGAGCTGGTCCTCGAGCAGATCGGCGCCGCGGGCATCTGCCGCGCCTGCGGCAGCGAGAGCGAGCTGGACGCCTTCCCGCTGGCCTGCGCGGCCTGCGGTGGCTGGGAGCTGGACATCGTGCGGGGCGAGGAGCTGACGGTCGACTCGCTCGTGCTCGAGGAACCCTTGTTGACGACAGGAGGGACGGGCTATGGCGACTGAACCGAAGGCCCCCGGCGTGGATGAGGTCCACATCCTGTGGATCTCGGAGGGGATGAGCTGCGACGGCGACTCGGTGTCGGTCACGGCGGCCGGACAGCCGAGCATCGAGGACGTGCTGCTCGGCGCGATCCCGGGACTGCCGAAGGTGAACCTGCACAACAAGGTGCTCTCCCCCACCCTCGGCGGCGAGGAGTTCCTGCTGCCGTTCCGCCAGGCCGTCAACGACGAGCTCGACAAGCCGTTCGTCCTGGTGATCGAGGGCTCGATCCCCAACGAGAAGATCAACGGCGACGGCTACTGGACGTCGTTCGGCAACGACGAGGCCACCGGGGATCCGCTCACGATCAACTGGTGGATCGACCGCCTGGCCCCCAAGGCCTGGGGCGTCGTGGCGATCGGCACCTGCGCGACCTACGGCGGCATCCACGCGATGGCGGGGAACCCGACCGGCTGCATGGGACTCGCCGACTACCTCGGGTGGGACTTCCGCTCGGCCGGCGGCCTGCCGATCGTCAACGTCCCGGGCTGCCCCGTGCAGCCGGAGAACTTCATGGAGACGCTCGTCTGGCTGCTCTACCAGGCCGCCGGGCTGGCGCCGGTGATCCCGCTCGACGACCAGCTGCGCCCGCAGTGGATCTTCGGCAAGACGGTGCACGAGGGCTGTGACCGCGCGGGCTACTACGAGCAGGGCGACTTCGCCCACGACTACAACTCGCCCAAATGCCAGGTGAAGATCGGGTGCTGGGGGCCCGTCGTCAACTGCAACGTCCCCAAGCGCGGGTGGATGGCCGGCATCGGCGGCTGCCCGAACGTTGGCGGCATCTGCATCGGCTGCACGATGCCCGGCTTCCCCGACAAGTTCATGCCGTTCATGGACGCACCTCCCGGCGGGACGCTCTCGTCGACGATCAGCGGAACCTACGGGCCCGCGATGCGCAAGCTGCGCAGCATCACGAACAAGACCGTCAACAAGGAAACGAAGTGGCGGCACAACCGCGACGAGCTCACCACCGGCTACGAGCCGCGGTGGGGGAACTAGTGGCCCCGGCCATGAGTCCCACCGTGTTTGGCGGGCGCCTCGCCGCCCATGGCGGCGTCCTCGAACACTCACGTGCCAAGGCACGCATCACGTTCTGCGTCCTAGCCACGGACGACGATCCGCGCCCCAAACAACGGCGCGACCCATGACCGAGACCACCTAGAGAGGAGAGCGGGATGGCCGTTCGCGAGAAGGTCAAGCCGGAGGCGGGCAAGGTCGTCGACATGGCCTGGGATCCGATCACTCGGATCGTCGGCAACCTCGGCATCTACACGAAGATCGACTTCGACAACCAGGAGGTGGTCTCGTGCAAGGCCACGTCCTCGCTCTTCCGCGGCTACAGCGTGTTCATGAAGGGCAAGGACCCGCGTGACGCGCACTTCATCACCAGCCGCATCTGCGGGATCTGCGGCGACAACCACGCGGTCTGCTCGTGCTACGCGCAGCAGATGGCCTATGGCGTGAAGCCGCCGCCGCTCGCGGAGTGGATCGTCAACATGGGCGAGGCGGCCGAGTACATCTTCGACCACATCATCTTCCAGGACAACCTGGTGTTCGTGGACTTCTGCGAGCAGATGGTCCGCGACACGAACCCGAGCGTCTGGGCGAAGGCCGAGCAGGCGGAGGCCCGCCACGCCAACGTCCACGGCTACCGCACCGTGGGCGACATCATGAAGTCCTACAACCCGTTCACGGGCGAGACCTACCGCGAAGCGCTGCACATGAGTCGCGTCGGGCGGGAGATGATCTGCCTCATGGAGGGCCGCCACGTGCACCCCTCCACGCTCTATCCCGGCGGGGTCGGGACGCAGCCGACGCCGACGCTGCTGACCGACTACCTCAGCCGGCTGCTGCGCTGCTTCGACTTCATCAAGAAGGCCGTCGCCATGAACGACGACGTCTTCGACTTCTTCTACGAGGCGATGCCGGGCTACGAGGAGGTCGGGCGCCGGCGGATCCTGCTCGG
>JAOPZW010000345.1 GCA_025963905.1 Solirubrobacterales bacterium | reverse complement strand
GCCAGCACGACCGCGAACGGCCCGACGCGCGACTCGATGCCGTGCAACCGCGCCAGGCGGCGCTCGGTCCGGGGGCTCGAGCCGCCGAGCAGCCACACGAAGACGCGATCGCCCCAGCGCCGGCCGGCCCACCAGAACGCCCAGTCGAACATCATCAGGCTCGGCACGGCCAGCAGCACGGCCAGCGCCAGCGACGTCTCGCCGACGCGGGCGCGGGCGCCCATGTTGATGATCGCCGTCGTCGAGCCGCGCAGGAGCTCGAGCAGCGCCGGATGGGACGTCAGCAGCGCGGGGACCAGCGGCAGCAGCGCCAGCGGCAGCAGTCCGCTGACGGCGATGGCCCCGAGGATCACCCAGTCGGCGCGCTCACCGCGACCGTGCCACGGCAGCGGCTGCCGACCCGCAGGTCCGCGCGCCTCCTCCTCGGTGGCAGCGGGCGCGGGCACCGAGTCGGGGCGTCGAAGGGGCTGAGGCACCCCTTCGACGGTAGGGCATCGGCGTTTGAGGCCCGCCGGGTCGGCGCGGTCGCGTGCGGTCGCGCGGCCGCCGCCGTCGTGCCCGGCGCCTACGCGCCGCGTCGCACAGCCGTCCCGAAGCCCCCACGGCCGACGTCGGCGGGGAGCGCGCCCGGCGCCGCCGTGCCCAGCTCGCCGGCCGACTCGTCCGGGGCGCCGCGCACGTACAGATACCAGTTAGAGCGCACCTCCTGGGGCATGCAGGTAGGTCGCACGAGGAACCCGTGCAAGTCGGCCTTCGCCGAGCGCCGTCGGGTTCGAGCCGCGCGGCCCGACCGGGCGCGTTTCGGCGAAGCTGTGGTCCGTCAATGCGACGGGCGCCGGGTCCAGGACCCGACGCCCGTACGCGACTGTTGCGAGGGCCACGGCCCTAGTTGGCGCCGACCACCTTAAAGCTCTTGTTGACGAAGATGTGGTGGGGCCAGCTGACGCCGATGTTGTGGACCTCGTACTCGCCGTTGCTCAGCTTGACAACGCGGTCGACGACGCCGCCTGGATAGGCGGCCAGTGCCGCTTCGGTCGCCTTGTTCGCTGCCGTTCCGCTGACGATCGTCCCCGAGCCCTCAGTGTAGTTCGCCGGGATCTGGCCGTCCTGCTTTGACGTGGTCGCCGCTCCGCGCTTGAAGGGGACCACCTTCGACGGCGAGAACGTCGTGGATCCGCCGCTGGCCGGTTGCACGACGACCTGCTTTGCCGTGATGGTCGTTCCGTTGGCCGTCCCAAGGACGAGGACAGGCTTGCCCTTTGTGATGGCACTCGCCGAGGTCGAGATTGTCCCCTTGCGGTATGTCGTGGAGGACGCCTTCTTGACGGTCACCTTCTGACCCGCTGAGGTCAACACGGTGAAGCTGGACGTCGACACGCTGCTGACCGTGCCGACAACGCCTCCGGCGGCCGGCCCAGACCGTGCGTTTGATCCGGCCTTCGCCGTGAATCCCGCCTTCGCCGTTTGTACAGTGCTGGCGCCGGCTGAGCCGTTGCCGGAGGTTGCACTGACGGTCCCATAGGCGCCGCCTGCGATCACCACGACTGCGGCGCCGATAGCGACGGGCTTGCTCAGTTTCCGATTTAGCATCTGCGATCTCCTTCGGGTCTAGCCCCCACAGCAGCCGAGGATGCTGGGCGGCCCTGGGGCTCCGCCGTGAGCAAGCTGTGAAGATGCTGAGTCTCAGCTGGTCGGCGGCGCCACAGGAGCCTCACCGGGTCCCGGCGGTGATGCCGGGGTCGTCGCCGCCCAGGCGCTGCGTGGTGACCGCGATCGCTTCGGGGCTGGAGTCGACGAGCACGAAGCGCCGGCCGAGCTCGCGCGCCACGGCGCCGAGCGTCCCCGACCCGGCGAAGAAGTCCAGGCACCAGCCGCCCGGGCGCGAGGACGCGGCGACCATCCGGCGCACGATGCCCGCAGGCTTCTGCGTCGGATAGCCGGTCTTCTCGGCGCCGTTGGTCGGGACGATCGTGTGCCACCACACGTCGCTGGGGCGCTTGCCGCGCGCGGCCTTCTCGGCGGTCACCAGGCCGGGCGCCATGTAGGGCTCGCGATCGACCTCGTCGTCGTCGAAGTGGTAGCGCGCGCGGTCCTTGACGTAGACGAGGATCGTGTCGTGCTTGGCCGGCCAGCGGCGCTTGGGGCGCCCGCCGAAGTCATAGGCCCAGACGATCTCGTTGAGGAAGCACTCGCGCCCGAAGAGCTCGTCGAGCAGCAGCTTGCAGTAGTGCGCCTCGCGCGGATCGATGTGGAAGTACAGCGTCCCGTGATCGGCCAGCACCCGCCGCGCCTGCTCCAGGCGGGGCGCCAGGAACCCCAGGTAGTCGCCGAAGCTGTCCTCGTAGGCCAGCGCGCGCAGCAGCTCGGAGCGATAGCGCCGGCCCTGAAAGCCCGTGCGGTCGCCGTCCTCGTCGCGGACCACGCGCAGCGTCGAGCGCCGCTGCGTGCGCCCGGTGTTGAACGGCGGGTCGATGTAGACCATGTCGAACGCGCCCGCGGGCAGGCGCGGAAGCACTTGGGCGTTGTCGCCCTCGATCAGCAGGTCGTCGCCGAGGACGACGGTCTGGGGCAGCGCGCCGGCGTCCAGGATCCGCACGGGGCACGACGCTAGAGGCGCACGCGGACGCTGTCACGAGCGCGGCGAGCGCCGAGGTATGAGACCCTCGGGACCAGTGAGGCGCTCCCCGTCGGCCGTTCACCGGCGCCGCCGCCTGGCCGCCCTGGCGGTCGTGGCGGGGGTCGCCATCCTCATCGTCGTCGTCCTGTCCCAAGGCGGCGGGGGTCCGGGCACGCCGCGCCCGTTCGCCCCCGGCGCGGGGATCAAGGACCCGACGCTGGACCCGCTGGCCTACGACCCCGCGCGCGTCCCGCAATTCGAGCAGCGCGCGGCCACCGGCTTCAGCCACGTCCTCTACGCCAAGAGCCCCGGCGGCGTCGTCGCCTCGGCCAAGCGCACCGCTCGCTTTCGTCCGCTCATCGACCGCGTCGCGCGCAGCACCGGGTGGAGCGCGGACACGCTGGAGGGCATCGTCTTCCTGGAGAGCGCCGGGCGCCCCGATGCCATCGCCTCGAACGACCTCAATAGCGCGGTGGGCCTGACGCAGATCCTCGCCGAGACCGGCCAGCACTTGCTCGGGATGCACGTCGACGTCCGCGCGAGCGAAAGCCTGAGCCGTGGCATCGCCCGCGGGCACCTCGTCGCGGCGCGCCAGGCCACGCGCCGGCGCGTCGACGAGCGCTTCGACCCCGCCAAGGCGATCGCCGCCACGGCGCGCTACCTGACGTTCGCCAAGGGCAAGCTCGGCCGCGACGACCTCGCGATCGCCTCCTACCACATGGGCGTCGGCAACCTGCAGCAGGCGCTGTCCGCCTACGGCCAGAGCTCGATCCCCTACGCCGAGCTGTACTTCGACTCCTCGCCGCTGCGCCACCCCACCGCCTGGCGCAAGCTCGCCTCGCTGGGCGACGACTCCTCCACCTACCTCTGGCGCGTGCTGGCGGCCGAGCAGATCATGCGCCTGTACCGCACGAACCCCGCGGAGCTGGCGACCATCGCGCAGCTGCAGATGAACAAGGCCTCGTCGGAGGAGGTCCTGCACCCCGCCGCCACCACGGTGCGCTTCGGCGATCCCTTCGCGATCGGGCGCGCGCGCGCCGCCGGCCAGCTCGTCCCGCTCGACCGCAACCAGTTCGCCTCCCACGGCCTGCGCATCGACCGCGGGATGGGCGCGACGGCCAAGCAGATCAAGCAGTCGCCGAGCCTGTATCGCGGGCTGCGGCCTGAGGCGCTGGCGACGCTGCTGACGCTCGGCGCCGGGACCAAGGCGATCGCTAAGACCGGCACCCTGGACGTGACGAGCACCGTGCGCGACGAGCGCTTCCAGAAGGCCCTGGCCACCGACAACGTCGAGGCCACCCACGCCTACTCCATGCACACCACCGGCTGGGCGTTCGACATCGCCCGCGTCTACAGCAGCCCCGCCCAGGCGATGGCGTTCCAGTTCATGCTCGACCGCATGACCGCCCTGGGCCTCATCGCCTGGGTGCGCGAGCCCGGCGCGATCCACGTGGCCGTCTCATCGCTGGCGAGCGAGCTCCTCTCCAACGCCGCGCGGCTCCCCGGCGGCTGACGTCAGCGATCCAGCAGGTGATCGAAGCTCGCCTGGGCCTTGTCGGGCGGCCCGTTCTCCTCCGGTCGCCCGCGATGGCTCCAGTGGTCGACGACGTCCTTGAGCTTGACGGTGCGGTCGGCCACGCCCCGCTCGATCGGCTCGACGCGGAACCCGCGCAGGACCGTGCCCTTCACGAGCGCGTGGAAGACCCGGCCGCGGACGGCCACCCGGACGATGTCACCGGGCACGATGTCTCCGGAAGCCATGCGGCGCATCTTGCCGGTCCTGGGGCGGACGTGGCGCTTGGCCTCACGTGGCCGACGTCGCGGCCCTGAGGCTCAGGCGAGCGATCGGACACGGGTGCCCGTCCGGCGCACCCGCCGAGCGGCCGACCCGGGCTTCACAGACACGTTGCCCGCGTAGGACGCCTTCAGCGTTCCGCTTCCCCAGTGCCGGAGGCGGGTCGGCACCTTGAGCGTGGCCGTGAACGTGCCTGCCTTGAGGGTCGCGAGCTTGGCGATCGTCGTGGTCGTTCCCGCCACCCGCAACTTGAAGGTGATCCTGACGTGGCCGGTTGCCTGGCGCGTCGTCGTGCCCTTGATGGTCAGCCGCGACAACGTGCGCGAGAGGATCGGAAGCGACAGCCTGGCCGTGAATGCCGCCCTGGCAGGATCGACTGGCGGCTTTGGTCCTGGGTCGGGTCCCGGACCGGGACCGGCGCCGGGGGACGCGATCGCGACTGGGGCGCTTTCCGCCCACGGCCCGGTGTTCCCGAAGCGGTCGGTCGCACGCGCGCGAAACCGGTAGCGGCGCCCCGCCTCGCCCGCGTGGGCGGCTGCGGTCTGTTGGGTGGCGGCGAGCCAGATGGTCCACGCGGCCCCGTCGACCGACGTCTCGACATCGAAGTGATCGACACCGGACGGGTCCGCGGCGCCCCATGACACGGCGACCGGCCCGGCGGGCTGCGTGCCGTCGGGGACGGTGATCGACGCCTGCGGGCCCGCCGAATCGACGGCCACTCCCTTGACCGCTGTGGTCGTGAGCGTGCTCCCGTAGGCGACGTCGCTTGCCGTGGCGGTGAGGCTGTGCGCGCCGTGCGCCGAACTGGCCACGTCGAACGTGCGCGTGATCTGTCCGCCTGGCGCGAGCGGCCCGGCGGGAGCTGGACCCGCCGTGATCTGCACAGCCGCATCGTCGCTTGCCAGCTCCAGGACCGGCGTACAGCCGGTCATCGTGCCGGAAGGGTTCGTTGCAGTGATCGTGATCGTCGCATGCTCGCCCGGGCCTAGCGTTGCGTCGGCACCGGCGATGGTGACCTGGGGCTTGGGCGACACGAGGCGCGTCGTCTGGCGGGTCGAGGCCATCGCATAAGGCTCGGCGGAGATCCCGCTGACCG
>JAOPZW010000340.1 GCA_025963905.1 Solirubrobacterales bacterium | reverse complement strand
CGCCGCTCGTGCCCCCGCCGGCGCCGGCCCGCGGCCACCGGCCCGCGCGACGGGGCGGCGCCGGGCGCACCTTCGCCCTCCTCCTCTTCCTGCTGGTGCTCGCCGGGGCCGGCGCCGCCGCGGTCGTCGCGACGTCGAACTCCGGCAACGCGGTGCAGCTGCGCCAGGTCGTCTACAACGACGTGAACCAGACCGTTGACGCGATGAAGCAGCTCGTCAACGACAACACGAAGTAGGCGTCACGGCGCGGCGCCGTCGCGCAGCGCCCGCGCCTCGTGCGCCAGGGTGCCCGCCGGGATCGCCTCGCGCAGGCGCCGCATCACGCGCTCGACGAAGGCCAGGTTGTGCAGCGTCACCAGCCGCATGGCGGTGAGCTCGCGCGCCTTGGCCAGGTAGCGCAGGTAGCCGCGGGTGAAGCCGTGCGCGCAGGCCGGGCACGGGCAGCCGTCCATGAGCGGCTCGTCGCTGTCGCGGTAGCGGGCCTTCGTGAGGTCCACGCGCCAGCGGCCGCCGGGGTCGGGCACCAGCGCCATCCCGTGCCGGCCGAGCCGGGTGGGCATCGCGCAGTCGAAGGTGTCGATCCCCAGCTCGACGCCGCGGATCAGGTCGTCGATCTCGCCGATGCCCAGCAGGTGGCGCGGGCGGTCCTCCGGCAGCGCCGCCGTCGTCCAGTCGACGACCTCGTACATCTGCGGCTTGTCGGCGCCGAGCGACCCGCCGATCGCGATGCCCTCGCACGCGCTCGCGGCGATCGTCTGGGCCGACTCGACGCGCAGGTCCTGATAGGTGCCGCCCTGGACGATGCCGTAGACGAGCTGGTGCTCGGGCCCGTGGTCGGCGTGCCAGGCCAGGCAGCGCTCCAGCCAGCGGTGCGTGCGCTCGGTCGACCGTGCGGTGTAGTCGCGGTCGACGTGGAACGGCGTGCACTCGTCGAACACCAGCGCGAGGTCCGAGCCGAGCTTGGCCTGGATCTGCATCGACGTCTCGGGCGCCATGAACTGCTCCGAGCCGTCGAGGTAGGAGCGGAACCGCACACCGCGCTCGGCGATCTCGAGGATCCGGCCCTGGCGCTCGTGGCCCATCGGCTGGCGGCCCTTGATCTCGTCGGCGACCGTGCCGTGGCCCATCGAGAACACCTGGAACCCGCCCGAGTCGGTGACGATCGGCGCGCGCCAGCCCATGAACTCATGCAGCCCGCCGAAGCGGTCGATCAGCTCGTGCCCCGGGTCCAGGAACAGGTGGAACGTGTTGCCCAGAACCATGTCGTAGCCGAGCCCGGCGACCTCGGCGGGCAGCAGCGTCTTGACCGTCGCCTTCGTCGCCAGGGGGACGAACGCCGGAGTCCGCACATCGCCGTGGGCGGTCCGGATCACCGCGGCGCGGGCTCGGCCGCCGGCCTCGCGCGCGGTGATCTGGAACGGGCCGGCCATGGGGCGGGCATCCTCGCAAAGAACCCGCTCCGAAACGCGCGAGCCCGCGGCGTCCTGCCGCGGGCTCGCAACGCGATGGATGCGATCTTCGGGCGGGGGGTTGCCCGAGACCGCGCGGGAAGGTGGGTCAGCCGGCCTGGGCGGTCTCCTGGCCTTCGATCGCAGGCGCGTCGCGCTCGACCTGGATGGCGACGCGGCGCGGCTTGCGCTCGGCGGGCTTGGGGATCCGGATCTCGAGGACGCCCTTGTCGAACTTCGCCGAGACGCCCTCCGCGTCGACCCCCTCCGGCAGCGTCAGCGAGCGCCGGAACGCGCCGGTGGCGCGCTCGAGGCGATAGAAGCCCTCGCGGGCCTCCTCGTGCTCGGCCTTTCGCTCGCCGGACACGGTGAGCACGTTGTCCTCGAGCTCGATCGCCACCTCGTCCTCGCCGAGGCCCGGGAGGTCGGCGCGCAGCACGAAGTGATCGTCGGTCTCGACCAGGTCCATGGCCGGGATCCACCGGCGCACCGTCGGGGCCTCGCCGCCGTTGCCGCCCGGCGTGTCGAAGAAATGAGTGAAGAGCCGGTTCATCTCCTCCTGCAAGGAGGAGAGCTCACGAACGGGCTCCCAGCGGACAAGTGCCATGACATGCCTCCTCTCGGGCGGGGTTCTCTTACACGACCGAGAATAAAATCTCAGTCATGTCATGTCAACTTATTCCGCTGGAGCGCGCGAAGCACCACGGTGCACCGTGGCGGGTACGGCGGTGGTCCCGGAAGCCGGAGCGGCGCCGGAAGCGCGTCGGGGCCTGCGAGGTCGCTACGAGGGTGCGCCCGGCTCGCAGCCGGGACCGTGCTCCACGGCCGCGCCGCGGAGGATCCGCTCCCACGCCTGCGTCAGGACGTCCTGCTCCTCGGGCGTGAAGTGGTCGAGGTACATCGCCCGCACGCCGGCGATGTGGGTGGCGCGCGCCGCGCCGAGCTGCTCCCGGCCGGCGGGCGTGAGCTTGGCGAAGGCGCCGCGTGCGTCCGTGCTGCACGACACCCGCTCGATGAGCCCCTCTCGCTCGAGGCGGTCCACCAGCCGCGTGAGGCCGCTGCGGCTGATGATCACCGAGGTGGCCAGGTCGCACATCCGCATGCGCTGGTCCTCGGCGTCGGCCAGGTACATCAGCACCTCGTAGGAGGTCAGCGGCAGGCCGTGCGCGGCCTCCAGCTGGGCGTCGAGCGCCTTGGTCAGCGCAGCATGGGCGCGCAGCATGCCGCGCCAGGCGCGCAGCTCGCGGTCGGTGAGAGCGGCGTCTGCGGGTGATTTTGCGGTGGCGGCCATGCGTTCGGGGATCGATTGCGCGTGCAACCAGGACCGTAGCAGCGTCCCCGGCACCCGAACAGGGCTTGCAACAGGCCCCCGCGCGGTCTATAGTTGCATGCGCAATCACTTTGAAACGCGGGTCAAGGGTCAAGGGAGATGGTTATGCAGCTGGAGGGGCTTCACCACATCACCGCGATAACCGGCGACGCGCAGCGCAACGTCGACTTCTACGCCGGGCTCCTGGGGCTGCGGCTGGTCAAGAAGACCGTCAACTTCGATCAGCCCGACGTCTATCACCTCTACTTCGGCGACGAGCAGGGCACGCCCGGCTCGATCCTGACGTTCTTCGAGTTCCCCGGCGCGGCCCCGGGCCGAGCCGGCGACGGCATGGTCCACACCATCCAGTGGCGCGTGGCGGGCGAGCAGGCGCTCGACTTCTGGGCGCAGCGCATCGCGGCCGAAGGCGTCGGGACCGAGCGCGCCGGCGGCGTCCTGCGGTTCGCCGACTTCGAGGGGCTCGCGCACGAGCTCGTGCCCGGCGCCGGCGACGACGCCCCGCTCGCCGCCGCCGCCCCCGACGTGCCCGCCGAGCATGCCCTGCTGGGCTTCCATGGCGTGCGCGCCTACGCCGCCCGGCCGGAGGCCTCGGCTCCCCTGCTCGAGCAGCTCGGCATCGAGCGTGACGGCGAGAGCGCGTGGAGCGCCCAGGGCGCCGACCGCCACGCCCTCCTGCACTACGACGAGCCGCCCGCCGAGCGCGGGCGCCAGAGCGCCGGGACCGTGCACCACATCGCCTGGTCGCTGGCCGACGACGCCGAGCTGGACGCCTTCCGCCGCCGCGCGCTGGACGCCGGCGCCCACGCGACCGACATCATCGACCGCCAGTACTTCCACTCCGTCTACTTCCGCGAGCCCAGCGGCGTCCTGTTCGAGCTGGCCTCGCGCGACATCGGGTTCGCCTACGACGAGCCGGCGGAGACGCTCGGCGAGGCGCTGAAGCTCCCGCCCCAGTACGAGAACCGCCGCGAGGACCTCGAGCGGCGGCTCACGCCGCTGTCGAACCCGCGCGAGCGGGTCGCGGGATGAGCGCCGGAGCGCTTCCGGACACGCTCGTCCATCGGTTGCGCCCGGCAGCGGGCGAGCCCGAGGGCGCGCTGGTCCTGCTCCACGGCCGCGGCGCCGACGAGAACGATCTGTTCGGCTTCCTGGACCTGCTGGATCCTGAGCGCCGCCTCGTCGGCGTCACCCCCGGGGGACCGCTGTTCCTGCCGCCGGGCGGACGCCACTGGTACGTCGTGCCGCGCGTCGGCTTCCCCGATCCCGACAGCTTCCGGCAGTCCTATGCGCTGCTGGACGAGTTCCTGGGCGCGCTGCCCGGTGCGACGGGCGTGCCGTGGGAGCGGACCGTCGTCGGCGGCTTCTCGCAGGGCGCCGTCATGGCCTACGCGCTGGGCCTGGGCAAGGGACGCCCGACGCCGGCCGGGATCGTGGCTCTCAGCGGCTTCATCCCGACGGTCGACGGCTGGGAGCCCGACCTCGACCGCCCCGGGCCGCCGGTCTGGATCGCCCACGGCCGCCGGGACCCGGTCATCTCCGTCGACTTCGCGCGCGACGCACGCCGGCGCCTGGAGGAGGCCGGCCTCCCGGTGACCTACCACGAGAGCGACGCCGGCCACCAGGTCGACCCGCGCACGGTGGCCGGGTTACCCGCCTGGGTCGCGTCGGCGGTCGGCTGAAATACCGGAGCTCGCGCAGCGCACCGAAGTGCTGCAAGATGCCCGCATGGGCTTCGACCAGTACCACGAGCCGGCCGCCGAGCTGCCGGCGGCGACGCGGACGTTCGCGCGCCTGTGCGCGTCGCTGACCGAGGAGGCCGAGGCGATCGGCTGGTACGAGCAGCGCCTCGCGGTCGAGCCCGACCAGCAGGCGCGCGCCATCATGCGCGACGCCCAGGGCGAGGAGTTCAAGCACTTCGCCATGGACCTCGAGTTCCTCCTGCGCCGCACGCCGCTGTGGCGCGAGATCGCCCAGGGCATCCTGTTCCAGGAGGGCGACATCGTCGAGCACGGCGAGGAGGCCGAGGAGGAGGCGGTCGAGGAGGCCGCGTCGCGCGGCGCCCCGCTGCCCGGCAGCCAGTCGCTGGGGATCGGCGGCCTGCGGGGGGCGGGGCTGTGAGCCACCTCCTGCGCGAGCACGCGCCGATCAGCGAGACCGGCTGGAACGTCATCGACGAGGAGGCCCGCGAGCGGCTCACGCCGGCGCTCGCCGCGCGCCGGCTCGTCGACTTCAGCGGCCCGCGCGGCTGGCAGGCCTCGGCCACGAACCTCGGGCGCACCCAAGCGGTGGCCGACACGCCGTTCGACGGCGTGGTCGCCGCGCGGCGGCGGGTGCTCGAGCTCGTCGAGCTGCGTGCCCCGTTCAGGGTGTCGCGCGCGGAGCTGCGCGACGCCGACCGCGGCGCGCGGGACGTCGACCTCGACGCGCTCGACGAGGCCGCCCACCGCATCGCGACGGCCGAGAACACCGCGGTCTTCCACGGCTGGGAGGCAGCCGGGATCGCCGGCATCGCGCAGGCATCGCCCCACGAGGCGATCGCGCTGGGCGAGGACTGCTCGCGCTACCCGCGCCACGTCGCCGTCGCGATCGAGGCGCTGCTGGGCGCCGGCGTCGACGGCCCGTACGGGCTGGCGCTGGGACCGGAGGCGCACACGCGTGTGCTGGAGACGAGCGAGCACGGCGGCTACCCGCTGCTCGAGCACCTGCGCAAGATCCTCGGCGGCCCGCTCGTCTGGGCGCCGGGCGTGCGCGGCGCCGTCGTCGTCAGCCTCAGGGGCGGCGACTTCCTCTTCGACTGCGGCGAGGACCTCTCGGTCGGCTACGACTCCCACGACGCCGACGCCGTGCAGCTGTACCTCGAGGAGAGCTTCAGCTTCCGCGTCGCCACGCCGGAGGCGGCGGTCGAGCTCAGCCCCTAGGGGCCGGTCGGTCGGACGTCAGGGCTGGGACCGCCGGGGTCGACGGACGAGGGCTCGGCGTTCATCGTCACGCGCTCATCACCGGTCCGGGGAGCCAAAGGAGCGACGACGTGATCCTTCGCTATGACCGACTCGGCATCGAGATTCCGCCCGGCGACCCGGATCCTGCCGGGGCGATGGCCGTGCAGGAGCTGATGGGCGGGCGCTTCGGCGAGATGTCGACGCTGATGAACTACACGTTCCAGTCGTTCAGCTTCCGCGGCCGCAAGGAGCTGCGGCCGTTCTATGACCTGATCGCGAACATCGCGGCCGAGGAGTACGGGCACATCGAGGTCGTCGGCGCGACGATCACCGCGATGCTCACCGGCGCCGACGCGCGGCAAGTGGTCGAGCAGGGCAACCCCCACCACGTGCTCAAGGCCGGCAAGGGCGTCCTGCCGGTCGACTCCGGCGGCGCGCCATGGACCGGGGACTACGTGTTCTCCTCCGGCGACCTCGTCGAGGACCTCACGCACAACTACTTCCTCGAGATCGGGGCACGCAACGGCAAGCTCAAGGTCTACGAGACCGTCGACCACCCCTCCGCCCGCGCGCTGACCGGCTACCTGCTCGTCCGCGGCGGCGTGCATATGGTCGCCTACGCCCGCGCGCTGGAGCTCCTCACCGGCGCCGACCTCACCAAGACGTTCCCGATGCCGCGGATCCCGAACGAGAAGATCCCCGAGTGCAAGCCGCACCTCGAGCGCGGCTCGCACCTGACGCTCTATCGCTTCACGCCCGACGACTACAAGGAGGTCGCCGCCGTCTTCAAGGGCGCGCACCCGGAGACGGGCGAGCAGCTGCGCGTCGAGCACCCCGCTCCGGAAGGCTTCCCCTGGCCCGACGCACCGCCCCAACCGGACGTGTTCTCGCCCGGCTACGCGCCGGAGGAGATCGTCGAGATCGCGCAGAGGCTGCGCAAGGAAGCCGGCTTCGACTAGATGGTCGATTCCGAATTCTCGAAACGGACCCGCCCACCCTGACGCGCCTCGCCGCTCTGGATCGCCGTCCGGCGGACTTGCCAATGGCGCTGCCATGGGCTGCGCCACCGGACGCCGGGTGGGCGGGACCGGATCACGATCCACACCACCCCGACCACGAATGATTCG
>JAOPZW010000220.1 GCA_025963905.1 Solirubrobacterales bacterium | reverse complement strand
GCGGAGGCCGACGGGGAGCTGGCGAAGCCAATCGGATCCTGGAGGATTCAATGCTGCGCAAGCTGCGTAATGAGGAGGAGGGTTTTACCCTCATCGAGCTCCTTGTCGTCATCCTGATCATCGGCATCCTCGCCGCGATCGCTCTGCCGTCGTTCCTTGGTCAGCGTGACAAGGGCTATGACTCGAGCGCGAAGTCCAACGCTCGCAACATGGTTTCGCAGGTGGAGTCCTGCAACGCCGAGGCGCAGGACTACAGTCAGTGCCAGACGGTGGCCCAGCTGGGCACGACCGGGCTGCCGCTGGTCGACACCGCCCCGGCCAAGAAGGAAGTGGGGGTCGCCGCAAACGGGACCAATGGCTACACGGTGACCGCCGTGTCCCAGTCCGGGAACACGTTCACGATCACGAAGGACCCGTTGACCGGCGCCATCACGCGTGGCTGCACCACGACGGGCGGCAACGCGAACGCCGGCTGCCGCAACAGCTCCTGGTAGTCATCAACCACACCTGAGTCTCACCGCGAGGCGGGCCCCCCGGGCCCGCCTCGCGCCGTTCCGGGCCGGCGCGGCGTGCGGACGCCCTTCATCCATTCGTCGATCGCCGTTTGACCGCTCTCCTCACGTGTGCCCCGCGCGCCGATGGGTTGTCGGACATGCCCGCCGCCGCCCGGATCCGTCACGAAGAGCAAGGCTTCTCGATCGCCGAGGTCCTCATCGCGATGGTGATCCTCGTCGTCGGCCTGCTCGGGTCGGCCACGATGCTCAGCCAGGCGTCGGACACATCGACGACCACCCAGGCGCGCGAGCAGGCCGTCGCGCTCGAGCGCGAGCTCGTCGAGGTGGCGCGCGGGATGCCGTACGGCGAGCTGACGACGCCGCTCATGGTGAGCGCCGTCCAGGGCATGCCCGGCCTGGGCGACGCCGATCCCAACGCCGGCGGGTGGCAGATCAAGCGCCGCGGCATCATGTACACCGTCGCCATGGGCGTCTGCTCGGTCGACGACCCGCAGGACAAGCTCGGCGCCGACGACCCCGCGACCTTCTGCATCGACGGCACGGGCACCGCGACCGCCGCGCGGTGCCGGGCGCTGCTGGGCATCAGCGGGGACATCCGGGGGACGGCTGCAGCAGCCACGGCCGCCGACCGGGGCGACTGCGGAGTCGACGTCAATCTCGACGGCCAGGTGGACGGTCTCACCGGTGCCACCGGCGTGGCGTGCCCCGTCGGCTCGACGACCTGCGACCAGATCCCCGACGACTACAAGCGCATCGTCACGCTCGTGCGCTGGACCAAGGGTCAGGGCGCGCGCTTCGCGCTGCAGTCCTCGACGGTGCCCTACCCGGGCTTCTCGGCGGCGCCGGTCGTCGTTGGCGTGACGCCGGCCGACGCGAAGATCATCGATCCCAACACCTCCTCCCAGCTCTACTCGGCGACCACCAACCGGTCCGCATCCTCCGTCGGCTGGTCGCTCAACGGCTCGCCGCAGGGCGGCGCCACCGCCGTCGGCGCGACCGGCACCGCCTGGACGTTCCCGTTCGCCCTCGGCAAGGTCATCGTCACGCCCGGCGCGACACCGGGGGCAGGCGAGGTGTTCGACGGCACCTACGAGATCAGCGCACAGGCATTCGACCGCTACGGCCAGTACGGCCGCACCGGGGTCACGACGCTGACGCTCAACCGCCGCCAGCCCTACAAGCTCATCAACTTCCGCGCGGTCCACGTCGGGAGCACCGTCGCTCTCGACTGGGCTCAGTCGCCGGAGCCCGACATCACTGGGTACAGCATCTACCGGCAGGTCGGCGCCGGCTCGCTGGATCTCGTGACGACCATCGCCGGGGCCCAGACGACGAGCTGGACCGACGCGGCGCCGCCGTCTTCGGCGGGCGTCGTCTACGTCGCTCGGGCCGTCGAGGGCGACGCCACTGGTCACCCGCACGGCGACGACACGACGTCGGCCTCGCTGGACCTGTCGCAGAACGCCCCGCAGCCGCCCTCCGGCCTGACGGCCGCATACACCGACGCGACGCAGACGAGCGTCGTGCTCAAATGGACCGCCGCCCCGGGCAGCGTGGCCGGGTATCGCATCTACCGTGACGGCTCGTCGCTGAGCGCCCAGTACGACACGGTCACCGGCGGCGCGACGACGACCTACACCGACACGAAGCTCGGGGGCGCCACCCACCAGTACACGATCGCCTCCATCGACGCCAACGGCGCGGAGTCGCCGACAGTCACGCCGGTGACGCCATGAGCTCGGAGCGCGGCGAGATCTCCCTGACGGGGCTGCTCGTCGCGATGCTGCTGTTCGGCATCGTCATGGCGGCAACGCTCCTGGTCTTCCAGACGTCCGAGACGGTGACGCGCGACACCATGAAGCGCACCGACGCGCAGGATCGCGCCCGGGTCGCCGAGGAGATCCTGGCGAAGAACCTGCGCAACCTCGCCGGCCCACCAGGAAACCTCACCGCCGGCGGCGTCGAGCAGGCCCAGACCCTCGTGACCAAGAGCGATTACGACCTGGCGTTCGAGACCGTCGATCCCGCCGCGCCGAACGCCGGATCGACGAACCAGTCCAACGTCAAGCGCGTGCGCTACTGCCTCGACGACGCAGGCAAGCTCTACAAGCAGCAGCAGACCTGGACAGGGACGGCCCCTCCAGCGCCGACGAGCACGGTGTGCCCCGCGCCTCTAGGCGCCGCCGGGAGCAACCAGTGGCAGACGCAGACCATCCTGGCGGACAACGTCGTCAACAAGCTCGACCCCGGCCTCAACCTCCCGGTCTTCACCTACGACTCCACCGACCCGACGCGCGTGTCGCAGATCCACGTCAACCTCATGGTCAATATCGACCTTGCGCACCGGCCGCGCGCCACCACGATCGCGACCGGGATCTTCTTGCGCAACCAGAACCGCGTGCCCGTGGCGGCCATGACCTGGGTGGTCTCGCCCGCGCAGGGCATCATCCTGAACGGGTCCGCGTCGGTGGACCCCGAGGGCCAGCCGCTGAAGTACTGCTGGGTCGACACGGCCCAGACGTCGGTCAACGTCGACCCGGAGCCCAACGCCCAGGCGCGGTGTCCCGCCGGAACCGTCGGGATGGGCGTGGCATTCGCGTATCTGCCGCCGGCGCACGGCTCCCGCAGCATCCAGCTCGCCGTCAAGGATCCCGTCGACCAGTGGGGGATCGACGGCCCGCACTCGATCTCATGGTGACCATGTCCTTCCGCACCATCCTGCGCCGCACCGCCCGCAACGAGGAGGGGTGGGCCATGATCACCGCGCTCATCCTGCTCTCGATCATGATGTCGACGAGCCTCGCGCTGCTGTCCTATCTCGACAACCAGAGCACGCAGACCGCCAAGACGCGTCAGCGCGAGACGGCGTTCAACTTCGCCGAGTCGGCGCTCAACGCGCAGATCTACGCGCTGTCGCAGACGTCCTCCGCCACGGCGGGGTGGCCCGGGAACGCCACCTACACCTACTCCGCCTGCACGCAGGCCAACACGAACACCGGCCAGTGCCCGTCCGACACGCGCCTGAAGGCGCTGTTCCCGACGGCGGACGCCGATCCTGGCGAGACCTGGGAGACGCGCATCATCGACAACCAGGGCACCGCTTCGACGGGCGCCGACGCCCTGAACAGCTTCTACTCCGACGCCCTCGCGGCGAGCCTCAACGCGCCCGGCTGGACCACGCCCGGCTACGACAAGAACCAGGACGGCCGCGTCTGGGTCCGGGCTCAGGCGACGATCCGGGGACGCACGCGCAAGCTCGTGGCTCTCGTGCGTCAGGAGTCCCAGTACGAGGAGATCCCGCACGCCGCCGTCATCAGCGGCTCGATCAACATCACGAACAGCGGCAACAAGGTCTTCGTCAACGGCGGGACCGGCGGTGTGATCGCCGTACGCTGCAACCCGGCAACCCCCACCAGCGCGGCCTGCCTGGGCCAGCCGGAGAACAGCAGCGCCTGGGACAAGGCGCCTAAGCAGATCTATCCGTGGAACACGGTGAACTCGGGGAACCCGATCCCGAACGCCATGACCGACGAGGCGATCGCGCGCATGCGCGACACGGCCAAGAAGACGGGCACTTACGTGACCGACTGCGCGACGCTCGGTCGCGAGATCCCCACCGGTGTGGTATTCGCCGAGGGCGGGGCCTGCAACTTCAACCCCGTGGGGAACACGCCGGTGAACTCCGCCACCAAGCCCGGCGTGATCATCAATCTCACGGGGACGATCGCGCTCACGGGCAACACGATCTACTACGGCATCGTCTACGCCGCCAACCGCAACCCCCTCAACACGACGCAGACGGTCGACGACGGGCACAACGCCGTCACGTTCGACGGCACCGCCATCGTCTACGGCGGGGTGCTCATCGACGGCAACGCGGCGCTCCTGCTCGGCAGCAGCGGCGGCAACAACACCACCAACCAGAACGGCCAGATCATCTTCGACGACAATGGCTACCACTCCATCCAGAGCATCGCCACGGCCGGGGTCATCCAGAACACCTGGCGCGAGCTCACGCCGCGATAGCGGTCCGCGTCGCCAGCTAGGGTCCGCTCCGTCATGGCCGCTGCCGCCGTCGTGCTCGCCTTCGTGGGCGGGCTGATCATCGGATCCTTCCTCAACGTGGTCGCCTACCGGCTGCCGCGGAAAGAGTCGCTGGCCAGGCCGTCGTCGCGCTGCCCGGGCTGCGGCACGCCGATCAAGCCCTACGACAATGTCCCGGTGGTCTCGTGGCTGCTGCTGCGTGGGCGCTGCCGGCACTGCGCCACGGGCATCTCGGCGAGCTATCCGGTCGTCGAGCTGTGCACGGGCCTCCTCTACGCCGCCGTCGTCCTGGCCAAGGACGACACCCGCGACATCGTGCTGGGGCTGCTCCTGGTGACGGTGCTGGTCCCGGTCACCCTCATCGACCTCGAGCACCGGATCATCCCCAACCGGATCACGCTGCCGGCGGCGGTCGCGGCGCTCCTGGCCGGCGTCATCCTCGACCCCGGATTCGTCCCCGAGCAGCTGATCGCCGGTGCCGCGGCGTTCGGGTTCTTCTTCCTCGCCGCGCTGGCCTACCCGCGCGGGATGGGGATGGGCGATGTGAAGCTCGCCGGCGTGCTCGGGCTGTACCTCGGGCGCGCCGTCGGCCCGGGGCTCTTCATCGCGCTCATCGCCGGCGTCGTCGTCGGCATCGCGGTCATCGCGCGCAAGGGCGCGAAGGAGGGCCGCAAGACCGCGGTGCCCTTCGGGCCCTTCCTCGCGCTCGGGGGCATGATCGCCTTCTTCGTCGGCAAGTCACTCGCCGACGACTACGCAAACCACTTCTGAAGCGGCCGACGGCGCGCAGGCCGGCGTGCAGCCGCAAAACGCGGCTGGACGAATAGCCGGGTCAAGGTCGAAAGGGCATTCAGGACTTGGGCCGGGGAGCCGATGCTTGCCGGGCAGCCGGGCCGTCCCAACAACACCCCGGCGCCTCTCACATGGCCAAGCGCATCAAGCACCTCGTCGGTCTCGACATCGACCCCAGCGGCATCACTGCGGCGCAGGTCGCCGTGAACGGCCGCATCACGGTCGAGCGCGCCGCGCTCGCCGAGCTGGAGGCCGGCATCGTCCGCGACGGCGAGATCGTCGACGGCGACGGCCTGGCCGAGGCTCTGCGCGCCCTGTGGCGTGAGAACAAGGGCCTGGACAAGCGTGTCCGCGTCGGCGTCGCCAACGCGAAGATCGTCGTGCGCATCATCGAGCTGCCGCCGGTCAAGGACCCCAAGGAGCTCGACGCCGCGATCCGCTTCCAGGCGCAGGAGCACATCCCGATGCCCCTGGACCACGCCGTCCTCGACTACTCGCCGCTGGACATCGTCGACCACGGCGCGGGGCCACGCCAGCGCGTCGTCCTGGTCGCGGCCCGCCGCGACATGGTGGACCGCGTCCTCCACGCCGTCCGCGATGCGGGCCTGCGGCCCCAAGGAATCGACCTGTCGGCGTTCGCCATGGTGCGGGCGCTGCACCGTCCGGGCCCCGAAGACGAGCACGTCCTCTACCTGGCAGTCGGCGGTTTGACCAACATGGCCGTCGCCCAGGGCACCACCTGCATCTTCACCCGCGCGAGCGGCGGCGGTCTCGAGATGCTCGCCATCGAACTCGCCGAGCGCGGCGCGCTCACCCTCGAGCACGCACGCGGCTGGCTCAGCCACGTCGGCCTCGACGAGCCCGTCGAGGACATCGAGGGCGACGAGGAGATCGTCGTGGAAACCCGCCAGGTCCTGTCGGATGGCGTCCGGCGCATCGCCGCCGACGTGCGCAACTCCCTCGACTTCCATCACGCCCAGGGCAGCGCCGGCGGGGTCGCCCGCGTCGTCCTCACCGGCCCGGCCACATCGGTGCCCGGATTCGATCAGGCGCTCGCCAGCGAGCTCGGCCTCCCGGTCGAGAACGGCGAGGTCAGCGGGCCCCCCGGCCTGGACGCCGGGCGCCTGACCATCGCAGCGGGCCTCGCGCTCGAGGAGGCGCAGGCATGAAGGCCATCAACCTGATCCCGCTCGAGGAGCGCCGCGGCACCACCGCCGGTGGGCGCTCGGGTGGCGCCGTCTATGCCGTGCTCGGCGCCCTGCTCGTCCTGGTCGTGATGGCTTCGGCCTACGCGATGAGCACTCGCGACATCAAGGCCGCGCAGTCCGACCTGGCCCGTGTGCAGGCCGAGGCGGCCACCACCCAGGCCCAGGCCGACAAGCTCGCCGCCTACACGCAGTTCGCTGACATGCGCAAGCGGCGCGTCGCGACGGTCGCGAGCCTGGCCGCGAGCCGGTTCGACTGGCCGCACGCGCTGCACGAGATCTCCCGCACGATCCCGTCCAACGCGTGGCTGACCTCGCTGCGCGGGACGGTGAGCCCGACCACGACGGTCGCAGGCGCCGCCGACCCGCTGCGCGCGGCCCTGCCGCTGCCGGCGGTCGAGATCGCCGGCTGCACGACGACGCAGGCGAACGTCGCCCGGATGGTCGCCTCGATGCGGCTCATCGACGGCGTCGAGCGCGTGAGCCTCTCGTCGTCCGAGAAGGCGGCGGGTACCGGCGGGGGTGGCGTCGCTCAGGGCGGGGACTCCTGCTCCGTGGGCAACCGCCCGAAGTTCTCGATGACCGTGTTCTTCCACGCTCAGGCGGCAACGGCCAAGGCTGCGACGGCCCCGGGCCAGCAGGCTCCGCCTGCCGGCGCCGCGACGACCGGCCAGCAGGCTCCGCCCGCCGGCGCCACGACGACGCCTCCCGCTCAGTCCCAGCCGACCCCCGCCTCGAACGGAAGCCAGCCGTGACCTCCCGCGATCGCATCGTCGTCATCGTCGTCCTGGCCGCCGTGGTCCTGGGGGGCTTCTGGTTCGGCCTGCTCAGCCCGAAGCGGGCCCATGTGGCCCAGCTCAAGGCCGACATCGCCACCCAGCAGCAGCACCTCGACCAGGCCAAGGCCTCGATGGCCACCGCCCAGGCGGCCAAGCAGCGCTACGCGGCCGACTACGCGACCGTGGCGGACCTCGGCAAGGCCGTCCCGGTCGACGACAACGTGCCCTCCCTGGTCTACCAGCTGAGCACGGCGGCAGACGGGGCGCACATCGACTTCCAGTCGATCAAGCTCACGGCCAGCGGCGCGCCGCAGGCCCCGGCCGCCAACGTCGCCTCTGCGGTGGCCGGCGCCAGCGCCGCTCCCACTGACGGTGGCCCGACGCCGGCCCCGAGCGCGCCCGCCACGCAGACCGCGGCCGCGACGCTGCCTCCCGGCTCCACGGTCGGTGCCGCCGGCCTGCCAACGATGCCGTTCACGTTCGTGTTCCAGGGGAGCTTCTTCTCGATGGAGAAGTTCCTGAGCAACGTCGACCGGTTCATCAACGTCAAGGGCGAAAGCGTCCTGGCGAGCGGCCGGCTCCTGACGATCGACGGCCTCGCGCTCCAGGCGGGCGACGGCGGCTTCCCCAGCGTCAAGGCCTCGCTGACCGCCACCGCGTATCTGCTGCCGCCCGGCGAGGGCCTGACCAACGGGGCCACGCCCCAGGCTCCCGCCGCGGCGCAGCCGGTCTCGGCGCCCGGCGGCAGCTCCTCCACGACGGCGCCCACCGCCACGGCCACCGGGGTCACCCCATGAACCAGCTGAAGAACATCGGAAGCGACCTGCTCGAGAAGCGGCTGTGGCCGCTGGCCGTGCTGCTCGTCGTCGCGCTCGTCGCGCTGCCCTTCGTCATCGGGCGCGGCGGAGCAGACCCGGTTCCGCCGGCGCCGGTCGCGCCCGCGACCAGCGTCACGGCCGCCGACGGCAGCAAGGCCGAGGTGACCGTCCAGCAGGTCCCGGCCGCCACCGCCGAGCGCAACCGCGCAGGCAAGGTCCGCGACCCGTTCGCCAAGGTGATCAAGCCCCCGGTGCCGCCCACCGCGTCCACCCCGCCTTCGCAGGGCACCCCGTCGAACGCCACGCCGCCCTCGAGCCCGAGCGCCGGCGGAGGTTCCGGCGGCCCGGGCACCGGCACCGGCACCGGCACGCCCACGACCCCGGCTCCCAAGGCCGCCCCCAAGCCCAAGGCGGACCCGCTGGACACCTACCGCCTGCGGCTCGTGTTCGGCAACACCGACAACCACACCCGGGTCATGGACGACGTCGCGCGGCTCACGCCGCTGCCCTCCGCCGAGAACCCGTTCTTCGTGTTCCTCGGCGTGCTGAGCGACAACCAGAAGGCCGTGTTCCTGGTGGCCTCCGACGCGAATGCCACCGGCGACGGCACCTGCAAGCCGAGCAAGGCGACGTGCGAGACCGTCGAGCTCGCCGCCGGCGAGACGGAGTACTTCGACATCACCACGCCCGGCGGCCGCGCGGTCCAGTACGTCATGCATGTGCGCAAGATCGAGCGCCGCCCCGCCTCGCAGGCCGGCACCGCCCAGGCCGCGGCCGCCCGCCACTCGGTGGCCGGCCAGAACCTGCTACGCGCCGCCGCCGCGATCGCCGTCGGCCCCAAGAGCCGCGCGCACGCCGGCATGCTTCGCTACCGCTACCTCCCGAACCGCGGCATCCTCGTGCGCGCCAAGCACGGCAGCGCGCTGCGCATCACGGCCGACGGGGTCGAGCCGCAGCGCCGCTCCGCCAGGAACCAGCCGGGCGTCGCGGTCTTCCGCACGCGGCCGAAGTCGCCCCGGCCATAGGTCCCGCCGCGTTTGGTGGGCGTCTCGCCGCCCGTGGCTGCGTCCTCGAACATTCACGTGCCAGAGGCACGCATCATGTTCTGCGTCCTGGCCACGGACGACGATCCGCGCGCCAAACCCGACGCGACCCATGACCGGGACGACTAAGCCCGCGAAGTAGCGCGGGCCAGCTCGCAAATACACTTCGGCGCCCATGGCGCTGAAGCTCATCACCGCGGGTGAGTCCCACGGACCCGGCCTGACCTGCCTCGTCGAGGGGCTCCCGGCCGGGCTCGAGCTCGATCGCGACGCCGTCAACGCGGACATGGCGCGCCGCCAGCTCGGCCATGGTCGCGGCGGGCGGATGAAGATCGAGCGCGACACCGCGGAGGTGACGGGGGGCGTCCGGCACGGGCGGACCCTGGGCGGTCCCATCGCGCTCCAGGTGACGAACCGCGACTTCGCCAACTGGGAGGAGCGGATGAACCCGTGGCCGGTCGACGCCGAGGTGCCCGAGGTGCACCTCCCGCGCCCGGGACACGCCGACCTCGTGGGCACCTGGAAGTACCGGCTGAGCGACGTCCGCAACGTGCTGGAGCGCGCCAGCGCCCGTGAGACCGCCGCCCGGGTGGCCGGCGGGGCGATCGCGCGAGCCTTCCTGCGGGCGCTCGGCGTGGAGGTCCGCTCGCACGTCGTGCAGATCGGTACCGTGCACGCGCCGGAGCCCAACGGTCCACTCACGATCGCCGACTTCGAGGGGGTCGACGCCGACCCCGTGCGCTGCCTCGATCCCGAGGCGAGCCGCGCGATGGTCCAGCACATCAACGCCCAGCGCAAGGCGAACGAGTCGATCGGCGGCGTCTTCGAGGTCGTCGCCTTCGGCTGTGTCCCCGGGCTCGGCTCGCACGTCAGCTGGGAGGAGCGCCTCGACGGGCGGCTGGCCGGCGCGATCTGCTCCATCCAGGCGGTCAAGGGTGTGTCGCTGGGCGACGCGTTCGGCGTGGCCGGCACGCCCGGGTCCCAGGCGCACGACGAGATCTTCTATGCCGACGACCGCGGCTTCTTTCGCGAGACGAACCGCGCCGGGGGGCTGGAGGGCGGCATGACCACCGGTGAGCCCGTGATCGCGCGCGGCGCGATGAAGCCGCTGCCGACGCTCACCAAGCCGCTGCGCTCCGTCGACATCGCCACCCATGAGCCGGCCGAGGCACTGCGTGAGCGCACCGACTCGTGCACGGTGCCCGCGGCCGGCGTGGTGGGCGAGGCGATGGTCGCCTTCGTCCTCGCTGACGCGTACCGCTCGAAGTTCGGCGGAGACCACATCGACGACGTCGTCGAGTCGGTGCGCCGCTACGAGGAGCGGATCCCGTGGCAGCGGAGCTGAGGCCGGCGCCGGCGATCGTCTTCGTCGGCTTCATGGGCTCGGGGAAGTCGACTGCGGCCAGGGAGGCCGCCGCCGTGCTGGGCGTGGAGGCCGCCGACGCGGACCGGCTCGTCGAGGAGCGCCTGGGGGAGACGATCGAGGCGTTCTTCGGCCGGGAGGGCGAGCCCGCCTTCCGCGCGCTGGAGGAGGAGGTCACCGGCGAGCTGCTCGAGCGCGCCGACGGCGGTGTGATCGCACTCGGTGGCGGAGCGCTGGGCTCGGTGCGCGTGCGCGAGGCGCTTGCGCGCCACAAGGCGGTCCTGATCGACGTCGACCTCGAGACCGCCTGGGCACGAGCCGCCGGGCGCGGTCGGCCGCTGGCTCGCGACCGGCCGACCTTCGAGACGCTGTTCGCGGCCCGCCGGCCGACCTATGCGGCGGTCGCCGACGCGATCCTGCCCGGCGGGGACCGCGGCCTGGTGCGCCGCGCCGCGCGGGCGCTGCAGGCGCTGGGCGGCGCACCCGCCGGCAGCCGGCTGCTGTGGGCCACGTCGGCCTCGGGCGACTACCCGGTGTGGGTCGGGCGCGGGCTCCTGGAGGCGCCGCCCTGGCCGCTGGGCGACGAGTCGCGGCGCTTCTGCGTGACCGACACGACGGTCGGCGAGCTCTACGCGGGGGCGTTGAGCCCGCTGGCAGGCCTGGTCGAGATCCCGCCGGGCGAGGAGCACAAGACGCTGCAGACCGCCGAGCGCGTGTGGCGCTCCCTCGCCACGCAAGGGGTCCGCCGCGGCGATCACGTGGTGGCGCTCGGGGGCGGCGTGGTGGGCGATCTCGCGGGCTTCTGCGCGGCGACGTATCAGCGCGGCGTGCCCGTGGTCCAGGTGCCGACCACGCTGGTGGCGCAGGTCGACTCCGCCTACGGCGGCAAGACGGGCGTCGATCTGCCTGAGGCCAAGAACTACGTGGGCGCCTACCACCAGCCCGCGGGGGTGCTGGCCGACACGAGCACGCTGGCGACGCTCCCTCCCGAGGAGCACGCCGCCGGCTACGCCGAGGTGGTCAAGACGGCGCTGATCGCCGGCGGGGAGCTGTGGGAGCGCATCGGCGCGGGCGACCCCGTCGACGACGACGTCGTCTTCGCCTGCGCGCGCACGAAGCTCGCGGTCGTCGCCGCCGACGAGCGCGACGGCGGCCGCCGCCAGGTGCTGAACCTCGGGCACACGGTCGGCCACGCGATCGAGACCGTCACCGGCTATGCCCGCCTGCGCCACGGCGAGGCGGTCGGGCTGGGGCTGCTCGCCGCGCTGCGGCTCTCCGGCCAGGACGCGCTGCGCGGGCACGTGGCGGGGCTCCTGGAGGCAGCGGGCCTGCCGACGAGTCTCGAGGGCGTCGAGCCCGAGGCGGTGGTGGCCGCCACCGCGCGCGACAAGAAGCGCGAGCACGGCGATGCCCCGCCGTTCGTGCTCGTCGCCGCGCCGGGCGACGTCCGATACGGCGAGCACGTCGCCGCCGCCGCGCTGCTGGGCGCCGTGACAGAGTTGATCCGGCGATGAGCTCACACAACCGCATCGAGGTCATGCACGGCGTGAACCTCGACCAGCTCGGACGGCGGGACCCCGGCCACTACGGTGGGCTGACCTTCGATCGCCTCGAACAGGCGATCGAGGGGTTCGCCGCAGAGCTCGGGCTGAAGGTGCGCTTCTTCCAGACCAACGCCGAGCACGAGTTCGTCGAGCACCTGCACCGCATCGAGGGCCTCGCCGACGGGATCGTCATGAACCCCGGGGCGTGGACGCACTACGCATGGTCGATCCACGACGCGCTGGAGATCGCCGCCCTGCCGGCCGTCGAGGTGCACCTCTCCGACGTCCAGCAGCGTGAGGACTGGCGCCGGCACTCGGTCGTCGCCGACCTGTGCCTGGCCACGGTGAGCGGGCGGGGGCCCGACGGCTACCGTGATGCCCTGACCCGCCTGAGGGAGGAGCTGGACCGATGAGCACCACCACCACGACCACCCCCGGCCGAGCCGACCGACTCGCCCACGACGTCGGAGAGCGCGAGCTCGACGTGTTGGTCGTCTCGGAGCCCGCCGACGTGCGCTACCTCACCGGCTACACCGGCTCCAACGGCATCGCGGTGCTGGGGCCGGGGCGCGGCGGAGTGCGCCTGTTCCTGACGGACTTCCGCTACGTCACCCAGGTCGAGCGCCAGGTCGGCGCGGAGTGGGACAAGCGCATGGCCGCCCAGGAGCTCATCGGGCCGGGGCTGGCGGAGCACCTGCCCGCCGGTGACGGCTCAACCCTGCGCGTCGGGTTCGACGACGCGCACATCTCCGTCAAGCAGCACGCGCGCCTGGCGGGCCTGGTGGGCGATCGAGCCGAGCTCGTGCCCGCGGGGGGGATGGTCGTCGCCCTGCGCGCGGTGAAGGACGCTTCCGAGGTGGAGCGCCTGCGGGCGGCCAGCCGGCTTGCGGACGCCGCGCTCAGCGAGATCGTCGAGCGAGGGCTGGGCGGTCGCACCGAGCGCGACGTCGCCATCGACCTCGAGATGGCGATGCGCCGCGCCGGAGCGGACTCTCCGAGCTTCCCGCCGATCGTCGCCTCTGGCGCAAACGGCGCGCTCCCGCACGCCGAGCCACGCGACGTGGCGATCGAGCCGGGGACGCTGGTGACGATCGACTGGGGCGCGCGCCTGGACGGCTATTGCTCGGACTGCACGCGCACGTTCGCCGTCGGCGAGCCCGCCGGCGACGCTCGCGAGGTGTACGAGCTCGTGCTACGGGCCCAGGAGACGGCCCTGGCCGCGGTGCGGGCGGGACCGACCGGCAAGGAGATCGACGCCGTGGCGCGCGAGATCATCACCGCCGGCGGCCACGGGGAGCACTTCGGCCACGGGCTGGGCCACGGGGTCGGGCTCGAGGTCCACGAGGGCCCCGTGCTGTCGCGGCGCGGCGAGACCGCCCTCGTGCCCGGCCACGTCGTCACGGTCGAGCCCGGCGTCTACGTCCCCGGCCGGCTCGGTGTGCGGATCGAGGATCTCGTCGTGGTGACCGAGAACGGCGCCGACGTCCTGACGGGCCTGCCGAAGGGCCTTCAGGTCGTCGCCTGAGCTACGCGCCGGCGAGCATCGGCAGCCGCCGGCGGACCACGGTGCCCGCCGGCTCCGCGAGGCGCGCGAACCGCTCGGGGGCGACGAGCCGCAGGCCCAGCGCGATCGCCAGCGGCACGGCCCACGCGAGGTAGGCCACGGCCTGCGCGTCGGGCGAGATCAAGCCCTGGAGCTGGACCATCGTCAGCCACGCCATCGCCGTCACGCCGATCGCCAGCAGCGGCGGGCCGCTGCGCACGTGCGCCTCCCACGCGACGAGCGCCAGGACGACGGGCAGCGCGTAGTAGGAGGTGTTCCAGACGTCGAGCAGGCCGCGCAGCAGGAAGCACAGGGCCAGCAGGAGCAACCCGTCCTCCCAGCGCCTTCGCCGCAGGGGCTGCCAGGCCGCCGCGCAGAGCAGCGCCGGGGCCAGGACGACGATCGGGTGGCTCCATCGCTCGACCCAGTCGGGCGGGATCCGCCATCCGCGCTGCGGGCCGAGCGTCTGTGCCACGACGTAGCCGTGGTCGCCAGTGAACCACCAGACCTCCCAGGGCTTGAAGAATCCGCCCCCGGAATGCGCCACTGCGGTCGTGGTCGCCAGGCCGCCCGCCAGGACGAAGGGCGCGAGCACGACGGCCCCGACGACGGCGGCGGAGGCCAGCGCGCGGACGTGACCGGCCCGCAGCGTCACCAGCACGGGACCGACGGCGACGACGGCCCAGGGCTTGTTGGCCACCGCCAGCCCGAGCAGGACGCCCGCGAGGACGGGGCGCCGGGCCCCGGCGGCCAGCGCGGCACCGAGGCACAGCGCGGCGCCGAGCAGCTCCTCGGCGTGACCCATCTGCAGCGCGTCGAGGAGGAGCGGGTTGGCGAGGCACACGGCGAGCACGATCCACGGGGTCAGGCGACGGGCGGCACGCCCGCGGCTCTGCGACCACAGCACGACGCCGAGGGCCGCGACGGCCGCGACGCACGGGATCGCCACGAGGCGGAAGAGCGCCAGCGTCCCGCCGTCCCACAGGTTGGTCATCAGCGCGAAGGGCGCCCGGAGGGCCAGCGAGCCGGCGTAGGCGGGCGAGTTGCCAAGGAAGCCGTGGAGGTTCCCGCCGCGCAGCGCCTGGAAGGCGGGCTGGGCCTCTCTCTCGAAATCGGTCCACTCGGCGGTCGTCAGCGCCAGGAGCACGAGCAGCACGACGCCGGCGGTCGCCGCGAGGATGGGCAGCAGGAGGTCGCGGGCGCGCGCGGACACGGGGATTCATCGGCAGCCGGGGGTCCGACGTTGAGCGCTGGTACGTTGGCGGCCATGGCCTCCTCCAGCACCGGGACCGGCGACTCCCGACCCGCCGACGGGGTCGCCCGCGCGCACCGCGGCCTCGCCCTGCTCTTCCTCGCCGCCGTCGTCGTGCAGTTCTTCCTGGCCGGTCTCGGTGCGTTCGGCGAGAGCTATGCGGCCCACAGGGCGCTCGGGAACGCCCTCGGCCTCATCGGCCTCGTCCTCGTCATCCTGGCCGCGGTGGGGCGCAGGGAGGCGCTGCAGGCGAGCGCGGTGCTGTTCGTGCTGCTCATCGTGCAGGCGATCCTCGGGAGCGTCGGCGACGACGTCAGAGTCCTCGGGGCATTGCACCCGGTCAACGCGCTGGCGATCCTCGGCGTCGGGAGCCTCACCGCCGCGGGCGCGCCGCTGCGCTTCGGCCACGGGCGTCGCTCAGAGGCACGGCTCTAGCGCGATCGTCGCCTGCTCGGCGAGGGCGAGCAGGCTCGACGAAGCCATCCACGAGTACAGCGGGCCGGCGCTGTCGGTCAGGAGGGCCTGAGCGAGGGCCACACCGCGCACGTCGACCGGTCCGGCGGCGAGCCGTTCCGCGAGGCGCTGGA
>JAOPZW010000206.1 GCA_025963905.1 Solirubrobacterales bacterium | reverse complement strand
GCGCCTGGTGCCTGGGCTGCTGCTGGGCGCTGATGGCGGCGCTCTTCGCGCTGGGCGTGATGAGCCTGACCTGGATGGCACTCGTCGCCGCCCTCATCACCGCCGAGAAGACGCTCCCCTGGGGGCGGGCCCTCCCCTACGCCATCGCCGCGCTGCTCCTGGTGACCGGGATCGCCCTGGTCGCCGCGCCGGGCTCCGTCCCCGGGCTCACGGTCCCCCACGCCCGGATGATGTCGGGCGCGATGCGCTGAGCCTTCCCTTCAGAGCGGCGGACGAGGCTCGAACTCGCGACCCTCAGCTTGGGAAGCTGATGGGAGCGCTACCCGTTGCTCCGCGTTGCCACGTGATCGCCCGTAACTAGGGGTGGTTGCTGACAGGTGCGCGCACCGGTGCGGCGACAGCGATAGGGAACAGCGGGCAAGCGGGAACAGCGACAGGGAACAGCGCTGCTGCTGCGGCGCGCACCGATCATGGGTTCGATGGCGCGAATGTGGTCGGCCGGCCGGGACACCGGCCGGGGCCCCGGGGGTACGGAGGATCGCGGCGGAGTCCCAGGTTTTTCTCACTCCCCCACATCGGGTCCACAACACCCGGAGCGGATTGCCTGCCAGCCCTGTCACGGTCCGCTCAGAAGGGCACCCCCCCTTCTGGATTCGCCCTCCTGAAAGCGTGTGGTCGGTCAGATTTCAGAACCCCAGGCGAAAACGTTGGGTGCATGCCGCCTCGATCACCACAGCGGCCAATCTGGGCGGTACATGCGTACCGACGACCCCAACGGCGCCAAGCAGCCCAGCAAGCCGAAGCCCTCGCCTGGCCGGCGCCCGGCGGCCCCGTCCCCGGCCGTCAAGGAGCAGCACGCCGTGGTGGCCGTGGGGCACGCCCTCAACCGCAAGCGGGCCGAGGCGGTCCGGCAGGCCCGGGCACAGGTGTCGTCGGCTCCGGTCAAACAGCCGGGGCTGCCGCCCGAGGTGCGGCACCCCGCAGGCTCGACGATGCCCGCAGCGCCCCAGCAGCGCCCCCTGGCGCTCCTCGACGTCCTGAACAAGAAGACCGGGCGCTTCGAGGCCAATGACAAGCAGCTGCACGCGGACACTCGCGCGGCGATTGACCATCACATCGGCCTCCTGATGAAGACGGGGCGCCCGCTGGGCAAGCAGGAGGCGAGCGTCGAGCGCCTGCGTCAGCTGGGCGTCGTGCCGGGCACCTCGCGGTTCCAGAAGGCCGTCGACCGCTTCAACACCGCGCAGTCCGCACAGCGCCAGGCGGCCCACAAGCCGAGCGAGTCGGATCTTTTTCTCACGGACCCCCAGCAGCTGCAGGAGGCCGGATTCAAGAAGGCCGGCGCGCTCGACAAGGCGGCCGAGCTCCCCGGCAAGATCCTCCCGACGCTCGGCGCCTCCGCCTACCAGTCCGCCAAGGCCGCGATCGAGGATCCGGGCGCGGTGCTGCCGAAGACGGCGAAGGGACTCGGCGAGGCGATCGTCTCCATCCCGGCCGGGCTCATCTACGCGGGCGCCCACCCGGAGAAGGCCGCGAAGGGCGTCGTCGCCGACGTCAACCGCCGCTACGGCGACGTCATCAAGGACCCGCAGAAGTTCCGCGACCGGATCAAGAAGGAGGGCGCGGCCCCGGAGGTGCTTGACCTGGCGACCGTGGCGGGCGTGAACGGCGCCGCGGTCGGGCGCACCGCCCAGGGCCTGGCTGAGGCGGGCAAGCTCGGCAAGACCGCGGAGCGCGTGGCCACGTCGCGCCCCGCGCTCCGCGTCTCTGGCGACACCGTCAAGGAGCAGCCGATCCACCCGAACCTCGCCCGCAACGTCGCGGGGGCGGTGCGCGACGCCGGGCGCGCTCGCGTCCAGGCCCGTCGCGCCGCCAAGGACTCAGCCCCGCTCGAGGTCCGCCAGGCGCAGGTCGCCGGCGAGGTCACGCACATCCGCCCGGGTGCGACCGATCGGGCGCAGCGCCGCCTGGTTGCCAAGGACAGGGGCGCACGCATGGCCGCCATGCGTGCCGAGGGCCACCGCGAGCAGAAGGCCGCCCGCAAGAACGTCGACTCGCTGAACGGGACCGAGCGCCGGGCGTTCAAGTACGCGGTGCAGTTCGGCATCCGCACCCCAGAGGCGGCGCGCACCTGGCTGTCCACCCATCTGCAGAACGTCACGAAGGCCCGCGTCGAGCACGAGGCGGCGACCGGCAGGAGCATCCCGAAGCGCCAGAACGAGATCCCCGAGATCCAGTTCCTGATCGACCACGCCGATCAGGCGTTCACCCCCAGGCTGGCGCAGGTCGCCAGGGACGAGGGCGAGCGCGCGGCGAAGATCGGACATGAGGATCCCGGCGTCTCCGCGGATGCCGCCATGCGCCGGCGCCATGCCGCCCAGGCGGAGCTGTTGGGCGAAGCGCGGGTGCTCACGGGCGCGGAGGCCAAGGCCGGCGTCACAGAGGCCCGGCAGGCGGTCGGGAAGGCCGAGGCAGCCCACCAGTCGCTGCAGGGCGCCGCAGCCCGCCACGAGCGCCCTGCTGGCCGCTCACAGGGCCGTGCTGAGGTGCTCACCACCCAGGCCGACACGAAAATGCTCCGCAAGGACGAGGCGTATGTCCTGGCGTCGCGCGAGCTCGGCGAGGCCCAGCGCGAAATGCGGGCCGCCAAGGCCGCCCACGGCAACGCGCACCGCAACCCCGACCAGTGGACGACCGACGAGCGCCACGCCATCGAGACCCGCGCCGCCCGAGCCGAGCGCCACCTGGAGTCAGCCCGCGAGGTGTTCAAGGCGTCGAAGGCCGCGGCCGTCAAGCGCCTGTCGGCGTCAGCCACCGACGCGGAGGGCAAGATCGTCCGCCCGCCGATCCTGTCTCGCAAGCCGTCGGCCACGCTGCGCGGAGCGGAGAAGGTCCAGGCGGAGGCACTGCGGCGTAAGGCGGCCGTCGACAAGGCTGCCGCCGCGCTCAGGGCGGCCAAGGACGACGCCGCTATGGCGCGCAAGATCGAGCGCGAGGGCGGGTACGAGGTCGCGGGTCGTCGCGTCCCGGTCAGCGCGATCACCGCCGAGCACATCGCCGCCTTCGCCCGCAGGGCACAGAAGGAGGGCCTGGACACGCCCGGCTACTTCCCGTCGGAGAAGGCGCCGATGGGCGTGTTCTCCGCCTTCGCGCTCGGCGGCACGAAGGCCGTCGCCGGCACGAAGCGCTACACGGGCGCCCTCCACCGCACCGGCCGCGAGAACAGCAGCCCCGAAGCGCACCTCCTGAGCCTCCAGAAGGGGATCAAGCGCAAGCACAACTGGAACCTGGTCTCGAGCGAGTTCGAGCGCCACACCGTGCCCGACCTGCGGGACATGACGCTCGACGCCCTGCGCGACGAGTTGGACCGCCGGGGCATCCACCCCGACTCGGTCGCCTTCTGGAACCCCGGCCGCTACCGGACCGCCCGCCACGAGGCCGACAAGAACGCGGGCGGCGGCGACGTCAATATTCAGGACCCGACGTTCGAGTCCCGCCACATTCAGGACGCACTGTCCGATTCGGCGTTCGACGCCAGCCGCCTCGCCACGCTGCCGCAGGACTTCCACGGCACCTCCGGGTGGTCGGTGGTCCCGCGGGCGGTGTACGAGGAGATCCACGCCGACCTGCGCCCGTCGGGGACCATCGCGCGGTCCTACGACATCGCGAAGGGCAAGGTCTCGCGCACCCTGCTGGGAAACCCCGGCTGGCTGCAGTTCCAGATCGCGTCCAACGCGATGATGACCGGGCTGGCCGGCGTTGGTCCGGTGGACGCGATCAAGGCGCAGCGCTGGTGGCGCACGCTCTCACAGTCGGAGCGCAGCGCGATTGAGCCCTACATCGGCGTCCACACCTGGTACGACGACCAGCGCCACCTGGGCGCCGCATCGAACAGCCGCCTGGTGAACGCCTACCGTGCGATGAAGTCGACGGCCTTTTACCGTAAGGCGCACGCGGGCAATCCGCTCAACCTCATTTTCCGCGCCGACAACGCGCAGAACAACTTCTTCCGCCGCGCCATCTTCTACAACCGCACGAAGCGGGCGGCATACGAGCAGATGGGCAAGAACGCGAGCACCATCCTGGCGATGCAGAAGCGGATCGCCCACACGCTCACCCTGACCGACCCCGCGGACCTGATGCGCGAGGTGATGCGCGAGGGGAAGACGTTCGAGAAGAACGCCAAGGCGGTCCACGACTTCCTGGGTGACTGGACCACCTACACGACCAAGGAGCGTCGTGTGTTCGGCCGGGCGACGATGTTCTACGGCTTCCTGCGCTTCAGCCTGCGGTTGGCGTTCTACACGATGCCCGTCGAGCACCCGATCATGTCGTCCATCCTGCTGCAGCTGGGTCACCTTGAGGCCGAGGAGCTCAAGCAGATTTTCGGTGGCGACGTGCCGGCGTGGGAGCTCGGCAACTACTACGACCAGGGCGGGCGGAAGTTCGCCGCGGCCAGGCTCAACCCGTTCTTCAACGCGCTGCAGTTCGAGGGGCCGCAGTCGGCGGTCAGCATGATGGGCCCCCTGGCGTCCATCGTCATCAACCAGGTGGTCGGCAAGAACGTCGCGTTCGACCAGATGTACACGGTGGGCGGCTCGACGCAGTACGTCCAGCACGCGAGCGACCTGAGCGCCGCCGATCGCCTGCGCATCGCCCTCGCCGAGTTCATGAAGATCAGCCCCTACGACCGCGCCGCCGAGCGCGTCCTCCTGAAGGGCCGGCAGACGAGCGACTCGTCGCTGTGGTTCCCCGCCGGGACCGGCAGCCCCGGCCTGGCCGAGAAGGGCCATGGCATCGGGCAGGTTTTGCGGGAGTTCCTGCTCCCGGCCGGCGGCGAGAAGGGGAAGCAGAACATCGCGGCGGCCAAGGCGCGCCGCGGCAGCACGGTCACCACCGACCAGGCCCTCAAGTCCGGCGCGCTCCCCAATCTCCCGCCCGTCCCTCCGGTGCCGCCGCTGCCCTCGCTGCCCCCGCTGCCGTCGCTGCGCTGAATCCCCAGCGGGGCGCTAGAGCGGCAGCTGGGCCAGCCAGCGGAGGGCCTGCAGCAGGTAGGTCAGGCCGACGAACAGGACCGCGCCGCCGAGCGCGAGCAGCAGGCCGCTGGCGAGCAGGAACGCGACGGCGTAGAACGGCCACACCGCAACCTGCAGTCCGACCAGGAGCGCCCGTTTCATGTGGCGCACCGTAGCGGCGCCCATAGACGGGCGCCCCCCGCGGCGTCAGTCGTTGGCGGCGTCGGGGGCCAGTGCGCTGGCCGCAGCAATGGCCGCGGCGTACTGGTCCTCCAGCTGGCCCAGCAGGTCGTAGCCGAGGACGTCCCCGAGCTCGTTCAGGAGGAGGATCAGTTCGACCGCGACCGCGCCGGCCTCGCTGCTGTAGAGCGCCGGGCGCCCGCTGTGCAGATGCTCGACAAGGGGCGTGAGCCGGTTGACCTCGGAGCGGATGCGCTCGATCAGGTCGCGCGGCGACTTCACGCGGTGATTCGGGATCCACACCTCGACGTCGTCGGCCTCGACGAAGGCGCCGACCGCGTCTCCCAGGCTCATGCGTCCGCCGCCTTGTCCCGCCGCCGGTAGCGAGGCTGACGCGGCCCCCTCGGATACCCGAGCGGGCGCCGGCGCTGGTTTCGCCACCACTCCTCGATCTCGCTGACCAGGTACACCGGGAGCTCGGGATCGCCGTCCACCAGGTGGTAGGGCAGGCCGTCGGCCTTGAGGCGCCGCAGGTGAGGCAGGCCACACCCGATGTACGCGGCGGCCTCCTGCTCCCGCATCCATCCCCGCGTCGTGGTGCGGGTACTGGCCGTGGTGCTGACCGTGCCGCCGACCTGGCCGACACGCTCGCCGAAGTTGCGCGTCGGCCCCCCGGTCGGAGTGGACGTGGTTGCGCCGCCGAAGGTGCCGTTCCCGCCGAAGGTGTCGCTGCCACCGAAGGGGCCGGTCGTGGCGTGTGTGTTCGTGCTTGCTGTCTCCATGCCCCCATCTTCGCCCGGACGCCGATCGAGTTTGGGTGCATGCCGCCTGGATCGGCACCGGGGCCAATCTCGATCGGGTGAGCACCACCACGAACACGTCCACCGCAGCGCCCAGCGAGCCCGAGACGCCACCCACCGCGGCCGACTACCTCGTCGACGAGCGCGGCTGCTGGATCTGGCAACGCGCCGTCAATGGGACCGGCTACGCGGAGGAGCGCGGGGGCCCGGACCGGGGGCGTTCAGCCGCCCGCGTCTACTTCGAGCGCAAGCACGGGCCCCTCCCCTCCGAGGTTCTTCTCGATCACTGCGCGCACTCCCGGCTCTGTGTCAACCCCGACTGCCAAACCCCGTTCCCGCAGAGCGAACTGCGCCGCCGCAACGCCGCGCGCTGGCTGGACGTCGACATCGTCGGCGAGATTCGCCGGCGCCACGCAGAGGGCGCCATCCCCGCGCGCCTGGCCGCCGACCTGGGCCTGAACTACTCGACCACGCGCGACGCGCTGGCTGGCCGCACCTGGGGCGATCACCTTGGCTAGGGGCACGCCATCCGAGTTCGGGTTTTTCGGTGGCGGGCTGAACACCGCCGACGGTCCGTACCGCCTGATCGAGCCGTACTTCTACCGCCATAAGTGGTGGGGCGGCGAGTCGCGCGGCCTGCTGAACGTGGTGAGCCGTCACCGCGGCAACGTCAGCAAGCGCAACGGCTGCCTGCGGCTGGTGAACGACGCGACCCGGACGTACAAGGATCTGTCGATCGTCGGCAACGGCAGCTCGTCGTTCGCGGTCTGCTCGAGCACCGCGGGCGGCATGGTCGCCATCGCCAGCAACTACGCGGTCACCCAGCTGCTGGCCGCCGCGTCGGTGTCCACGACGGCCCCGTGGACGTTCCTGCGGATGCCGGTGATCGGGGCGCAGGGCCCGGCGTACGGGATGAACGGCACCGACACTCCGCGCCGCACGGACGGCACCCTGGCCGGGACAGGCACCTGGACGGCGGTGAGCGGCACGCTGCCGAACGGGACGCTGATGGCCTACCACGACAACACGCTGTGGGTGGCCGGGGTCGCGGCGACGCCGTACTCGATCTTCTGGTCCAGCCTGGGCGACCCGACGGGCTGGCCGGCCGCGAACGTGACGAAGTTCAACCCGGACGACGGCCTGCCGATCACCGCGCTGCGCAGCACCGGCAGCTACCTGCTGGTGTTCAAGGAGCGCGGCATCTGGTCGGTGTACAACTCGGAGACGTCGGCGAACCGCAAGTTCACCGACAACATCGGGACGATCTCGCCGCGCAGCGTGGTCGCCACCCCGGAGGGGACGTTCTTTCTGGATCCGCAGTTCGGGGTCCACATCACTGACGGCAGCACCGTGCGGCGGATCGGCGAGTCGATCCAGCCGACGCTCGACCAGATCACGGATCCGGACCTGGCGAACGTCACGGCCGCCTACGTCAACGGCCACTACTACATGTCGGCGAAGGTGAGCGGCGTCCAGCTGATCCTCGATTACGACACGGAGCTCAACTCCTGGTGGATCCACTCGCCGACGGTCGCCCAGCTGGCGACGTGGGACCGCGGCGCCGACCCGGACCTGATGGGCCTGGTGACCGGCACGGGCGACATCTGGCACATGTTCAAGGACGGCGAGATTCGCGACAACGGGACGATCTTCGAGTCGTACTGGTCGGGCCCGTTTCACGCGTTCGGCGCCCCGAACCTGCGCAAGCGCGTCAACGAGGTCCACATCGATGCCCGCGGGAAGATGGACGTGTACGTCGCGACGGACTATGCGGCCTTCAACGGGGCGCTAGAGGCGTCGGGGGTGAACTTCTCACCGAACGACAAGCTGTTCGGAGGCGCTGGGACCTTCGGGGGCTTGCAGGGAACGTTCGGCGGTGGCGGGCAGATCGGCGAGGGCTGGCTCTACACGCTGGGCGTCGCGCGCTCGTGGTCGTTCACTTTCTATAACGCCACCGATGACCACTTTGAAGTCGATGGCTACACCATAAACGCCAGTCCCAGGAAGGATTGACCATGGCCCTTATCAACCCGTCGCTACCTATTGTCGGAGCCCCCGACAGCACTGAGGAAGCCAAAATACCCACCTGCCTCAGTCAGATCCTCGCGCTCGTCAACGGCGGCCTGGACAGCACTAACATCGCGGATGGCTCTATTCAGGCGGTGGACATCGCCGCAGCGCTGGCGGACATGCTCGGCATCACGGCCGGCGGTATCACTCGCCGCGGCTTCGCTCAGGTCGCCACGCCGGAGACGACGGCGAGCGTGCCACGGGTCGACCTAGCGACCGTGGGGCCGTCCCTGACCGTGACCGTGCCGACGAACGGGCTAGTGATCGTCGGCGTTCAGTGCGACCTCTCGAACAACGGCGGCGGGCCCGGCTCGGTTGCAACCCTGATGGTCGACGGGGCGGCGACGTCACTGGTCGTTAGCAGCGCAAGCGCTTCGCCGACGACGTCCGCGCAGATCGTCTCCGGGCTGATCGTCGCCGGCGCTTTCCTGGCCGCCGGAAGCCACACATTCAAGCTGCAGTACAACGTGAGCGCCGGCCCGTCCACGGGGACGTTCGCCAACCGCAAGCTGTGGGTGGATACCGTCGGCTTCTAGACGGTGCAGACCGCGTAGGCGGCGAACGTGGTCGGGTCAGCGGCGTGCGCGGTGACGGTTACGCCGTTGTCGCTCGGCGCGACCTGCTCGGTGTCGACCTGGCCGCTGCGGATGATCGCGCCGCCGGCCAGGTAGGGCCGCCCGTCCGGGCATGTCGCGGACGCCGTGCCGGTGCCCCCGGCGCCCAGCGTCGTGTCGGCGCTGAGGATGGTCATGGTCGTCACACCAGCGGCCCCTGTCGCCCCGCCGACCGGGCCGGCCCGTGAGGTTGCCGCGGAAGTCCTTCGCGGTCAGCGAGTGGTCCCTGATGTCGGCGCCCGTGATGGTGCCGTCCTGGATCTGTCGTCCGGTGATGAGCGTTGCGGCGGTCGCCGCCCCGGTCAGTAGAAGGCCGACGAGGACGAGCGCCACGGCGACATGTGCCACGGCGATACCTTTGACACGCATGGAAGCCTGCTTCCTTGCCATGGCTCGGGGCGCTGGCACGCCGCCGAGCCGATTTACGAGGTGTGTTCGGACTTGTATAGTAGGTAAACGCATGCCGTTTGTCAAGCACGTAAACACACGCGCGGCCGACCGCGCACTCGAGGAGCTCCGTGACGTCGGCCAGGAGTGCGCGACGCTGGCCGCGTCGCTGCAGGACGCCCAGCGCCGACGCGATGCGCTCGCCCGCAAGGCGTCCAAGCACGGCGCTACTCGACGCGACGTCGCCGAGGCCGCCGGCGTGACGGCGGGGCGCGTGCAGCAGATCCTCGATCGACGCTCGTCCACAACCGCGATGCCGCCTCCCGCTCGGTAGGGTCGTGAGCCATGCCGACCAAGATCACGTTCGCCGGCGGCGCCGAGATCACGCTCGAACAGGACGCGAGCGACGTCCGACGCCGACTCAGCGAAGACAAGCTCAAGCACGGCGAGCCGTTCACGATGTTCGACACCGCGGGCGGCGCGGTATACGTCGCCGTTGACCAGGTCGCGTGCATCGAGCAGTGGCCGGCGCCCCCCAGGCCCGTCGCCATCGGCTAGCGGTCACCGTCGCGCCGTCACGTCGCGACGTGCTCGAGCTTACGGGCGAGGGGTTGGGCACACTTCGCCGAGCTGCGGACGGCGCTCGACATTCGTCGCAGAGCGCGGGCTCCGCCGTGTAGCTTCTCCACAATGCGGTGGATCGAACGCGTCGTGCCCGTCGTGGCGCTCGCAGTTGCCGGCGTCGCGGTGTACATCGCACTGAACGCACGCGACACTGCGACGCGAGAACGGGCGGAGACCAATCGACTTACCGCGCAGCTCGCCGAGCAACGCGCTCGTCTCGGCCGCTTCCACCCCACGCTTGTCGTGCAGCAGCGCGCCGACGATCCGTTCAACGCCCCGCGTGTGAAGGCTGGCGCAGGCATGCAGAACGTCACAGTCACGTGCGACGAAGGGGCCGTGGTCGTCGGCGGGGGCTTCAACGGATTCGACGGGGCGACCATCCTGGGCAGCGTGCCCGATGGGGTGAGAAGCGGGGGCGGCTGGCTCGTCAACGCCGTCAACGAGAACGGGGGTCGCGGCAGGGTCGCCCCCACGGCGGTCTGTGCACACGGCGAGGGCGGGCTTCAGGTCCGCTCCACGGCCGTCGGCGCACGGGCGACCCTCGGGCCGTAGCGCCTAGCGCCCGGGTGCCCGGTCGACGCTGACGGCTGCGATCTCTCGGGCGGCACTTTGGCTGTGAAGGTGGGTGGCGATCTCGGCGACCGCACGAGCCATGACCTCTTCGGCGGCGGCCGCAAAAGTGGTGGCTGTGGGCGGGAACTGCCGGTCGCTCAGCTGCGGACTCTCGCGGACCAACGCAACCGCATCGTGTTCGCGGGGCGTCACAGCCTCAGCCGCGGCGAGCGCGGTCGAAGCGGGCACCGGGCCTGCGGCGCTCGCGCGGTCGTACGCGTCCACGAGCGCAATGGCAAGCCGCTCGAGGCCGGCTCCAAACTCGGTGATGCCGGCGGCGAACAGCGCCTCCCGTCCACGGCGGGCGGTGCCTGCGGTGACGAAGTCGGGGTGTCCGAGACGCTCCAGTGCCGCGGCAGCCAACGGTTCGAGAGCGACTGCGTAGAGGAACGTCTCGCCACAGCGCGACGCGACCTTCTCGCATGCATAGAGGGGGTTCGACTGGCGGTTCGGCCTGTACGTCGTGATGTTGACGCGTCCCGGGATGGACCCCAGGTACCTGGCGGAGCGAACCGCGCTTTCCAACAGCCAGTGGTGCGCCCGCGCTGTGTCGGCCCGCTCATCGATCCGGGCTGCCTCGCGTGCGGCCTCTTCCGCGGACCGGAGTGCCGGGTCGAGCGCTCGCGCAAGGTCGGCACCCCCGGAGACGCTCTCCGGCACCATGACGGGCAGTGCCGGAAAGTGCCGACCCAGGACGTCTCGGGCGAGCCAGACGACAAGGTCAAACGCACGAGAGACCGCGTCGTCGTCGCTGCCCCAAACTCGCAGTCGCGCCGTTGCCTTCATGGCTAGGTCTGGCCGCTGGTGACGCTCCTCGCCGTCTGGGTCGTCCGTGATCCCGGCCACGAAGGCATCGTCGACGCTGCGGCAATCGGCGAGCTCGGCGACGAAACCACGCATCTGCTCTCGAGCGCGGGGGTCTTCGGGCCAGCTGAGTTCGATGGAGCCGACGCCGCGCATGGCGGGATCCTCTTGCATTGCGGTCGGCACGGCATCACACATGAAGGGTCGCTTCCCCCGACACAGGCGCCGTTGGGCGCAAGGAGCCGGTCATCCGTCCAGCGCGCCGTGATGGCTGGCTACCTTGCTGCGGCGTTCGCGTCACCGCCGGACCAGCAGGGGCGCGAACCCATTGCCCGGCGCGGGCCGCAGACGCCATGGTCATGGTCTGCGGTCCGCTCCTGGGCGTTCGACCTGCGCCGCTGGCCGAGCACGACCGCCTCTGCGCCTACACTCGTCCGCGCTGTGCCCGGCCCAGGGATCAAGAAGCCAACCGTCTTCCTCAGCCACGCGGCGACGGACGAACCGATCGTTCGGGTGATCCACGACGAGATCACTCGCATCTTCGCGAACGGGGTAGATGTGTTCGCCACGAGCGTCCCTGGGAAGGTTTCCCCTGGCGCCGACTGGCTGGCGAATATCAACGACAAGCTGCGCAAGGCCAGCGCGGTGATCGTCCTCATTACGCCGGTGTCGCTCAACCGTCCTTGGATCTGGTTCGAGGTTGGCGCGTCATGGGCCAAGATGGAGGAGGGCGAAGGCCGCATCCTGCCGGTATGCGTTCCCGAGGTCGACAAGACTGACCTGCCTGAACCGCTCAGTCGGTTGCAAGCTATGTCGCTCGGCAAGGCCTCTGAGACACGGCTCGTCTTCCAGACGCTGGTCGACTTATTCGAATTCGGAAACCTCAAAGGCTTCCGTTACGCCACGATCAAGGCGAAGCTGCCTCGCTACGGCGACCTCACCGTCGCGGAGAGCGACCTACGCTCGGGTGCTGTCTACAACGGGCCGTACGAGGCGTACTCGGAAGACGAGCTCGCTGAGGTGTTGGACGATGACTGGTTGAACCCTGCCTGGCGCGGCCTGTTTGGGTTCGATAGCCGGAACTTCAAGGGCGTCCTCGTGCACTTTCGAGAGGTCGACGAGGAGCTGAACCTGCCGCTCGGCACGGCCAAGCGGCTTCTCGCAAAGCTCGCGGTCGATCGGTACTACGTGCTGATCCAGCAGCAGACGCAGAACACGATCCGGTTCGTTCTTGACCGTGAGGGCTACCAGGCCAGCAAAGACGCAGCAGAAGCAGAAGCAGAAGCAGCAGCAGCAGACTGAGCAGACCCTTGGGAGCAGCGGCACCCCAGCCCTGGCCGTCGCGGAAGAGGCCCACGCGACGGCCTGCTCAGCGCCTAAGCCTTACTGCCTTGGCGGGCGTAATTCACGGGCGTAGCGACCCGCTGGAAGGCCTCCCAGCCAACCGCGTGGTTGAAGACACCCCTGGTCTTCGGGATGCGGCCCTGAAAGCTGCTGCTGCGCCAAGACGCGGTCTCTACGTGGTTGTGGCTCACGACGCGGCAGATCGTTTCGAGCGCCGGCGCCAGATCGCTGTCATGGGAGAACAGGATCGCGATGTCGCACTGATTCATCAGGACGCGCTCGACCGCGCCAAGCGCGAGATTCACGTCGACACCCTTCTCTGTTGGTTCTTGGCTTTCCTCGTGATCTGCGGGATAGCGAAGCGGTCGCAGACGAGGGAAGACAAGCTCGGGCGCCTCGGTAACCCATGCCTGCGCTTGCCGGCGGTTGGCGCCGTACCCGACTGGGTCACGCGCCGACGACGGTAGGCCGCGGTGAACCTCCACGCGTACGAGGCGGCCGTCGCTGCCCCTGTCGTTCCCGGCAGCGAGGATCTTCGCTAGGCGCAGCGGGCTGAAGTTCCCGAACTCGTTCGGCTGGTTTTGAAGACCGAACGCCTTGCGCGCACCCTTGTAGGCGTTCTGCCAGTCGAAGAAGACGGCGATGCTCTCCATGCCTCAACCGCTCCGAAAAAGAACCCCGCCAGTGCGGCACAAGGCCGGACGGCGGGGAGGAATAGGTCCACAGTACCAAGGCGTGTCAACCCAGTGGACAGTCGCACGTCCCCCTGCAGCCGCCAGCTCCAATTCCGCTGGGCCACGTGGCGGCTGCTGGGCCTCTGGGGGGCCCACACTGCGACTTGCACCGGCATGGGAACATGCGTTCGTGTCGATCAAGGGCAGCCCGCACGCACGGTTCCGGCGCTCCCTCGAGACCCGTCAGCTGTCCGTCGTCCTCTTGGCCGCCGCGGAGCTAGAGCAGATCCAGCTGGACGACGCGCTCGAGATCCTGGTCCTCATGGCGCAGGAGCACGACCCACGGTTCGATAGGGCCGCCGCGCGGTGGGTGGGCCGACTGCTCGCGGAGACCCCCGTGGGGCTGGCCGACGGACGCTACGCGCTCGCTCTGGTGGAGCGGCTGCCGCACGGTGTTGAGTCGCTGCGCCGGCTCGCGCGACGCCGCTAGCCGCAACGGGCCGCGGTGGCCGGCGCCGGGGTCTGTGGGGCTCGCCGACGCTCAGCGGCCGTGCAGCTGATTGAGCTGGGTGATGGCGCCGCCGATTTTCCCGAAGGCCGCCCGAAACTGAGCCGCCACGCGCCGGTCGTCAGCAGTGCCAGCGGAGTAATGGGCACGCTCGATCTCGTCCAAGCCAGCGCGCGCCTCATGAAGTGCCGCAAGCAGCGCGGCGTGCGCTGCCGCGTACTTCGATGTCGGGGTGATCGCACTGAGTGAACCGATGGCCTTGTCAAACGCTCGCCTGCCGTCGTCGACGGTCTTGGCCTGCGGCGCGTTCTCGAATTCGACCACGCGGGCCTTCATGCGCGCGAAATAGGCTTCGTCGTCGCTCATGTTGTGCGCACCCTGAACGGCCTTGTCGGCCAGGTTGGTTGTCGTCGGCTTCGCGAACGCTGCGACACCCACCGCGTTGAGCGCCACCCGTGTCCCGGTGTGGACTTGGCAGCCCGCCTCGGAGGGGCGGAAGAGGTACGGGATCGGCGCGAACCAGGTGAAGGTCCAGCTGCTCTTGACCTGCCCCGCGCTGCCCAGGCAGTCCTTGCGGTAGCTGACACCACCGACGAACAGGAAGAACTGCAAGCCGACGAAGACCGTCGCAGCGATCGCGCCCGCCCCCCCGAGCAGCTTCTCCATCATGGCTCCCGACCCCCGATGCCGAACGGCGTGGTAGGTACGCAGGTCTCATCGGCGCTCGCACTGGATGGCTTGAGCGCCGCCATCACCGCGCTGCGGCGCGATCCGCCCTAGGGCTCCCGGGGCCGCGCCCGGGGGTCTGGCATCGACCCGCCGAACTCGCGACGCGGCCCGCCGAACTTCCGGCCGATGTCGTAGAGCATCCGCATGAAGCCGTACATCCCGCCCACAAGGATCACCACGCTCACCAACGTCGAGAACGCGTGGATGTCCAGGATCCCGTGGTTGCCCATGTAGACCAGATGCATGGGCAGAGAGATCGACACCACCGCGCCGGACCTTGACCTGTCATCTAGGCCATTCGTCCGCGGGATGCACCGGTGGCCCGGCGACGCCGGCATGCGCCGGCGGGCGTCATGGAGGCTGTTTGGAGGCGTTTACTAGCGGTCGCTGGCGTTTTCCTCGCGCGTACGCGTAACGAAGCGGAACTAAGGTTCCGGTTCTCGGCTCGGGGATCCACGCGGAGCGACCCCGCCGACCCCGGCCGACGTGGCGTCCTGCCAATGCTGGCACCCCTGGTACGCGAGCCTGAGCGTCGCCGGCATGAATCGCCGCGTCAAGCGTGCTTGACACCCCTGCGCACGACCAGGAGGGCGCCCGAGGCGCGTCAGGGGGCACAGGAGGCCACGGGCGCCCCGGGGGCGTGTGGGCTTGGTCCGGCCCGCTACGCGCCGATGAGGCCGCGCTCTAGGGCGTCGGCGACTTCGGCCCGCACGAAGCGGATGTGCTTGCCCAGCTGGCGCGACGGCAGGCGCCCTTCCGCCGCGTACTGGCGAACCGTCCTCGCGGGGATGTCGAGCAGTTCGGCCACGGCGTCGGCGTCGAGCAGCGGTTCGGAGAGCACGGTGACCGGCCGCTTGCGGAAGTGGGCGACCGAGGCGGCGAACGCGGGATCGTCCAGCGCCTTCGCGACGGCCGCGGCGAGCTCCACGATCGCGGGCCCGGGGGCGCTTTGGTCGCGTCCGCCGTCGAGCGCCTGGAGCGTGGGACCGCTCACGCGGCCGGCCCCTCCGCCGCGACGGCGAGCAGATCCTCGAGCTCGGCGGCGTTGGGCGTCCAGAACCTCAGCGCCCGGTGTCGGTTGGTCGACGACTTCCGGCCACGGCGCAACTCCGGGGGGCGCGTGCAGCGCTCGGCCAGGACGATGCTGGTCGCGGCCAGTTCCAGGTAGCAGGTCCGCAGGCGCTCCGCCGTCGCCTCGCTGGGGGTGCTGGCCGCCTGTTTGCGTGCCTGCCCCAACTCTCTGAGCTCGGCCACCAGCCGGTTCTGGCTGCCGGCGTCGCCCTGGCGGGTGGCGTAGCGGAGGCGGTCGACGACCAGGGCGAACATCTGCTCGGCGGTCTGCCTGAGTCGCCGCCAGCCGGACGCACCAGCGGGACAGTTGCCCTCGGCGATAGAGCGAGCGACCACCTCCAGCCACGCGTCCTCGGCGGTCTCGCGGAGGCGTTGGCGCACCATGAACGAGTACACGACGTCGGCGTCCGGCTCCTCCACGACGTGATCGTCCCCGTGGCGGATCCCCAGCCCAGGTTTGGCGCGGTGGTCGGTCATCGGATCTGACACGCATGATGCGCGCCACACCTGTCGGGCCGCCATCCCCGGAACAGCGAACTGCCTGCAAATCCGCGGAAAGCGGGCTGTCGCACGGTGACGCTCATGCGACAGCCGCCGGCGCCTGTGCCTCGGCCACGATTACGCCGGGCGTCTCCCCCACGGCCAGGCGCAGCTGCCGGTCCTCGGGCTCGACGTCGAGGCGGAACTTGCCGCCGCGCGCCGGGGAGCAGGACAGCTGCAGGGCGTCGCCGTCGCGCTCGAGCCCGAACAGGGCGTCCACCTGGTCGCGGATCGCCGAGCTTCCCCGCGTGAACCGTTCGCCGTGGCCCGCGTGGTGGATGAGGAGCACCGCGGCGCCGAGACTGCGGGCCATCAGCGTCAGCGAGGCCAGCAGCCCTCCCATGTCGTCGGACTCGTTCTCCTTCATCGCCGGGGCGAGCTTGCGCAGGGAGTCGAGCACGACCAGACGGGCGCCGGTGGCCCGGAGCTCGTCGGTCAGGTGCCCCACGCCGCCGGGCGCCCCGATGTCGAGGCCCAGGGCGTCGAGCACACCGAAGGCGTCGGCGCGGATCCCCGCCACCCGGAAGCGGTCGGCCAGCTGACGGCCGCCCATTTCGGCGTCGACGTAGACGGCCGGCCCCCTCTCCACCGGGATGCCGGCGAGTGGCGCCCCGGCCTGGACGGCGGCGCACGCCGCCATCCCCAGCCAGGACTTCCCGCTGCCGCCCTTCGCGGCAAGGATGGTCAGCGCCCCGTCCTGGGCGAAGCGGTCGATGCGATATGCGGCCCGGTGCTCGGGCTGCGCCATCAGCGCAGCCATGTCGAGCGGTCGGATGCGGGCGCCCGCGGCGCGAGTCGGCGCGCTCACGACGACGCCCCTTCGGGGCCCGCCGTGGGGATCGGTCGACCTTGGCCGGGGACCTCTGCCACCCCTTGGGGGTCGGCAGAGTTGGCAGACATGGCAGACATGGCGGAGGTCTCCGGATTTGGCTCACTAGAGCCAAACTCCGAAAGACTGAGCGTGTCTTGTCTACCACCAGTGCCAACCACACTCTCCCCTGGGAGGTTGGCAGGGGTCCTGTTGGCGGAGGTCGGCAGCGAGAGGTAGAACCTCGCGTCCTCGCCCCGCTCCGAACGGACGCCCATGTCGCCCCGGGCGCGCGTCAGCGTGCGGTCGGAGATACCCTGAGCCTCAGCCTCAGATGTAACCTCGAGCGTCGAGCGCGGCCCTTGGGCCAGCGCCTTCGACAGGAACTCCTTCGCCAGTTCGATCTTCGTCGGGGCCTTGACCTGGGGCGGCGCCAGGAGGTCTTGCACCGACTGCTCGCTGTCGCCGGTGTAGACGAGTCGGCTGGTCTCCACGAAGCCGTCCCAGGCGGTTTCGATCTGGTAGAGCTGCGCATCCTGGAGGCGGCCGTTGTTCCCCTTGATGTGGCCGAGGATGCGTCGGTCCCCCTGGTCGCCGTCGGGGTCGTCGGGGTCGCGTGCGAACGCGAGCACGTTGCGGGCTGATGCCCCGAAGCCGATGGACCCGCCGATCTTGTTGAGCGCCATCTGCTCGGCGCCCTTCTTCAGGTGGGCTACGACGATCACCGTTACGCCCAGGTCGCTGCCCATGTTGTGGAGCGGAGCGAGCGCTCGCCTCACGTCCTGGTCCCTGTACCCGTCGACCCTCCCTCCCAGGTGGGCCATGATCGGGTCGACCACGACCAGGGTGGCGCCCGTCTGCTCCACCTTGGCGCGCAGCTGGGCGCCGTCGTCGGGCAGCACCAGTCCGTCGTCGCCGTGCTCGTCGCGCATCTTGACGAAGCCGACGTTCTCCAGGTTCGCGCCGGCCGCCGCCATGCGGGGACGGAGAGTGTCGCTCTCGTCGTCCTCCGCGTTGAGCATCAGCACCCTGGCCGACCGCGACATCTTCGCCGCGATGAGACAGGTGTACTGCGACTTGCCCAGACCAGGGTCGCCAGCGAGGACGGTGAGCTTGCCGATCGGAATGCGCCCGTCCTCCATGAACTCGACGGACTCGGGCTTGACCTGGCTGGCCCAGGTGACCTGGAGTCGTCGGCCGGTGGACGCGCTGCTGTCGCCCCCGCCCCTGCTCGCGGTGGTCGAGGTGTTCGGGATCTTGGACAGCAGGTGGCTGGCCACGTCGTCGGGCAGGTGGCTGAGGTCCAGATCGCTCATCAGCGACCGCCCCCCAGGTGCGACCGCGCGATGGACACGATCTGCGGGAAGTCGACACGGGTGTCGAGGCCCGTCATGTGCGCCACGAGGTCCAGGACGTCGCCGCCCTTGCTGCAGCCGTAGCAGAACCACCCTCGCTCGGCGTCGGGGTAGGCATGCAGAGACGCGCTTCTCTCCGCTCCGCCCCCATGCACCGGACAGCACGCCTTCCCGTCCCGGCCAACCTCGCGGCCGGTCAGGAGCGGGACGTACACCGTGGCCGGAATCGCCCGCAGGTCGTCCAGGTCGTCGCTCCGCGGGCCCGCCACCGGCGCCCCCGTGGTCGTCGGTGCGGGTGCCGCCGCCTGCGGGGCAGGCAGCGTCAACAGGTCCGCCAGCGGCGTCACGGTCGGCCGGTTCATGTAGAGGCTGACGTTCTGAGGCCGGCCGGTCTTCGTGTGGTAGGTCCCGGGGACGCGCAGGATCCGAGCCGCGTCCGCGACATGCGGGCAGGCGCCCAGGGCGAGCGCGAGCCGACGGTTCACGTCCTCGACGACCTCGGTCGGGTGCGGCTGCTCCAACCGGAAGTAGGCGTGGACCTTGCCGGGCGAGGACCGCACGGTCATCGACGGCCGAAACGGGAAGCTGCCCAGCCGCGCCGTCGCGTCGAGGGAGTCGCAGTCAGCCCAGGCGAGACCGAGCATGGGGACCGCGTCCTTGGTCCCTTCCGCCCGCGTCCGCAGGCCCACGCCCGCGAACACCTCGCCCCCCTGGTCGGCGAGCGCTACCGCCCGCTCCGCGATGGGGGCCAGCGCCGCGGGGTTCGCCCCCCGCTGCAGTCCGTCCGGCTCCACGAACCACTCCGAGCGCATCGGCTTGCCGTCCCCGCGCCAACGTAGCTCGAGGTGGTGGCTGTCGACGGGCGCCGCGCAGATCAGCGCGTCGAGGTAGGCCGTGGCCTGCTCGGCGCGCGTCATCGCGGCCACGGGGACGGCGGGGTGACCCGGATTGGCCCATCCTTCGGCGCGTGCTGCCGAGCGTGGGCCTTGTCCTTCTCGGACACCGGCGCCCAGCGCTGGTACTCCCCCAGCACGCGACCCCCGGCGTCGTACGCGGTGCAAATCCCGCTGCCGAGGTTGGTCACGCTGTACCGGGTGCCCGCCGGCGGGGGCCGCAGGGCCTTGCCGCCTGGGCTGCCCGGCCGGAGTAGGTGCCCGTCCGGTCGCTCTGCCATAGTGGTCATCGCTGCTCTTTTCTGCTGTACGCATTTCGACGCTCGCTCCGTGTGCCGCGGGGCGGGCGTCCGTCGTTGAGGGGGTCATGCGGGGCCCTGCGCGTCCCGCTCGGGGATCAGGGCGAGGACATTCCGCGCCGCGTCGGCGCCGACGAGCTCGCGCAGCGCCTCGGGTAGGTCCGGGTGTGGCCGGTTGATCCCGGCGAAGTAGCTGCTCACGGCCGCGGACGTGACGCCGAGCACGGCGGCTACGTCAACCGAACTCGATCCCGCGGCGGCGAGGGCCATGGTCGCCGGATGCATGAACAGCCGACGACGGCGTGTGGGTGGATTGTTCATGCCACCACGATGCTCGCCGTGCTGATCGAGCATTTTGCCGCGCGAAGTCCCTGCAAAAGGGCACAATCGGGGCGTGGGCTACCGCGTCTGCGGCGCCGGAATCGCCCGCTTCCTGACGGCGTTGGCAGAGAATCCGCCGCCGTCGGCTCAAACGTGGCGCGTTGGCGCTCGCCTATCCGACCGCGCTGGAAGGCCACGCCCGGCGCGCATCAACCTGGCAAGCGGCCCGCAGGGCTCGGACAGCGCTACTGGTCCTCGTCGGGGCCTGAGGATCTGCGCTCGCGGGCATGCCTGGCTACCCGTCGCCGGGGGCGGCGGCCGGGTGTCGGCTGCGGCGGCCGCCTCTCCCGAGCGGCCCGCCGCGCGACCTAATACGGCAGAGGGCTCCAGTCGACGGGATACTTCATCGCCGCGCGCCACGCTCCGCTGCGACGTCAGCCGACGTCCTCTGCCGGATCCACCCAGTCGTCTGGTGGCTCAATCTTCGCCTCCATGCCCGCGTGTTCCTCGAGCAGGTACAAGAGGTTGCTGCCGGACAGAAGCTCCAACGGCTTGCCCTCCGCGAACTCGAACGAGGCCTTGCCGTAGCCGCTGGTGGTGACGAGGATCCCCTTGCTGGCACCCTCGTTCTGCATGGTGCCGAACAGATCGCGGACCGCGCTGACACCGACGGTGTGCTTGTAGCGCTTGGCCTGGATGACAACCTTGCCCCCAAAGATCGGGCGCGGGTCGAACGCGACGCAGTCAACCCCACCGTCACGCGACGCCTGCGTCATGCGCGTCTCCAGCCCCATGCGTTCGAAGAGGTTGGTGATGAGCGCCTCGAACTCCCCAGGCGTGAGCTCCATCAGGTTCGCGCGCTGGTCGAGCCCGGAGAGCACGTCGGCCTCCTCGACAAACCGGTGGTCGACCATCGAGAACTCGAGCACGGGCCGGACCGGCGTCAACTCGGCGGGACTCTTTGAGACCGATGCGCTCAAGCCGCGCAGACAGGCTTCGGGTTCGACGTGCCCGAGGTCGAGCCCGTCGAACACGTCGCGCGTGGTTCGCAGCGTGACCAGGCACGGCCGTATCGGCTGCCCGGTGCGAGGGTCGACGGCATCGACGTGGCCATTTACGACGATCGATTCGAGGTGCCCGCCGCGATCGGCCTCGAAGAGCTCGTGGACCGTCCGAAGGGCCACCTGCGCCACGACACTCGCGTACAGCTTGCGCCGCTGCGCCGCCGGCATCGCCTTGGCCGCAATCTCGTCCTTGCTCTTGACGTAGCGATATTCGGCCTGCTCCGGCACCACGGCGATCGGTGGAACGTCCGTCTCGACGACCAGCTGTCGCGACTCGGGGACGTAGGCGACCTTGTGCTGCTGGGGGAAGTCGTGGGGGTACCGGCTGGCCGCGAGCACCATCGAGGAGTAGGTGACGACAGCGTCCGGTTCGCCGGCCGCATACGCGGCGGCGAAGGCATCGACCTCGGCGTCCTGCGCGGCGGCCTGGTCGCGGATCGCCGCGACGTCCTGCTCGTGTGCGGCGCGCCGGGCCGCAAGCTCCCTCTCGCGCGCCTGTTCGTCAGCATGGAACTGCTCCATCGCGTCGGCATGACGTTGCTTGGCGCCTGGTACGAGCGCTCGCAAGGTGGTCAGCGACGCAGGCCGCTGAAGCGGCCGGTCCAAGCCCCCGGCGTCAAACTGCGGCGTCGTCGGCGACACTTTCAGGCGCGCGATGTCAATCGTGTCGTCGGTGGCCAGCGTCGCGGACAGCAGCGTCTGCAGTGCCACGAGCCTCGCCCGCAAATCGTCGTTGAGCCACTGCACCTCCCGGGCGCGGGCCTCGGCTAGATCCTGCTTGCCCTCGCGGTCCCACGCGCCCTCACGCCACGACTCCGCTTCCGTGCGCAGCCGCTCACGCTCCGATTCGCCAGCCGCCCGGCTGGCTTCACGGCGCTTGCGCTCGGTGTCGCGCTGGTGCTGAACCCAGTTACTGCTGGACACGATGCTTCCTCCCCCGGCCGGACGGGCGTGAGCCTACTAGCGCAAGCCACCGGACGACCGTCGTCGGGACGCGCCTCTACGATCGCGGCGTGACCCTGCTCTTGATCGCCGGTGCCGGGGCGAGCCGCCGGCTCGGAGCGTCGAGCGACCCGCTTCCGCTGATGCCGGACTGGTCTAACCGGCTGTGCGAGGTACTCGATGGCCGCGAGCCTCAGTTAGCCGCCGCGTGCCACCTTGGACCCGGCATGACCGGCGAACAGTTCGAGGAAGCGCTCGGGCTCCTGCTTCGCTGGCAGCAGATACGGCACCTAGAGGAGCGCTTCGCGGGACTCGGCGGTCAGAATCCCGGGCATCACTACGGAGAGGTAACGGTCGCCCGCGGGAAGACGGGTGAGCGCCTTGGGGTCATCACGAGGGCCCTCAACGAGACGCTCTACGAGCAGTTCGGCCAACAGCGCGTGGACGATAATCGGGCGACCACGGCGTACCAAGAGCTGCTGCGTGAGCTTGGCGACCCGAACGCACTAGTCGTAGCGACCACCAACTACGACCGGGCGGCGGAGAGCGCGCTCGTCGGCCTCGGGCGCAAGGTCTTCACCGGCTTCCCGCAGCGACCGAATCGGGTCCCGATCCTTGAGCCCGAAAGACTCGGATCGACCGCCACGGACGTGACGCCCGTGATCCACCTGCACGGCGCCGTGGGCTGGTACGAGAAGGACGGCCAAGTTCGTGACCACATGGCCGATCAGCCGTACCTGGAGAACCTCGGGAGTCCGGTAGTGCTTTACCCGGACCCTGGAAAGGACCCGACCAACGACGCCACGGTCAGCGGCCTCTGGTCGCAGTTCCGCGCCGCCCTCGACCAGGCGGACCACGTGTTCGTGCTCGGGCACTCCCTCCACGATCCGGCGCTTGTAGGCGCGATCGCGGCGGCCAAGCCCAGGAAGCTCGCGGTCACCGTCTTCAACGATGATGAGGTCGCGCGCGTCGAGCAACTGCTGCCGGGTGCGATCGTGGTGCGGACCGACTTCGGGCCCGAGCTCGACATAGATCGGGCCGCCGTGGCTGGCTTCCGCGGCTAGGCGAATTCCCGACTTCGTTACTCGCGAGGCGTGTGAGGGCGGCGGTCGCTGATGGCAGGCGAGTCCACCCAGAAGTACGGCGACGCCGCGGGCTGCGTGCTCGGCGGCTTGGACCGCGCTCGACGTCGGAGTGGGACTGCGACCCGCGGCGACGGTCGCCTCATGGCGTTGGCGGCCCTCTCGCCGCCGCTAGGCCCGCGCGCCGGGCGGGCAAGGGCTCCAATAGCCGCAACGCGACGCACTAGCCCTCTCCTCCATGACCCGAGCAGGCGCCGGGACGTCCGCCCGATTGCGACCACATACCGTCAGCGCACTGCACCGGGTAGCCGGTGCCGTTGTCGTAGTTGGGTATCTCGTTCGAGGGGTTCGGACCGCTGTCACCGGGCGAGGGGGTGGGCGTCGCCGGGGTCTCGTACGTGGGGGCCGGGGTCGTAGCGCTCGGGCTCGCCTTGCCCCCATCCGGCCCGACGTCATGCGAGGCCGCATACACGTCGGCTTGGCCCTGATCGTATGCCGCGACAGCGCTCATTGGGAAGCGCACCTGGCCGCCATCGCCCGCCCTACAAACCACCGTCGGTGCGCCGCTGCAAGTCACGGCGTATGTCCGCTTGGTCGCCGGGCTGTAGGCGGAAACGTTGTCTGGCTCCCCTTGCGTCCAGTACGCCCAAAACACGTTCTGAGCGAACCCGCAAGTGGTCGTTCCTGCCTTGGCCTCGATGCTCGCGTCACACGCGACGAACGGAGGCGCGACCGGTGTGGTGCGAGCGGTGCGTGGGGAACGAGCCGCCGGCTTGCTGCGAGTAGAAGCCGTTGTTACGGCTGGTACGCGAGTCTGGGTAACAGTGACCGTTCTGGTCTTGGCGGTACCTCCGCCGCAACCCGCGACGACAAGAGCTCCGCCGATGAACGCGAGCGATGCGACACGCGCCGCAGTCCTTCTCAGCATGGGCGTTCCCTCCCCCCAATTCCATGGGCGCCGTGATGACGCTCCGCTGTGGAACAGCATCGGTTTCGGCGCGCCAAAGGTTGAGGGCCTGCCCATCCTTTGGCGTCCGGGGGCCGGCGAGCGTGCGACAGGCGCGACCTCGGCGACGCGGGTGGTCGCCGAGGCTGCCCGTCAACGGCCGTCGGGGCTGTGCTTCGAGCGTGTCGGGCCGGGGGTGCGCGCCCGCTACGGCCGCCGGTGGGTCCGGCCACGCCCCACGGCCCAACACCTCGAGCAGCTTCGGGAGCGAGGTTCGTGGCGATACCAAGTGATCCTCAACCTGGCGCCCGTCATTCGGTGAGCCATCGGCCGGGGAGACTTGGCCGGACGTTTGATGCAAATGTCACGAAGCGGTAGCGTCCGGCCCTAGGTCCAGCCAGATCGGTCCGGCTGGGGGGAACTAGGGAAGGGGAGGTTTCGATGCGTAGACGCGTCACGCCCTCGCTCGTGCTCAGTCTTCTGGCCGTGGTCTTGGCCTGCACTGGGAGCGCGGTAGCGGGAGGGCTCATCACGGGCAAGCAGGTCAAGGACGGCTCGTTGACGGGCCGCGACGTCAAGGACAAGTCGCTGACACCCGCCGACTTCAAGGGGTCAGTGCAAGGTCCGCAGGGAGCCCAGGGCCTCCCCGGCGCGGCGGGTGCGGCCGGGCCGCCCGGTCCCGCCGGGCCGACCGTTGTCAACAAGCTCACGCGCGTCAAGCAGGATGCCGTGATCGCCGCAGGAAACATCGGTTCGGTCACGGCAACGTGCCCGGCGGGTCAGAACGTCGTAACGGGCGGGTACTCGGACGACAGCGGCCTAGTGTTCGGAAATGACAGCTTCGGCGGTGCGAACTCGTGGAGCGTGCTGCTCGACAATTACGCCTCGTCGGTCTCGTCGAACGTGAGCGCCATGGCCTACTGCGCTCCCGCGGGCCAGGCGGTCAGCACGCGGAGCGTGTCAGGCAGGGACGTTCAGTCAACGATCGACGCCCTCATCGCGGCGAGGAAGCAGCATTCGCCATGAGGTTCGCTCTCGCGCTCGTGATCGCCGGACTGGCGGGCTGAGCGGCAGGTCGCAGGGGGCTCGGCTGGGCCAGCGATAATCGTATGCATCGACTGGGCGAACTGCCGATCCATACGATCCACGCCTTCCATGCCGTACCCCAACGTCAACTATGCAGCAGAAGTGCTGCCCCTCGAACTGGACGGCGACGTCCCGCGCGCGCACTGGCAGGAGTGGTTCTCGTGGGCGTTCGTCCAGGCCGTTGCGTCGGCGGCCGGCCTCACCGCCGAGGTGAAACTGATCGACGCGAACCAGATGGACATCACCGTCCAGACTTGGCACCCGCTCGACGGGCAGATCCGGACCATCGGCCTCCAATTGAAGTCCAAACAGAACCCCGAGTTCGTGGAGCAGGGCGAATACGTCGTACACGACCTGGAAGGTCGCCGGTACAACCGCCTGCTCGAGCGAGGAAACGTCCCGCGGTTCTTCGTTGTGGTGGCTGTACCGCCGCCGCCGGCTTCCTTGGTGCAGCTCACGTCGGACCAGGCGACGCTGGGTGCGGCGGCGTGGTGGGTCGGTGTGACCGGCGAGCCGACGGACCAGCAGTACCGACGGATCAGGGTTCCGACCGCGCAGCGGTTCGATACCGCTGGCCTAACTGAGATGCTCCGTCAGGCGTGAGCCGACCGATCGACATCAGCCCCAGCCAGCTCCGGGCCTTCCTCCGTGGCGCCGGCTGGGAGCAGATCGGCGCCGGTGCCGTCGGCGGCAGCTGGATGCATCCAGAACTCGCCGATGCGCCGGCCATTCTCGTGCCGGAACACCCGGACGATCGGGACTTCGGCGATCTCCTGTGGTCGGCAGTTCGACGCTTGGCGTGGACGGCCGGCCTTCCCGAGGGGGAGGTCGTCGAGCGGATACTGAGCACGTCCGATGTACTTGAGGTCCGGGTCGTGGATCCGACGACGGCCTCGGGCCGGATCTCGCTAGAGCGTGGCGCCCACCTGGTCGAGTCGATCCGGCAACTGATCTGGAATGGCGCGCGCGTTCGTTTCGCCGGTGGCCGCGCGGGCTACCGAGGCGGGCTCCCCGACGCGGCCCGCGCGGTCGTCGACCAGTTCGAGCTGGCGCCCCCTGTGACGGGCAGCTTCATGTTGGAGGTCTATGCGCCCGCTGAAACCCAGCTCACTTTCGACACCGGCGAGACGCTGCCCGCGAGCCCCGTTCACGAGACCTTGGTCTATACCCTCCGAGCGCTCGCTGCCGCGAGGCAGACCGTCGAGAACCAGATCCCGGAGGACGCTGACGAACTGGAGGAGGCCGTCGCCCGCGGCGTGTCGACCAACCTGCTCAACGCGATGATCCGTCTCGACACGCAGAGCCCCGCGCTACGGGTCGAGTTCCGTGGACGGTGGAGTCGGCCAGACCCCGATGCGCCCGATGACGTCACGCTCGAATCCCATCACTTTGCTCGCTTCCCGGAGCTGCGCGACGTCATCGCCCAGCACGACCCTCGCGATGACTATTTCCTGACGGGCTGGATCAGAGGGTTCGTGGCTGACGAGCTCGCGACCGACGAGCACCCCCTGAGCGGCGTCGTCCTCGTCGAAGCCCGCGTGGACGAGACCACCCGAGACGTTCGCCTCGAACTGCAGGGCGATGATCTACGTGCGGCGCGGGGTGCCGCGGGCGAGGGCCTGCTCACCGCGGTGGGTCGCCTTGAGAAGATCCGCCGCGACTGGCACCTGACGAACCCGCGCGGCGTGGCCATTCGAGCCCCGCTACGGCCGCTTTGACGAGTAGGAGTGAGGCTGTCGGGCAGGCCGCCGCCGCCGCCGTAGTCGACACCGCGTCCAGCGCGCAGCGGCTCGAGCCATCGAACGCGAAGCTCGACGGCGGTCGACAGGCTCAGCCAGGTCTAGCGCCTCCCCCGCTCTCAGCAGGAGCCACCAGCAGGCGAACGAGCCGGCGGGCGAGTCCTGCGCGCCCTCAAGCGTTTGCCCGGCGAAGATGAGGAGCTCTCTGCGGTCGCTGTCGTCGAGCGCGTCCATGCCAGCGTGCCAGTCGGCGCTGAAGGTAGCACCGCCGGCGACAGCCTTACGCCGGGCTCGCGTCATGTTTCGCGCGCCGGCGGCCGGGACTCGACTGCGAACGCCTGGCTGAGCCGGTGCGCCGCGTCGGCCTGCGGGACGTGGTGGATGTAGCGCTGCGTGGTGGTCAGGTCAGCGTGCCCCATCCACGCCTGGACGTCCGTGACGGGCGCGACGCGAACCGCAACCGTTCCGAACGAGTGTCGGAGGTCATGCAGGACGATGGGCTCAGCCTTCGTCCGCAAGTGCCCCAGGCCGACCGCATCGAGCGCGACATAGAACGCGTCCCGCACTCGCCCGCCGTCGATCAGCCCCCCGTTAGGCGAGGGGAACACGCGGTCGTCGGGCCCGGTGAAGTGCTCGCGCCTGCTCAACGGCTCGATGGCCCGCGCCGCCTCATCGGTCAGCGGCACCGATCGCACCAGCTCCGATTTGGGGCGCTTCTCCGCGCTGGCCGCAGGCGCCGACGTCGGCGCGTTTAGGCGGACGTGGACAGTGCTGTTGCCCCACGCGACGTCGCGCCATCTGAGCGCCCGTAGCTCGCCTAGGCGAAGGCCGGTGTAGGCCGCGAACCGGATCATGGCGGCGTAGAGCTCGGCGTCCGCCCTCCGCTGGTCCGTGAGCGCCTGCGCCATCCGCTCAGACACCCTGGTCGCTGGCTTGCCGCTCGGCCGCTTCCCCCGCTCGCCGGCCACGACAGGCGCCCACCCTTCCGCCGCGGCACGCGCGACCGCTTCCACCTGGACGGGCTCGAGGACGTTGAAGTCACCCGACGCCTTCGGCATCGGGATGCTCTCGACGTCGGCCGCGGGGTTGTGGGCGATCCATCGCTGCGAGTGGGCGCGCTTGAGGACGCCGCTCAGGACGTTCATCACCTGCCGCATGGCCGACCGCGACAGCCGGTCCTCATCGAGCAGCGCCTCGCGGAACTCCTCGACGCGCGCCGTCGTCACCCGACGCATCGGCGTATCCGCTCCGAACGACGGCAGCAGGTGAACCCGCGTGATCGAGCGGTAGTGGTTCAGCGTGGACGGCGCGATCTTCTTCACCCGCTCGGCGTAGGTCAGATAGGCGTCCACGGCTTCGCCGAACGTCCGCCCGGCGGGCTTGACGCGCGCCACCTGGACACCCTTCGCCCGCTCTGCTGTCAGGAGCGCGTCTAGCGCGTCCTGCGCGTCCTGCGGCGTCAGGTACCCGTCCGGCCGCGGCCCATCGGCCACGCGCCAGCGTCGGGCCGCAGGAGCTCCGCGCTTAGGCTTGCTGTGCGCCGGCTTCGCCCACGCCGGGCCCAGCACCTTGCGGGTCGGCGTGCCCTCGGCGCGCCGGTACTTGGCGATGAACACGCGGGGCCCGTCCTTGCGGTCCTCCAGCACTACGTGTCCGGTGATGCGGCGTGCCTTTGCCATGGGTCGGTTCCCTTCACGCGGCAGGCCCCGCGATCCGTGGGGCCCTGCGCGGGTCGTCGTGGGCGGAAGTCTCAGGCGGCCAGGCGGCGAGCGGTCAGCTGGCCGGAAAGCGCCTCCACAATGTCGGCCTGGTCGTGCGGCAGGTCGTCGCCGTTGGCGTCGGCGGCCAGGTTGGCGTGGGCGAATGCCATCGCGAGCAGGTCGGCCAGCTTGGCGCCGTTGTCGTCGATCTCGACGTCAGGGCTTTCGGACTCATCGAGGATGCCCTGAGCGGCGTAGAACGCCAGCTGGCGGAGGTCGTCGACGTTGACGGCGATGGTACGTTCGTCTTGCATGGGAGCTCGTTTCTCCTGTGCCTGGCCCCGAGGTGTTAGCGCACCGTCGGGGCCTTTCTTTTGCCCGCTTGCCCGGTGTTCGGGGGGCGGCTTGAGGGCGAATTAGAACAGCATGCGGGAACAGAAGTCAAGCCGGTTTCCGGAACGTCTTTGCCCGGAACGTGGAAAAGCCCCGCAAATGCGAGGCTTTTCACTAGAGCGGCGGACGAGGCTCGAACTCGCGACCCTCAGCTTGGGAAGCTGATGCTCTACCAACTGAGCTACCGCCGCACGGACCGCGAAGGATAGCCGCGGACTACCCTTCGTGGCGTGAAGCGGTCCGCTGTCCCCGTCGTGGTCGCCGTGCTCGCCCTGTCGCTCGTCGGGCTGCTGGTCTACGGCGTCGTCCAGCGCCGGGACGACACCTCGCTTGATTCCGCGGTGAAGCTCGGCAGGCGCCCGCCCGCCCCCGGGCTGGGAGTCGCGCTGCCCGACCTCACGGGCAGCGGGCGCATGGCGCTGGGCGACCTCAAGGGCAAGGTCGTGGTCCTCAACTTCTGGGCCTCGTGGTGTGACCCGTGCGCCGCCGAGGCGCCCGAGCTCGAGAAGGCCCAGGCGCGCCTGAAGGCCAGTGGCGGGACGGTGCTCGGCGTCACCTACAAGGACTACGCCGCGCAGTCCAAGGACTTCGTCGCCAAGTACCGGCTCACCTATCCCACGGTGCGCGACGACAAGCTGCAGCTCGCGCCGAAGTTCGGCACGACGAAGCTCCCCGAGACGTTCGTGCTGGACCGCAGCGGCCACGTCGTCGCGATCTCGCGCGGCCAGGTGAGCCCGGGCTTCCTGGACAGCGCGATCACCCGCGCGGAGGCGCCGGCGTGATGCGCCGGGCGATCGCCGCCGCGGGGCTGCTGCTGCTGCTCCTCGCGCTGGCCTCCCCCACCGCCGCGCTCGCCGCCCAGCCGCGCGCCTCGTTCAACGACATCGAGAGCGAGGTGATGTGCGACACGTGCAACGTGCCGCTGAACATCGCCGAGAGCCCGCGCGCGGACCAGGAGCGCAAGGAGATCCGCGACCTCATCGCCCAGGGCCTGACGAAGTCGCAGATCAAGGCGACGCTGAAGGCCCGCTACGGCCCGGCGATCCTCGCGCTGCCCGAGGACAAGGGCTTCAGCCTCGCCGTGTACCTCGTCCCGATCGCCGTCGTGGCGGCGCTCCTGGCGGGAGCCGCGCTCGTCGCGCCGCGCTGGCGCCGCCGCACGCGGCTGGCGGCGTCGACGGCGCCCGCGGCCGGCGCGCCCGAGCTGAGCGCCGCGGATGCGCGCCGGCTCGACGAAGACCTCGCCCGCTACGACGTCTGAGGATCGGGGGAACCTTGCTGCTGGCCGCCGCCCAAGCCGACACGACCGTCGTCGCGGCGTTCGCGGTCGGCTTCGTGTCGTTCGTCTCGCCGTGCGTGCTGCCGCTCGTCCCCGGCTACCTGTCGGCGGTCTCGGGTGTGACGGTCTCCGAGATGCAGGCGGGCGAGCACAAGGTCGCCAGTGTCCTGTGGCCCGCCGCGATCTTCTGCCTGTCGTTCACGATCATGTTCGTCGCCCTCGGGATGACCGCCACCGGGATCGGCACGTCGCTGCAGAACTCCAAGCAGACGCTCGACACCGCGGCCGGCGTGGTCATCGTCGCGATGGGCGTGTTCTTCCTCGCCACCCCGTTCGTGCCCAAGCTCGGCCGCGAATGGCGCCCGGAGGCGCTGATCCGCCGCGCCGGCGCCGGCGGCCCGGTCATCGCCGGGCTCGCCTTCGCCATCGCGTGGACGCCGTGCGTCGGCCCCACGCTGGCCTCGATCCTCGCCGCGGCGTCGACGTCGGACACCGTCGGGCACGGTGGGGTGCTGCTGGCCTGCTACTCGCTCGGCCTCGCGGTGCCGTTCCTGCTGACCGCGCTGGCGTTCGACCGGATGACCTCGGCGTTCCGCTGGATCCGCGAGCACTACGTGCTCGTGACCGCCGTCTCCGGCTGCGTCCTCATCCTCATGGGCGTCCTCATGCTCAGCGGTGAGCTGACGCGCCTGAACGTCGAGGCCCAGAGCCTGCTGCAGAAGCTGGGCCTGGACTTCCTCTACCGGTTCTAGGTCCGGGGACCACGCGCCGCGCCCCTGGCGCGGCCCTAGTCGCTCGAATCGCCGGCCTCGGTCGCCCAGCGGTCGTCGTCGGGGTCGATGCCGCCGCCGGTCTGCTCGGTGGTGTCGTCGTCGTCGCGGTCGGCGTAGCCGGGTGCGTCATCCGGCCGGGGCGGCTCGGGGTGCTCCGGGGACTTCATGCGCATCGCAACCTCCTCGTAGATCCACCAGAAAGTCGAACAATGCCCCGGAGGTTGGCCAGACCCCCCTGGGCCGCAACACTCTGCCGTCCCGGAACGCCCGGTGCAAGTGCACCGGTTTCGCGGGTGATCTCGTGCGTGATCTCAGCCGGGCCGTGCGGCCCGGGTCACATCGCGTCGGGCGCCGAGACCCCGAGCAGGTCCAGGGCGCGGGCGATCGTCCGGCGCGTGGCGACCGACAGGCGCAGCCGGAGCTCCTCGACGTCCGGCTCCACCCCGACGACCTGGCAGTCGCGGTAGAACGCCGTGAACGTCTGGGCGAGCTCGAGCGCGTAGGCGGCGATGCGGTGCACCGCGCGGCGCTCGATCGCCTCGGCGACCTCGTCGGGGAAGGCCAGCAGCTTCTTGATCAGCGTGCGCTCGGCGTCGTGGAGCTCGACGTCGCCGGGCTCGCCGGCCAGCGCGCGCCGGACGCGCTCCTCGCCGGCCTTCTGGAGCACCGAGCTGATCCGTGCGTGGGCGTACTGGACGTAGTAGACCGGGTTCTCGCTGGACTGCTCGCGCGCGAGGTCGAGGTCGACCTCGATCGTCGTCTCGTGCGAGCGGGCGAGCAGATACCAGCGGGCGGCATCGACTCCGATCTCGTCGACGAGCTCGTCGATCGTCACGAACTCGCCGCGCCGCTTGGACATCGACGAGCGGCGCCCGCCCTCGACGAGCTGCACGAGCTGCATGATCAGCAGCTCCAGTTCGTCGGGCGCGCCGCCGAGCGCCTCGAAGGCGGCGTGCATCCGCCCGACGTAGCCGTGATGGTCGGCGCCGAGGACGTTGATGAGCAGGTTGAAGCCGCGCTCGCGCTTGAGCTGGTGGTAGGCGATGTCCGAGGCGAAGTAGGTGTGCTCGCCCGAGGAGCGCTCCAGGACGCGATCCTTGTCGTCGCCGAACTCCGTCGTGCGCAGCCAGAGGGCGCCGTCGGAGCGGTACGTGCGCCCCTGCTCGGCCAGCACGTCGAAGGCGTGCTCGACGGGTGAGGGGTCCGGTGGGTGGGCCTCGTGGAGGCTGCGCTCGGAGAACCAGGTGTCGAACCGCACACGGAAGCGCTCGAGGCTCTGCGCGATGGCCTCGACCATGAGCTCGACGCCACGGCGCGCGACGTCGGCGACCGGGGCCGTCGCGGCGTCGGGGATGCGCCGGGCGATGTCCTCGATGTACTCGCCGCGATAGCCCTCCTCGCCCGGCTCCTCCCCGCGGGCCCGCGCCTGGATGGACTCGCCGAAGCGCTGCACCTGCGAGCCGAAGTCGTTGACGTAGAACTCGCGATGGACCGTGTGGCCGCCGAACTCGAGCAGCCGCGCCAGCGCGTCGCCGTAGGCCGCGTTGCGGGTGTGGCCGACGTGGATCGGACCGGTCGGGTTGGCGCTGACGAACTCGACGTTGACGACCCTCGCGGGGTCGGCGCCGCCGCCGCCGAACGCCTCGCCGGCATCCAGGACGCCCGCCAGCGCCTGCGCGTACCAGCGGTCGGCCAGGAAGAGGTTGAGGAACCCCGGACCGGCAACCTCGACGCGGTCGAGCGCCGGGCCGAGGCGCTCGCGCAGCTCGTCGCCCAGGCGCTCGGCGACCTCGCGCGGCGGCGCGCCGAGAGCGGGCGCGAGCAGCAGCGCCGCGTTCGTCGCGTAGTCGCCGTGCCCGGCCTGCTTGGGCCGCTCGAGCGTGGGCCGCGCCCGGGCCGGCGTGCCGTCGCCCAGGGCGCCGACCGCCGCCTCGACGGCGTCGCGCAGCTCGGTCACCGGCGTCATGAGCGAGCTTGGGCGCGGGCGGGGTTGAACAGCGCCTCGAGCCGGTCCATCGTGCGCATCGTCCCCATCGCCATCACGCAGTCGCCGGCGGCGAGCACGCGCTCGGCCGGCGGCTGAGGCTCGAAGAGGCCGTTGGAATCGCGCACGCCCACGATGATGGCACCCCCGCGGATGTCGCCGACGGCTCGCCCCTCCCCCTCGCAGCCGCGCGCGACGGTGATCTCCTCCATCCGGTACTCGGGCGCGACGTCGACCACGCCGGAGACCTGCGGATTCAGCGCCAGGCGCGCCATCTCGGCGCCGCTGGCCTTGTAGGGCGAGATGACGCGGTCGGCGCCGGCGCGGCGCAGCTTGGGCTCCGAGCTCTCGACGGATGCGCGCGCGACGATGGCGATGTCCGGGCGCAGCGACCGCGCGCTGAGCGTCGTGAAGATGTTCTCGGCGTCGGAGTCCACGCACGCGATCACGGCGCGGGCGCGCATGATGCCGGCGGCCCGCAGCGTCTCGTCGTCGGATGGCTGACCCTCGATGAAGCGGATCCCGACGCCCGCCGCCAGGTCGCGGCTCTCGGGGTTGTCGTCGATCACCACGTACCGCGCGCCGGCGGCCCGCAGGTCGCGCGCGACCTGCCGGCCCACCCGGCCGAAGCCGCAGATGATGTAGTGGTCGCTGGTGGCGTCGATGAGCTTCTGCGTGCGGCGGTGGGCGAGCAGTTCGGCGAGGTGGCCCGAGACGAAGACCTCGGTCACGGTCACGAGGCCGTAGAAGAGGGTACCGACGCCGAGTGCGATGAGGACGACCTTGACCACCTGACCGCCGGTGGTGTGGGGCGGCGGGATGGAGCCGATCGTGGCGATGGTGTCGAGGGACCACTCGAAGCCCAGCCACGCCGACACCCCCTCGGTGGCCATGAAGCCGATCGTGCCCGCCGTCAGGACGACGGCGACCGCGACGGCGAGCGTTCGCATCCGCCTCAGGAACGCGAGCACCTCGAGGCGCTCGCGACTGCGCCGGGAGAGCTGGCTGCGTCCTTCGCCGGGCCGGTCCGCCATCAGTGGTGGTAGGGCTCGTTGGCGAGGATCTTGTGGGCGCGGTAGAGCTGCTCGAGCAGGACGACGCGGGCCAGCTGGTGCGGCAGCGTCATCGGGCCCAGGGACAGGCGGTGGTCGGCCTGGTCGAGCTCCAGCCCGTAGGCGCCGCCGACGACGAAGCAGAGGTCGCGGCCGGACTGGCGGCGATCCTCCAGGAAGCGGCTGAACCCCACCGAGTCATACGTCTCGCCGCCGGCCGCGAGCAGCGACAGATAGGCCCGCTCGGGGAGTCGGCGCCCGACGTGCTCGTCCTCGCGCACCTCGACGAGCTCCAGGCGGGCGTGGCGGGCCAGCAGCTTGCGGTAGTGCTGGACATCGTCGGCGAACGGTGATCGCAGACGGCCGACTGCCAGGACGATGAGCCTCACGTGCGCGATACTAAGTGCACCATGGCCGACGAACAGCAGCCCAACGAGCGCCACATCAACATCCACTTCGATCCGAAGCACATGGCGGGCAAGTACGCGAACTTCGCCAACGTCAGCCACTCGGACTACGAGTTCACGCTCACGTTCGCCCGCGTCGACCACGAGGTCGAGGACGACGAGATCCCCGGAGTGGTGGTCAGCCGCATCAACCTCTCGCCCCGCTTCATGCGCGAGCTGATCGACGCGATGGAGGACAACTACTCCAAGTGGCGCACCCGCGAGGGCATCAAGAACCTGCCCGAGTTCGGCGGGCCGTAGGCCCGGCAGCCCCGCGGCGGGCTCAGCGCGTGCCCCGCTCGTAGGCCCGGGCGATGCCGATGCGGTCGATCGTCGGCGGGTGCGTCGCCATCAGGAACGTCAGCCAGCGGGGCGGGTCGGGGTCGGCGACGTTGCGCAGCGCGATCCCCCGCTCGAAGGCGATGAACGACTCGGGCTCGCCGGTCACCCGCAGCGAGAAGCTGTCGGCACGAGCCTCGACGCGACGCGAGAGCTGGTTCGAGATCGTCCCGACCCCCAGCGCGACCACGCCGATCGCCAGGCCCAGCGCGGGCAGGGACGCCGGGCCGGGGAGCGCCTCGGACGGCGCGAGGCGGCGCGTGAGCAGCGCCGCGGCCCACATCCCGCCCGGGGTCACGAGCAGCAGGTAGAGCAGCCCGTGCGAGACGTCGCGGTAGTGCACGTGACCGAGCTCGTGGGCCACGACGAGGCGCAGCTCCTCGCGGCTGAAGCCACTCAGCAGGGTGTCGAAGAGGACCACCCGCTTGGTCGCGCCCAGGCCGGTGACGTAGGCGTTGGCGGCGGTCGTGCGGCGGCTGGCATCGACCTCGTAGACCTCGCCGACCCGGACGCCGGCCTGCCGGGCCACGGCCAGCACGTCGCTGCGTGTCCGGCCGGGCGGCAGCTTCGTGAAGCGGTTGAACACGGGGTCCAGGAGAACCGGCCCCGCGTACGTCATCGCCACGCTGAAGGCCACCACGACGGCCGAGGCGGGCAGCCACCAGGCACGCGGGAAGCGCCGCATGAGCGCGACCGCCGCTCCTGCTCCTGCGCCGGCGCCCGCGGCGCCGATCGCCCACGCCTTGGCGAGATCGGCTCCCCACGCGCCCCACGACTGCGTCGAGAGCCCGACGTCGACCGCCCGGGCGTGGGCGACCGCGGTGAGCGGCAGCGACGCGGCGTTCAGCGTCAGCGACAGGGCCGCACCGGCTCCGGCCGCCACGAGGACCGGCCGGCGCAACGGCCCGCGCAGGCGGGCCGGCGGCCGCCTGACGAGCCACACCAGGACGATTGCGTCGACCAGCAGCGTCCCGGCATAGAGCGCCAGCTGCGGCCGGCGGAAGTCGCGCGCGCGGTCGAGCTCGGCCGGGCTGAAGTAAGATGTGGCGCTGACCGGCGCGGGCTCGATGACCCCGCTGCGCGGCCGGAGCAGCAGGACGGCCGCCTCGGCGACGCCCAGCGCGGCCACCACGGCGACGGTCACTCGCACTCGCCCGCCGTTCACCTTCCGCACTCTATTGGGCCGTTTCATGCAGGTCGCCATCGTCTCCGACATCCACGGCAACCGGCACGCCTTCGAGGCGGTGCTCGCCGACATCGCGCGCACCGGCGCGCGTGAGGTCTGGTGCCTGGGCGACATCGTCGGCTACGGCGCCGACCCCAACGACTGCTGCGCGCTGGCGCGCGAGCACGCCACGCTGTGCCTGTCGGGCAACCACGACCTGGCCGTGACGGGCGACCTCTCGCTGGACGAGTTCTCCCGCGGCGCCGCGCTCGCCGCCCGCTGGACGCAGGAGGTCATCGATCCGGACCATCGCGACTGGCTGGCCTCGCTCAGCCCGAAGGGCGTCGGGGGCGAGGTCGGGCTCTACCACGCAAGCCCGCGCGACCCGGTGTGGGAGTACGTCCTCAGCGCGCTCCTGGCCGAGCTGTGCCTCGACGCCGCCGACCAGCGCATCTGCCTCGTCGGCCATTCGCACGTCGCGCTGTCGTTCGTCCGCCGCGACGGTGAGCCGGCGACCGGCGAGCCGCGCCGCGGCGACGACGAGCTCGACCTCGCCGGCGGCGAGTGGATCCTCAACCCGGGCAGCGTCGGCCAGCCTCGCGACGGCGATGCCCGGGCGGCATGGCTGATGCTCGACACGACGTCGTGGACCGGATCGTGGCGGCGGACCGAGTACGACATCGCCGGCGCCGGCGCCGCGATCCGCGCTGCGCGGCTGCCCGATTCGCTCGCCGAGCGCCTGGAGTACGGCCAGTGACGGTGCGCGCGCTCCCGCTGCTGCTGGCGGCGCTGCTCGGCGTCGGCGCGGCGTTCCTGGTGGCATGCGGCGACCGCAACGGCCTCATCCCGGCCGGCGACGCCGCGCGGCTCACCAACGACCTCGGCGCCGTGAGCAGCGCCGTGAGCGCGGGCGACTGCAACGCGGCGGGTCAGGCCGCCACCCGCGTGCGGGGTGACATCCTGAGGCTGCCCGGCACCGTGGACCAGAAGCTCGTCGATCGCCTCAACCAGGGCGCCGGCGCGCTCAGCGCCCGGGCGCCGGTGCAGTGCGCGCAGGCGCAGACGCAGACCACGGCGCCGACCCAGTCGACCGACACCACGACCTCCACCCCGACGACGACGACGACCGACACGACCACGACGGACACGACGACCACCGACACGACGACCACCGACACGACGACGACCGACACCACCCCCACCGACACCACGACGACCTCGACCACGCCGACCACCCCGACCGGGACGACCCAGGGCGGCGGGACCGGCGGAGCGACCCCGGGGACCGGCGGAGGGACGGGCTGATGGCCGGCGAGGTGCTGGTCGACCGCTACGAGCTCGGCGAGCGGCTGGGGATCGGCGGCATGTCGACGGTCGTGCTCGCGTTCGACCGCCGCCTGGAGCGCCACGTCGCCGTGAAGCTCCTGGCCGAGCATCTCGCCCAGGACAGCCACTTCATCTCGCGCTTCCGCCGCGAGGCGCTGGCGGCGGCGCGCCTCGTGCATCCGAACATCGTCCAGGTGTTCGACTTCGGCTTCGACGACGCGAGCGCGCGCCACTACATCGTCATGGAGTACATCCGCGGGAGGTCGGGCGCCGAGATCCTCTCGGACGAGGGCGTGCTTCGCGTGCGCGAGGCGCTTCCGATCGTGTCGCAGGCCTGCCGCGGCCTCGAGTACGCGCACCGCAACGGCGTCGTGCACCGCGACGTCAAGCCCGGCAACCTCCTGCGCGCCGAGGACGACACCGTCAAGCTCGCCGACTTCGGGATCGCCAAGGCGCTGAGCGAGGAGTCGTCGATCACCCAGGTCGGCTCGGTGCTGGGCACGGCGGCCTATCTGGCGCCCGAGCAGGCGGTCGGCGAGCCCGTCGGCCCTGCTGCCGACATCTATGCGCTGGGCGTCGTGACGTACCAGTTCCTCTCAGGACGCCTGCCCTACGAGGCGCAGTCGCTCACCGAGCTGGCGCTCAAGCAGCAGCGCGAGATCCCCGCGCCGGTGCACGAGCTCAACGAGGAGGTCACGCCGCAGCTCGCCGCGGCGGTCGACCGCGCGCTGGCGCTGGACCCCCGCGATCGCTTCGCCAGCGCCGAGGAGATGCGTGTCGCACTGGCCGAGGGCGCGCGCGGCGTCGGCCCGGCAACCTCCGCGACCCGCGTCACCGGTCCCGGGACCAGCGCCACCACCGTGCAGCGCGGCACCGGAGCCGCGACCGCGTCAGGCGGGGTGGCACAGCGCCTGCCGCGCCAGCCGCGCGCGCCACGCCCCGCCCCGCCGCCGC
>JAOPZW010000200.1 GCA_025963905.1 Solirubrobacterales bacterium | reverse complement strand
CGTCGCCTATCCAGCGCGCTCGGCCGAGGCCAGCCCGCGGCGCGCGAAGACTCCCATCAGCGCCGCACCACCCGTCAGCAGCGCAAACGAGAGCGCGACCTTGACGGGCGAGCCCGCGAGCAGCGCGCGCCCGGCCTCGAGCACGGCGGTCGCCGGATTCAGACTCGCGACGGAGCGGATCCAGCCGGTCAGCAGGCGCAGCGGGACGTAAACGGGAGCGAGGAAGAGCACCACGAAGACGGGCATCTGGATGAGCGCCCCGGCCTGCTCGGTGCGCAGGAACATCGCGACGCCGCACGCCCACAGCGCGGCGACGAAGTTGACGACGATGCCGAGACCGAGGAGCCCGACCAGGTCGACGCCGTCACCGCCGACGTTCATCCCGGCGATCAGCGCCGCGAGCGTCACGACGGTCCCGGTCATGAACCAGCGCACGAGCGCGCCGGCGGCGTAGCCGGCGATGATGCCGCTGCGCCGCGGCGCGCTCAGCAACAGCCGCCGCGCGAACCCGGAGTCGAAGTCGCGCGCGACGGCAAAGCCGGTGAACACGCCGCCGAACGCCGCCGACTGCAGGAACACGAACACGAACTGGAACGCGGTGTAGCCGGGCGGGTAGTCGAAGTTGGGGACGTCGCCGATCTTCGACAGTCCGCCCGCGAAGGCCACGAGGAAGAACAGCGGGAAGATGATCGACGGCAACAGGATCGCGGGGCTGACGATGGTGTTATGGATCGAGCGCCAGGCGACAGCGCGCGCCACGTCGAGGAAGCGCCTCACGTCCGCACCAGCCTTGTCTTCATCGCCGCGCCGGCGAGACCAAGTGTGATCACGACGAGCAGCGCCGCGAAGCCGAAGCCGAGCGCCAGTGCCTGCCCGTCCCAGCCCTTGATGATCAGGCTGCGCACGCCCTCGATCAGGTAGGAGACCGGGTTGTAGGTGGCGATCTCGCGAAACCAGTCGACCTTGATCAGGTTGCGCGGAAGGCTCGACGAGCTGAGGAACACGCTCACGAACAGCAGCGGGAAGATTCCCTGCACCGCCTCCCCGCTGCCCAAGCGAAGCGCCAGCAGCGCGCCGAGGCCGGCAAAGCCGAAGGCGATCAGGATCGAGAGCGCCAGCAGCACCAACGCACCGGCGACTCCGGTGGCGATCGCGACGCCAGTCGCGAGCCCGACCAAGAGATAGACGCCCGACTGGATGCACGCGACGACGAAGGGGCCGCCGAGCTGGCCGACGAGCAGTGCCGTGCCGCGCAGCGGCGTCAGCGCGAGCCGGTTGAAGAAGCCTGTCTCGATGTCGCGCGCGAGATCGGTGCCGGCCGAGATCGACACGAACAGCGCGCCCTGGATGAAGGGCAGCGCGAGCGCGAAATCGCGATAGCTCGAGGTCGGAAAGCCGCGGATCCTCGTCGCGGCGCCGAGCGCACTGCCGTTGATCGCAAACAGGATCAGCGGAAACAGCAACGGGAACACGAGCAGCGCCCGCTGGCGCAGCGTGCGCGTCACCGAGCGGCGCGCGACCGCGAGAACCTGCTCGATCAGGCCGGGAGCGCCATGCATCTCAGCCGCCATCGCGCCCGCGGCCACGTCGGGCGGGCGCCTGCTGCTCGTCGGGCTCCTGCTCCGCCGCGCCCTCGAGCTTGCGGCCCGTCTTCGCCAGGAAGACGTCGTCGAGCGAAGGCTGATGCAGCTGCAGCGAGGCGACGTGCAGATCCGCCTGGTCGAGCGCGCGGACGACGCCCGCGAGCTGCGCCTCGCCGTCGGGCAGTTGCACAGTGACGCTGCCGCGCCCGTTGCGCGTCGGCGCGCCGAATCCGGCCAGGAGCTGCGCGAGCGCGTCGCCGGCGCCGGCGTCGACGGGCAAGATCTCGACGCTGGGGCTGCCGATCTCGGCCTTGAGCTGGGCGGGCGTGCCTTCGGCGACGATCCGGCCACGATCGATGATGCCGACGCGATCGGCGAGCACGTCGGCCTCCTCGAGGTACTGCGTCGTCAGGAAGACCGTCATCCCCTCATCGTGCGCGAGCCGCGCCACCTCCTCCCACAGCGCACTGCGGCTCTGTGGATCGAGCCCCGTGGTGGGCTCGTCGAGGAACAGGATCCGCGGGCTGTGGACCAGCGCAAGCGCGAGGTCGAGCCTTCGCTTCATACCGCCGGAGTAGCCACCGACGCGACGATCGGCCGCCTCCGTCAACCCGACGCGCTCGAGCAGGGCGTCTGCCCTGGCCTTGCGGCCGGCCTTCGCGATTCCTTGCAGCGTCGCCTGCAGCATCACGTGCTCGCGACCGGTGAGGATTGGGTCCAGCGCGGCTTCCTGCAACGCCGCACCGATCGCGGCGCGCACCTGCGACCCCTGGTGCACGACGTCGAACCCGCCGACGCGCGCGCGCCCGCTCGTAGGAGGCAGCAGCGTGGTCAGCATCAGGACGGTGGTCGACTTCCCCGCGCCGTTGGGACCGAGGAAGCCATAGATCTCGCCCGGCGAGACCGTGAGGTCGATGCCGTCTACGGCCCGCGGCCCCTTGCGGAACTCGCGCACGAGCTGCTCGACATCGATCGCTGCTGAGGACTCTGGCACGAGCGCTAGCCTACATGAAAAGTTGAGGTGGTCAAATATGCGTAGCGCGATCGACTTTCCGAGGGATGGCCACGACCGCGCCCCAGCGCAAGCAATCTTCGGCCTCCAGGGCCGCGTGCATCCGCTCGCGGGACGCGGGCCCGTGGACGCCCTACCGCGCAGCCCCGCTCGCCCCCGGCGAGACGCTGTGTCACGCGAGGCATCCCTGGTGCGCGCTCGCTCAGCCAGCCCCCGATTCAGCCGCCGGCACGAGCCGGAGATGGAGGTTCGACCGGGCGGCGGCGATCTCGCTCAGGAGGTCG
>JAOPZW010000100.1 GCA_025963905.1 Solirubrobacterales bacterium | reverse complement strand
CGAATGGAGCGTTCGCCGGTCCAATTCGCGACGGCGCGCTTTCGACCGCGTGTCCGGTGCGGGACACGGTGCTGCGCGCGCGAGCAATCCCGACCGCGGCGACCTGCCGCCGGCGGCAGCCCGATGCAGTCAGCGCACGTGCTTGACCGTCGTCCGCGTGCGCAGCACGAGCGTGCCGCGGCGCCTGCTTGGCTAGCTTCGACGCAGCCGTGTCCGCCCGCGTCGCGCAGCGGTCGCGGCGCCTGCAGCAGCCGCCGCGGCGAGGGAGGCGAGGGCACGGAGGCCATCGCGCCAGCTCGCTGACGGTCTCACCCCGTCATCGTGACGGACTCGGCACCCACGATCCCTTCGACCGAGCCCGAGGCCCGGATCAGGTTTCGCATCTCGCGCAAGGCCACGGGCAGCGTGGCGGTGTCGTAGACGCGTGAGGCCCTCACGTCCGCGACCATCGCCCGGCAGCGCTCGAGCGCCCCGCTGTTGCGCTGCGCCCAGGACTCGATCGCCGTCTCGCTGTCCGCGGCCGGGCCGCCCGCTTCGAGCACCTCGTGGGTGAGAAGGCGGTGCAGGCTGTGCAGATCATCTCGGAGCGCCGCTCGTGCGAGCGCCTGCCAGCGGTTGCTGCGCGGCAACTCGATGATCCGGTCGTGCAGCCAGTTCAGCTCCAGGCGCGAGCCGAGGCGGAAGTAGATCTGCAGCACGTCGTCGGGCTTTCGCTTCGTCAGCTCGGTGACCTCGACGATGTCGAACACGGGCAGCCACGATGGCATCCCCGCGACCCGCCGCGCCAGCTCGTCGGGCACCCCGACCGCCCGAAGGTCTGCTTCTCGGCCGTCGAACGTGTCTCGGTCGGCACCGTCGAGCAGCTCGGGTAGTGCCGCCACGAGCATCCGTGCTCCCGGCTCGAAGGAGCGGATCGTGACCGCGATGTCGATCCCCTGCGGGTTGGCGCGCACAAGCCAGCGGGTTGCGCGCTCGACGAGGCGCCGACCCTCGCTGAGCATCTCCAGCTGTGTGGCGGCCGCCACCTGGTCGTCCAGGGATTCCACCTCCGTCACGAAGGAGCGCATCTGGAAGACCTCGCGCGCCACCGCGTATCCTCGGGCCAGGATGCCCGGGGGCGCTCCCGTCTCCTCGCCCAGCCGGAACGCGAACGCCGTGCCGGCTCGATCGACCAGCTGGTTGGCGACGATCGTCGCGATGATCTCGCGGCGCAGCCGGTGGCTGCGCATCTGCTCCCGGTAGCGCTCGGGCAGCGGTGCCGGGAAGTAGCGCTCGAGGTCGTGCGCGAGGTACGGGTCCTCGGGCAGGTCCGACTCGAGCAGCTGCGTGTAGAGGTGGATCTTGGAGTAGGCGATCATGATCGCCAGTTCGGGAGCGACGAGACCCTGGTGCGCGGACCCGCGCTCGGCGATCGTCTCGTCGCTGGGCAGGTGCGCGAGCTCGCGATCGACCCCTGCGACTTGCTCGAACCGGCGGATCATCCGCGCGTGTACGTCGATATTCGACGGCGCCTGAGCGAGCGCGAGGCTCATGGCCTGCGTCTGCGTGTAGCTGCCGTAGAGCACGTGCTCGGCGACCGCATCGGTCATCTCGAGGAGCAGCTCGTTGCGCTGCTTGACCGTCATGTCGCCGGCCGCGACCAGGGCGTCGAGCAGAATCTTGATGTTGACCTCGTGGTCGGAGCAGTTGACCCCGGCGACGTTGTCGATCGCGTCGGTGTTGATCCGCCCGCCCTTGTGGTCCGGCCCGCCGGCGAGTGCGTACTCGATCCTGCCAGGCTGCGTGAAGCCGAGGTTGCCGCCTTCGCCAACGACTCGGCAGCGCAGCTCGCGGCCGTCGGTCCGGACGGCATCGCTGGCCTTGTCGGACGCGTCGGCGTGGGTCTCGGTCGAGGCCTTGACATACGTGCCGATGCCGCCGTTCCACAGCAGGTCGACGGGCGCGCGAAGCAGTTCCCGGATCAGGTCGTTCGGTGCCAGCTGGCGGGCCTCGATCGCGAGCGCCGCCTTGGCCTGCTCGGAGATGGGGATCGACTTGGCAGTCCGCGGATACACCCCTCCGCCTTCGGAGATCAGGGTCTCGTCGTAGTCGCTCCAGGACGAGCGGGGCAGCTCGAACAGCCGCCGGCGCTCCGCGAAGCTTGCGTTGGGATCTGGTTCGGGGTCGATGAACACGTGCATGTGGTTGAACGCCGCGAGCAGCTTGATGTGCGGCGACAGCAGCATCCCGTTGCCGAACACGTCTCCGGACATGTCACCGATGCCGACGACGGTGAAGTCGGTGGTCTGGACGTCAGTGCCGAGCTCGCGGAAGTGTCGCTTGACCGACTCCCACGCGCCGCGGGCGGTGATGCCCATCTGCTTGTGGTCGTAGCCGTGGGAGCCGCCCGAGGCGAACGCGTCGCCGAGCCAGAAGCCGTACCGCGCGGAGACCTCATTGGCGATGTCCGAGAACGTCGCGGTGCCCTTGTCGGCGGCGACCACCAGGTACGGGTCGTCGCCGTCGTAGCGTACGACCCGATCGGGTTGGCGGACCTCGCTGCCGACGATGTTGTCGGTGATGTCGAGCATCCCGCCGAGGAAGATCTTGTAGCACTCGATCGCCTCTTGCTGCAGCGCCTCGCGGCCCCCCTCCGCGGGCGGGCGCTTGACGACGAACCCGCCCTTGGAGCCCACGGGTACGATCACCGCGTTCTTGACCATCTGGGCCTTCATCAATCCGAGGATCTCCGTCCGAAAGTCCTCCCTGCGGTCTGACCAGCGCAGACCACCGCGCGCGACGTTGCCGCCGCGCAGGTGCACCGCCTCGACTCGCGGCGAGTAGACGAAGGTCTCGAACCTCGGCCGGGGCAGCGGCAGCAGCGGTACGTGTGCAGGATCGAGCTTGAACGACAGGAACGGCCTCGGCGTGCCGCTGTCGTCGGTGCGGAAGTAGTTGGTGCGCAGCATCGCGCACACGACCGCCAGGAGGCTGCGGAGGATCCGGTCCTCGTCAAGGCTCTCGACGGCGTCGATCGCCGCCTCGATCTCGTTCCTGATCCGCTCCGCGGTGTCTGGATCGCGGTGATCAGGATCGAAGCGGGCCATGAACAGACGCACCAACGTCACGGTGATGCGCGGATGGCCGACCAGCGTGCGCTCCATGTAGCGATCGGAGAACGCGAGCCCGCCTTGGCGCAGGTACCGGATGACCGCCCTGACGATCGTGATCTCCCGTCCGGTGAGCGCGGCGCGGAAAACGAGAGCATTGAGCCCGTCGTCCTCCAGCTCCCCGCGCCACACGCCCAGGAACGCCTCCTGCGCGATGTCGCGGACCCGCTCCATGTCCTCGGGGACGCCACGCAGCCCGAAGTCGTAGATCCAGGCCGGTGCCCCTCCGGCCGGGGTGACCTCATACGGGCGCTCGTCGACGACCTGCACCCCCATGTGCTCGAACGTCGGCAGCACGTCGGACAGCGTCACGCCGCCGGCGCTGAAGAGCTTGACTCGGGACATTCCCGGCTCCGCTTCCAGCGGGCGGTACGCGCTGAAGATCATCGACTGCTGCCCCGAGCCCAGCTCTTCTAGTGGGCCTTCGCCCAACGTTTGACCGGAAACTCGCCGCGGGCGGCGAATGGGGATGCATCCGACCTGTGGAGGTGAGGGTGCGTCCCGCGGAGGTGTTTGTCAGGCCGTTGGCTGATGGCGAAGCGACGGCGTTGAAGAGCCGGGCCAAGAAGGCCAAGCATTTCGCGACACGTGAGCGCGCGGCGATCTTGCTGGCGTCCAACGTCGGTAACTCGGTGCCGCAGATCGCGGCGATGTGGATGACCGACGAGTCGCACGTGCGTCGCGTGATCCACGATTTCAACGAGCGAGGGATGGCCTCGCTGGACCCTGAGTATCGGGGCGGGCGTCCCCGCCGGATCACCGACGAGCAGCGCAAGCGGATCGTCGCGGTGGCCGGTGCCCGCCCCGACACGCAGGGGGCCGCGTTGACGCGCTGGTCGCTGCCCAGGCTCGCCGAGCATCTCGCTGAGCAGCAGATCGTCGAGATCAGCGCGGCGCACCTGGGCCGCGTCCTGGCCGATGCCGGCCTGTCGTTTCAGCGCACCCGCACCTGGAAGGCCAGCCCCGATCCCGACTATGAGACCAAGGCCGCCCGGGTCCTGGAACTCCGGGCTTCGCCGCCGCCCGACGGCGGGGCAGTCATCGCGTTTGACCAGATGGGACCGATCAGCCTGCGCCCGATGGCCGGAGCCGGCTGGGCTCCCAAGAGACGTCCCGAGCGTCAGCGCGCGACCTACCACCGCCGCCACGGTGTCCGCTACGTGATGGGCGCCTACGACGTTCACGAGGACCGCCTGCGCGTGCGCCTCAGGTCCCGCAGGCGCGGCAGCGACAACCTCGCGTTCATGACCCAGATCCGCGCCGCGATCACGGCTCGTCGGCGGATCTACTGGATCCAGGACAACCTCAGCGCCAACTGGACGCCGGACATCCGCGCGTTCGCGGCCGCCAACCGCATCGAGCTCGTGCCGACCCCGACCTACGCCAGCTACCTCAACCCCGTGGAGTGCCACTTCTTCCCGATCAGCGAGTTCGTCGTCAACAACGCCGACTACGCCGACTGGAGCGCCTTCGCCTGGGCGCTCGCGCGGCACGTCAAGCACCGCAACGGGCCCCACCGCGACAAACGCATCCGCCTCCTCGAAGCCCGTCACCAGATCGCCGCCTGACGACGTTTCCGGTCAAACATTCCGAGAAGGCCCACTAGGCGGGCGATGTCCGTCACCGCCGAGCGCGCCACCCAGTCGGCTCGATAGGCGGGCGGAAACGCGTGCTCGTAACGACGGTAGAGCTTGCCGGCCTGCTCCTCCCCGAGCTCCTCGAGCAACGTGTCCCGCAGATCGTCGGTCCATGCGCGTGTGATCTGCACCAGACGACCTTCGATCTCCGAGGCATCAACCTCCCCGGCAACGCCGTCCGCGCAGTGGATGACGTAGTGGACCCGAACGAGCAGTGACGCGCTGGTCTGGATCGACCAGTCGACGTGCGTGCCGCCGAAGGCGTGGCACAAGATTCTGCCCACCCGCTCCCGGTTCTCGGTGTTGAAGCGGTCGCGCGGGATCGTGACCAGGCAGGAGACAAACCGGTTGAGCGGGTCCCGGTGAACGAACAGGCGCACGCGCTGGCGCTCTCCGAGCCCGAGGATGCCCATCGCGACGCCGAACAGCTCGTCGGTGTCGATCTGGAACAGCGAGTCGCGCGGGTACGTCTCGAGGATCTCGACCAGCGCCTTCTCGTCGTGACTGTCAGGTGGGAAGCCGGCGCGGCCGAGGACGCTCCTCACCTTCCCCCGCAGCAGCGGTATCTGGCGCGCACTCCTCCGGTACGCCGCGAGCGTGTAAAGCCCCACGAAACGGCACTCGCCGGTCACCTTTCCGTCAGGACCGAACCTCCGGACGCCGATGTAGTCGAGATACACGGGGCGGTGAACGGGGGAGCGAGAGTTGGCCTTGGTCAGCACGAGCACATGGGGCGCGATCGCGAGCGCGTACGCCTTCGGTACCAGCGCCTTGAACGGGGTCGCGGGCGTTCCGCGCAGGAGTCCCAGACCGGAGTCGGTGATCGCGCGCAGGCCGGCCTTGCCGCCCTCGGTCATGAGGTCATACTCGCGGTAGCCGAGGAACGTGAAGCTGTCCTCTGCCAGCCATCGAAGGAACGCCTTCGCCTCCTGCACCTCGGCGGGGTCGACCGGCAGCGGCTGCGCGTCGAGCTCCTCGATCAGGGCCTCGGTTCGCTGGCGCATGGGCTCCCAGTCCTCGACCGCCGAGCGGACCTCGCTGAGCACCCGCTCGACGTTGCTCCGCAGTTCGCCGAGGCGCTTGCGATCGTGTTCGCGTTCGACCTCGGCGTGAACCACGGACTCGGAGATCGCGTCGGGCGCATCCGCTCCCGGCTTCGCGAGCCCGATCAGGTGACCGTCGGCATCGCGTCGCACACGGACGACCGGATGAATCACGAGGTGGATGCCGTACCCCTGCCTTCCCAGCTCCATCGTCACGGAGTCGACCATGAACGGCATGTCGTCGCTCACGATCTCGACGACCGTGTGCTTTGACTGCCAGCCGTGCTGCTCGAAATCGGGGTTGTAGACGCGGACCTTGGCTGTCCCTGGCTCGCGCGTGGCGGCGAGGTTCCAATGAGCCACCGCGGCGCCGTACAGATCGAGCGGGCTTCGCTCGACGAGATCCTCGGCGGGCACCCAGCGGTAGTACTGCCGCAGGAAGCTCTCGCACATGGCGGATTGCTCGGCCGGCAGCCGCTCCCGGACGCGAGCGGCGACGCTGTCGATCAGCTCTGACTCGAGGTCCGCTGTCTTCACCGCCATGTCGAGCTCCCAACTCTTGCTCTGATTCGAGCCTACTCCGGCCGAGCCGTCTGAACTGCACGGTCCCGGTTCCGGCCGTCCGGGTGCTGCCGGACGTCGAACCTGGGCGACGTATTGCGCGGTCCGCGGCGGGCCCCGTGCACGCGCCACGCGGCCGGGTCGAGCTTCGGAACCGCGCCGAGCCCCCGCACGCAGAACGCGTCCGTCGCGGGTCAGCGGACCCTCGGCCAGAGCAGCGAGCCCGGGCTCGGCCTTGAACGGCTCCTCCTCGTCGACGACCAGGTCCGCGCGCTGTCCGTAGCGACCATCCCGGCGACGCCGGCTCTCACGGTCGCGGCGGAGGTTCGGCTACGCATAAGCGTCTCCGTCCGCCACGACCGTGGATGCGAGGCGTCACGCGGCGTCCTGGTTGCCCGACGTGTTGTTGCCGGGGGAGACCTGGTTGTTGTTGTTGATGAAGGTCGACGGGGCGGTGGTGATGTACCGGGGCCCGATGACCGTGGCCGCCGGCGGGGCGACGGCGGGGGCGGCCGTGGCGGCCCCCGCGATCGGCGCCGGGGCGGCGATCGCGATCGCGCTCAGGGCGGCGGCGATTCCTACGAGACGCGTTCTGGTGGCCTTCATGTCAGACCTGCCTTTCAACTTGTGTGTCCGTCATCTGGACGTCGATCGTCCGCCCGCCGCGGGGGTCGCGCCAGTCGTCCTCCGGGCCTAACATTCCGTTTTGGAATGTCCCTCGCGGACCCGCTGCCCGGTCGGGACCTGGCGGCCTTCGTGACCGCCGTGGAGTCCGGCACGGTGCAGGGTGCCGCCGACGCGCTGCAGCTGACGCAGTCCGCGGCGACCAAGCGCCTGCAGGCGCTGGAACGGCGGGTGGTCGCGCGCTGCTCGAACGCGGTGCATACGGCCTGCGCCCGACGGCGGCCGGCGGCGTGCTCTATCCGCTGGCCCGCGAGGCCCTCGCCGTGCTCGAGCGCGCCGAAGCCGCGGTGACGTCACCCGACAAAGCACCGCTGCTGCGCATCCACGCCAGCCGCACCATCGGCACGACGCTGCTGCCGGAGTGGCTGGCGTCGTTTCGCGCGACCGCGTCGCCCTGCCGTGTGTCTGCCACGATCACCAACTCCGAGGAGGTCGTGCACGCCGTGCGCGACGGGACGGCCGAGATCGGCTTCGTCGAAGGACCAGCCGCCAGCATGCAGGGGCTGCGAGAGCTCGTCGTCGCCCACGACGAGATCCGCGTCATCGTGGCGAGCAACCATCCCTGGGCGCGCCGTCGCGCCGTCGCGCTCAAGGCGCTGACCGGCGAGCCGTTCCTGGCGCGCGAGGCGGGCTCGGGCACACGCGCCGTGGCGACCGCCACGCTCGCCGACGCCGGCGTCGAGCTGCAGCCGGCACTGGAGGTCTCCAGCGCAGAGGTCCTCAAGCGCGCGGTCCTCGCCGGCAGCGGCTTCGCGCTGCTCTCCGAGCGCGTCGTTGCCAGCGAGATCGCCGCCGGCACGCTGGCCGCGCTACCGGTCTCCGGAGTCGATCTGCGCCGCTCGCTACGGGCCGTACGCCGCGCGCGGCCCGCGCCACAGGGTCCCGCTCGCGCGTTCTGGCTCTGGCTCGACAGAACTATCGCTCCGCGGGCCGCCGCGCAGACAGACACCTGAGGGCCGAGCCGCCCGTCAGGCCGGCGCCGGTTCTGTCCCCGGCTCCGCCGATCGCCCCCGTGCCGTGAGCACGTCGAGTACCGCTTCGCACCAATCGATCTCCAGCTGTTCGTACCGGCGCCCCCCCATCAGGGTGAGGTATGGGCCGATGCGCTCGGCGTCTCGCGCGTAGTCGTCTTCCGTGCGGCCGTCGAGGAGGTTCTCGTGGAGCCTCTGGTAGAGGGCGAGCTTCCGGTGTGCGTGCTCCAGGCGTGTCGCGACGGCCTCGCTGACCGCGTCGCTGTCGCCGACGTCGACGGCTTGGACCTTGACGAGCAGGTCGTCGCGGAGTGCAGCCGGCCGGGTCGGTTGCGCGGTGAACTCGTGGAGCTCCTGACGGCCTGCGGCCGTGATCGTGAAGACGCGCTTGTTGGGACGCCGGCGCTGCTCGATGAGGCGTGCTCGCAGCAGCCCTTCGTCCTCCCGGCGCTCGAGCTCGCGATAGACCTGCGGTGGGGTCGCGGACCAGAAGTCGGCGACCGAGACGTCGAATCGCTTGGAGAGCTGATAGCCCGAGGCCTCGCCCTCCAGGAGAGCGGTGAGCACGGCATGACGCAGCGCCATCTAGACAGTGACCAAGAGCGAGAGTAGTCTCATCGGCACCTATTCAACTAGTTGGGTAATCGGAGGTCAAGCCTTGCACCCGTTTGGCAGCGCCATGAAGGCCGGAGACGTGGACGGCGCGGTAGACCTGCTGTCGGATGACGTCGTCTTCCGGAGCCCGATCGTGTTCAAGCCCTATCGCGGCCGGG
>JAOPZW010000096.1 GCA_025963905.1 Solirubrobacterales bacterium | reverse complement strand
TCATGGGAGAGCTGAAGAAGGTCTTCCGGCCCGAGTTCCTCAACCGCATCGACGACGTCATCGTCTTCCACAAGCTCCAGAAGGACGAGATCAAGACGATCGTCGAGCTCCTCCTGCGCCGCATCCGTGCGTCGCTGGCCGAGCGGGAGCTCCAGCTCGAGCTCACCGACGACGCCAAGGAGCTGCTGGTCGACAAGGGCTGGGACCCGTCGATGGGCGCTCGCCCGCTCCGCCGGGCGATCCAGCGCTACATCGAGGATCCGCTGGCGGACTTCGTCCTGCGGGCCGAGCTGCCGGCAGGCGCGACCGTCATGGTCGAGCGCGCACCCGAGGGCACTGATCCCGAGGTGGCGCTGTCGGTGGTCGAGCCCAAGAAGGTGCCCGCGGTCGTCGGAGGCGGCGAGCTGCCGGCGGGCGAGGAGCACCACGACGAGCCGGCGGCGCCCGACGCGCCTGCCGAGCCGCCGGCCGGCGAGTCCTAGCGGGCGCGCCGCACGCCATCCGTCTCATCGAGGGCCGCCCACGGGCGGCCCTCGTGTTGGATGGATCCCGCCCGCCCCGGCGGCCGGGATCCCCGGGCGGGGGATTCCGATTTGACGCAAGGCGCCCCGACCGGCGAGGCTTGCGCCTTCGTTCGCACCCCCGACCTCACGGAGGAAGCACCACAGTGGACCCGGAGCGCCTGAAGAAGATCCCCGTCTTCGCGGACCTCGACGACGAGCAGCGGCGCCACATTGCGGCCCTCGCGGCGGAGGTCTCGGTGCCGACCGGGAAGGAGCTGGTGCGCGAGGGGGACTACTCCTACGACATGCTCGGGATCGAGGAGGGGACTGCGAGCGTCGAGCGCGACGGGCAGCACCTCGCCGACCTCGGCCCGGGTGACGTGGTGGGGGAGATGGGGGTGCTGGAGCGCTCGCAGCGCAACGCGACGGTGATCTCGACGTCGCCGATGATGCTCATCACCCTGACGAGCTGGGACATCCGCAAGCTGCAGAAGACCGCGCCCGCCGCGGTCGACCACCTGCGCGAGATCGTCTCGTCACGGCGCGACCAGGCTTGAGGAGGAGAGTCCGGCGGGCGCGGCCGGGTCGCCGCGCCCGCCCCCGGACGTAGACTCCTGCGTACGTCCCCGCCGGCGGGCGCCGGACGTCGCGCCCATGCCCCACGACGAGCCTCAAGCCGAGATCAAGGTTCGCGACAACGGTCCGTACAAGGTCACCGGGCCGGTTCGCATCGTCGATCCGGAGGGCAACGCCTTCGAGGTCGAGCCCGGGCGTCCGGTCGCCCTCTGCCGCTGCGGGCAGTCGCGCACCAAGCCGTTCTGCGACGCGTCCCACAAGGAAGCCGGGTTCTCGTCGTGCGAGCGGGCGTGATGGACCGAGGCCCCTCGACCCGGGCCGTGCACGCGGGGCTTCCCGAGCCCGCGCAGGGCGAGCCGTTCCTGCCCGGGCCGGTGCTCGCGGCGCCTTATCACCTGGCCGGACCGGCCGACGCGGCGCGGTTCGGCTACGGGCGCTACGACAACCCCACGTGGGAGGGGCTCGAGGCGGCGCTCGGCGAGCTCGAGGGCGGCGAGGTCGTCTCCTTCGCGTCCGGGATGGCGGCCGCCGCCGCCGTGCTGGTGCCGGCGCTGACGCCCGGGGACGTCCTGGTGGCGCCCTCCGACGCCTACCCCGGCGTGCGCCAGATCGCCGAGCGCCAGCTCCAGCCGCGCGGCGTGGAGGTGCGGTTCGTGCCCACCGACGAGGCGGCCGTCCGCGACGCGCTCGACGGCGCGACCCTCGTATGGGTGGAGACGCCGTCCAACCCGCGCCTCGACGTGCTCGACGTGGCGGCGCTGGCTCGCGACGCCCATGCCGCAGGCGCGCGGCTCGCGGTCGACAACACGCTCGCGACGCCGCTCGGCCAGCGGCCTCTCGACCTCGGCGCCGACCTGTCGATGGCCAGCGCCACGAAGGCCATCAGCGGCCACAGCGACCTCCTGCTCGGCTACGTCGCCGCCCGCGAGGGCGCCGACGCGGCCGCGCTGCGGTCCTGGCGCACCCTCACGGGCGCCATTCCCGGCCCCTTCGAGGCATGGCTCGCGCACCGCTCGCTGGCCACGCTCGCCGTGCGGGTCGAGCGCCAGGCCGTCAACGCCGCAGCGGTGGCCGAGTTCCTGCGCGGGCGCGACGACGTGACCGGGGTGCGCTGGCCCGGCGTGGGGTGCGTCGTGTCCTTCGAGCTCGACGGCGCCGGCCGGGCGCAGGCGTTCCTCGCCGCTGCGCGGCTCGTCGCCGAGGCCACGAGCTTCGGCGGCGTCCACAGCAGCGCCGAGCGCCGCGCGCGCTGGGGCACCGACGCGGTGCCCGAGGGCTTCGTCCGCCTGAGCGTCGGGATCGAGGACGCCGCGGACCTGCTCGCCGACATCGGCGCCGGACTCGACGCCGCCGGGCGCGAAGCCGTCGGCCCTGGCGCCTAGTCTCGGGGCGTGCCCAAGCCCGCCACCGTCCACGTCTGCTCCTCCTGCGGCCACGTCTCGGCCCGCTGGCACGGGCGCTGCCCGGGATGCGAGGAA
>JAOPZW010000081.1 GCA_025963905.1 Solirubrobacterales bacterium | reverse complement strand
GTCGAGTCGCGCCGGGAGGCGGGCGTGGTTGAGGAGCATCAGCGCGAGCAGCCCGCGCGCCTCCGGTTCCTCGGTGGCGAGGGTGAGTTGGCGGGCGAGCCGGATCGCCTCGCCGGCCAGGTCCACCCGGGCGGGCGGGCCAGTATGCCCGGCCGTGTAGACGAGGTAGAGCACGCGCAGCACGACGGCGAGGTCACCGGGCTGGTCCAGGCGGCGCCCCCGCAGGGCGCGCTTGGCCCGGCTGATCCGCTGCGCCATCGTCGCCTCGGGGACATAGAAGGCGTCGGCGATCTCCCGGGTGGTGAGGCCGCCGACGGCGCGCAGGGTCAGCGCCACCTGGGACGCGGGCGCGAGCTCCGGGTGGCAGCAGCAGAAGAGCAGGAAGAGAGTGTCGTCGCCCTCCTCGGTGGCGGCGGGCCGCGGCTCGGCGTACGTCTGCTCCTCGCGGCGGTGACGGGCGGCCTCGCTGCGGCGGGCGTCGACGAGCCGCCGGGCCGCGACCGTCGCCAGCCACGCACACGGGTCGCGCGGCGGGTGCTCGGGCCACACCCGCAGCGCCTCCAGCAGCGCCTCCTGCAGCGCGTCCTCAGCGGCATCGAAGTCCTCGCCCCGCCGGACCAGACCCGCGAGCACCCGAGGAATGAGGTCCCGCCCGAACCCGCGCAGCGCGCCCTCGTCCAGCCGTCGCGTCGGCTCGTCGATCACGCCGCGTCAGTCGTCCGAGGACGCTCCCACATGACCTCCCGGACGTCGATCCACTCGTACAGCGGCTCCCCGCCCGGGCCGGGCTCGGAGGAGACGTAGGCCGCGATCTCGACCGCACGCTCGTGCGACTCGACGTCGATCATGTACCAGCCCGCCACGAGATCGCTGGTCTCGGGCAGCGGGCCGTCGGTGGTGACTGGCGCGGCGTCCGGCCCGCCGTAGCGCACCCAGGTGCGAGCCGGCGTGAGAGCCTGCGCGCCGACGTACTCGCCGTTCTCCTGCAGCAGCTCGCTGACGTGCCTGAGGAACGCCATGTGCGCCTCCACGTCCTCGGGGGCCCACTGGTCCATCGGGGGGAAGGGATGGTGCGGCTCCGGGCCGCCGCGGTAGTGCTTGAGGAGCAGGTACTTCGGCATCGTGGTCTCCTGGTGTCGTGGGCCGCGCCTGTCGTGGCCCTTCACCTGTTGAGCGGAGCCGGTCAGAGCTTCTCGACATGAAATCACTCATCTGGCTCCGAGACTGAGGCGGGCTGGGTTTCGCGGAGCCTGGATCAGGTGGTGGTTGAAACGTCGCCGCCGATCACCGGCGCTGCCGGCCGTCCTCGAGATAGACGGCCACCCACCGCGAGCCGCGCACGTAAACGCCGGCCGTCGAGGTGCGCTGCAGCGGTGCCGCCATCTACGCGACGCCCGCCATTGTCACCCTCGTTGTCACCCCACGAGGTTCGGCCGAGGCGCAAAACCCCCTCCAGCACTGGGATCTTCAGAGCGCGCCCGAGAGGATTCGAACCTCTGACCTTCGGTTCCGTAGCGACGCTTATCGTCGGATCTTGGCTCTACAGAGCCAAGTGATGCTCGTCAACTCGCCAGAAACTCGCCAGAAACTCTCCGATCTTCCGCAGGGCATCCGCGTCCGCGGCCTCCCGGTGAAGCTCATCTCGGAGAGGGTCGAGCCGCCGGGTCGGCCCCGCGAAGCCCGCACAGCGATCGCAACGAACGGGCGCTCAGTGCGTGGGTCGAAGGCCCACACCGTGGACCAAGTGCGCCCGTGGGGCGGTCCACGACGGCACGGCAGGAGAGCAGAGAGCCCTCAGGTGCTCCGTCCGGATGGCGTTACACGGGTGGTACCGGGCGTCGTCACCGGGGCCGGCTCAACGGGCGCGGCGGGGATCGTGGCGCCGGTGGCGACAGCCGGCTTGCCGGCCGAGGGGTCGGCGACGAAGTCGAGGGCCTCCGATGCTCGCACGTACTCTTCGGTGACGTGCTCGGTACCGAGGGTCTCGACCTGCTAGACCGTGGCGCCGGCGTCGCAGAGCGTCGCGCGCGGTCTACGGTTTCGCCGATCGACCGCACATCCCACTGCTGTTCCGCGCAGGAGACGAGCGCGGCGTAGTCGGGTGAGGCCGGCGGCGGCACGGTCGAAGGATCGCGCGATCCACCGCAGCCAGTATTCGCACCCCCTCGATCAGAGCAGTCGGCCTAGCGCCGTCGCCGGGGCGGCGGCAGCCAGCAGGGCGAGCGCGGCGGCGAGGGCGACCCGGCGCATTGGTGCCTACCGCACCCGGGTCACCCTGCCTGCTTCGGATCAGCTCCAGCGGCTCATCTCGCCGGCCGGGTAGGCGGCGAACTCGCCGCGCTCGGCGCCTGACTTGAGGCTCGTCAGGTAGGCGCCCCAGTTGGTGCTGCAGCCGTGCATGAACTCGTTGGCCTCGCGCCAGTCGGCGTGCGTGAACAGCAGCGTCGTGCCGTCGTCGGGCCGGCGCTGGAGCGCGAAGGTGATCGTCGTGTCGATCCAGTCGGCTGGGCCGTCGACCACCCGCCAGACGACCTGCTCGGGCGCCGCCTCGGCGACGTGCATGACCGCGGCCGGGTCGTCGCCGCCGAAGAAGACCTGGAACGTCGTGTCGTCTCCGGTGTTGGGGTGGGCGTTCCACCAGCGCTCGACGCCCTCCTTGGTGGCGATGAGATCGTGCACGCGCTCGCGCGGGGCGTCGATGGTGAAGCGATGAAGGATGTCCGGCATGGTTGCTCCTTGGGTCGGTTGTGCCTGTGAGACGAACAAGCCCGCCCATGACGGACAGCTATTCGCGATCCCCTGGGGGGAGGAGCTCGGCCACGCGCATGGCGAGGAATCGTTGCTCGGGGCCCGCGGCGGTCAGCTCAAGTGCCCGTCCGTAGGCAAGGCGCGCCTCGTCGTCGCGGCCGAGCCGTCGCAGCACGTCGGCGCGCGTGGAGTGGAAGTAGCGATAGTCGCCGAGGTCGAGCGCCTCGAGGAGCTCGAGGGCGGCATCGGGCCCCGCGATCTCGCCGACCGCGATCGCGCGGTTGAGCTCGACGACGGGCGATCGCGTGATCCGGCCGAGCTCGCCGTAGAGGAGGGCGATCTGCTCCCAGTCACGCGGTTGACGGATGTGAAGGTCGGCGATCGCCGCCTGCAGGACGTAGGGCCCGGATCCCCGCAGCGCGGTTGCCCGCTCGAGCAGCGAGCGGCCGTCGGCGATCTGCTGCTCGTTCCACAGCGAGCGATCCTGGTCATCCAGCAGGACGATCTCGTCGTCGCGCATGCGGGCGTGGCGACGCGAGTCGTTGAGGAGCATCAGCGCCAGGAGCGCGAGCACTTCGGACTCGTCGGGCATGAGCGTCGCGAGCACCTGACCAAGACGGATCGCCTCCGTCGCGAGATCGACGCGACCGGCGCCCCAGCCCTGGTTGAAGACGAGGTAGATCACGGCTAGCACCGCGTCGAGGCGCTCGGGGAGCACGTGCGCCGGCGGCACGGCAAACGGGATGCCCGCCGCTCTGATCTTGCGCTTGGCGCGGCTCAGCCGCTTGCTCATGGTCTCGAACGGCACGAGGAACGCGGCGGCGACATCGTCGGTCGACAGGCCGCCGAGCGTGCGCAGCGTCAGGGCCACCTGCGCCTCGAGCGCCAACGCCGGGTGACAGCACGCGAAGAGGAGCTCGAGGCGTTCGTCCGGCAGCTTCGTGGTGTCGTCCATCGTGTCCTCCGGCCGGTCGCGCAGCTCGCGCCCCATTTGCTCGGTCTTGCGTGCCAGCGTCCGGTCGCGACGGAGGCGGTCGATGGCGCGGTTGCGGGCTGTCGTGATCAGCCATGCGGTCGGGTTGTCAGGCTCCCCGTCGCGCGGCCAGCGTTCTGAGGCCAGCGCGAACGCCTCCTGCGCGGCGTCCTCGGCGAGCTCGATGTCGCCGAGGATGCCCACCAGCGTGGCCAGCACCCGCCCCCACTGATCGCGAAAGACGTCTTCAAGCACCCCCGAGCTCCTGCTCGAACACCGGCCGGACCTCGATCGCTGCGGTGACGTCGAGCGCCTGCAGCTCAGCGGCGACGGCGAGCGCCTCGTCGAGGTTGTCGGCCTCGATCATGATGAAGCCGCCGAGGAACTCCTTGCTGTCGACGAACGGGCCGTCGGTCAACAGCGTCGTTCGCCCTTCCAGCGTGACGGTCGTCGCCGACTCCGCCGGCTGCAGGCGCACCCAGCCGCTCACGTCCGGCCGATCCAGGACGGCGGCGATGCCCGGATGCATGTCACGCGCCCCGCGCTCTCCGGACGCCGCGCCCTTGCTGTAATTGAGCAGTGCGTACTTCATGGTGCGCTCCCTTCTCGAGCTGCCGGTGCTCCCTTAGACGAACAGTCGCTGCCCAGACGGACACCTCCGCGACGAACGTCAATGTTTGGGAGGACCCTTCAAAGGCGCTCACCAGATGCAAGCGCTGCAGGCGATGCTCGCGCAGCGCCGTCGGGTCGCGCGGAGGAGCGTTAGCGGTCCGCGCCGACCCGGCGGCCCCGCACGCCTACTACATCGCGATCGCTTCGTAGACGTCGACCGCGCCGCCGATCTCGAGGACCGGGCAGCCCTTCGCGAGCTCGACCGCCGAGTCGAGGCTATCGGCCGACACGATTGAGTAGCCGGTCAGGCCACGCGAGCCGCCATCGCTGACCGAGCCGCCCGGGCCGACCGTCTTCGCGGTCCCCATCGCGGCGCCGCCCTCGACGACGGCCGAACCGAGCTCTCCGAACCACTGACCCCACTTGGCATACTGCGCGGCGCGCTCGGCCTCGTCGGCGGCCACACCCTTGCCGCCGCTGTATGCGAACACGTAATTGATCATCTCCTGCGCCCTTTCGGTAGCGGCCGGCGCGGATGCCGGCCCTGTGAGCTGATGACGAACAGCCGACGCCCAGACGGACACGGAGATGGAGAAATCCCGAGGTGCCCGTCCGGGCGGCCGCCGTTCTCTAGGAGGCTTCCAGGTCGGGCCGTCTCCGGCAGTCCTCTTCGCGGCAAGCCCGGTCGCCCGCGGCCAGCGCGCGAAAGTGTGATCGCCTATCGCGGCTATCACCACGACGAGTACCGCCCTTGGATCGGTTGCTTGCGAGACGGACAAGCACACGCGAGCTGGTCAGGGATATCGATTCGAACCTTTGACCTTCGGTTCCGTAGGCGGCTCTGGCGGGTCTAGGGTCGACGAACGCTGGGCCTCCGGCGATCAGGTGGCTGGCAGGCTGAGGTGAGGACCGAGGCTGTCGTCGAGGAGGTGGCCGTAGTTGTCCAGCGTGAACGCGGCTGAGTGGTGCCCCATCCAGCGCTGGAGACGAAGCGGGCTGGCGCCGGCGTCGATCAGCAGCGCCGCGCAGGTGTGGCGCAGGGTGTGAAAGCGCGCCCAGGGAACGCCCGCGCGCTCGGCCGCGGGAATCATGACGCGATAGCGCAGGTTGCCTGGACGCAGCACGGCACCGTGGGCGCCGACGAACAGCAGCTCGGTGTTGTCGCGGTCGACGGCGAGCGCCGTGAGCTGGTCGGCGAGTTCGTGGCTGATCGGGATCGTGCGTCGGCCGTGGCGGGACTTCGGGCCGGTGAGCTGGCCGTCCACGATCGCACGACGCACGTGGATCCGCGGCCGTTCCGCATCCAGGTCGGCGTCCATGATGCGAAGTGCGACCGACTCGGAGATCCGCAAGCCGGTCGACGCGAGCAGGTCGAAGAACGGGCGCCAGCCGTCGGGGATCTCGGCCAGCAGCCGCGTGAGTTGCTCGCGCGAGCGTCGCTCGTCGAACTCGTAGGCGCGGCCACGCCGCCGCCGCGGCAGGAGGATCACCGGCTCCGAGCCGTCGCCGACCACGCCGGCCCGGGCGGCGTGTCGCGGCAGGACTGCAGCGGCAGCACGGCGTTGAGCACCGACCGGTCGCAGAGCCGGCGGCCGTCCTCGTCGGTCAGGCGGCACATCCAGTCCACGAATCCGCGCAACCGTTGTTCGTCGAGGTCGCACAGGCGCTCTTCGGGCGCGAAGTACACAAGCGCGTAGGCGATCAGCAACCGCCGGTACTCGCGCCGCCTGCGATCGTTGATCACGTCGTTCGCACCGCGGCCCGCGTAGTGATCGACCCACTCCAGCCCATAGCCGTGCAGGGTCGGTCCGGCCCGACGACCGGCCTCCTGCGCGGTCGCGCGGACCTTGATCTCTCGAGCCTCGCGAAAACGTCGCCGCCGATCGCGGCGCTGCCGGCCGTCCTCGAGATAGACGGCCACCCACCGCGAGCCACGCACGTAGACGCCCGGCGTCGCGGTGCGCTGCAGCGGCGCCGCCACCTAGGCCCGGTCCGCCATTGTCACCCCCGTTGTCACCCCACGAGGTTCGGCCGAGGCCCAAAACCCCCTCCAGCACTGGGATCTTCAGAGCGCGCCCGAGAGGATTCGGACCTCTGACCTTCGGTTCCGTAGCCGACGCCCTCGCGCATGATTTGGCTCTACAGAGCCAAAATCATCGCCCCAACTCGCCAAACACTCGCCAGAAACTCCTCCAATCTCGGCGGGACGCCCTCCACCCGGGTCCGAGAACCGGTTGCACTCCCGGGTCTGTAGAGCTTGTCGGCGCGCCCGACCGCGTTGGTCATGCCGCAGTCGCCGCGCACCCCAGGATCGCCGAGCTCCGGACACACCGCCTTCCGTCTTCGCTGAGTCCGGAGACAGGATCGAACCTGCAACCGCCCGGCCCCCAGCCGGCACGATGCGGTGGCGCTCAGGCGTCCTCACCGTGCTGACGCGTGATCGGCCGAGCTCAGTTGCTCTTAGTTCCTCTCCGCGCGGGGCGCCGGCTCTGGGCGGGTGAAAATGACTCCGTGCCACCGACTTGTGGAGAATCCGTGGCGATGGGCGATCACGGCTATTTTCCCCTCAGTGGCGCTCAATTTGTACCCCAGTTGTACCGCGGGACGACGCGAGCCACGACTTGTACCCCGTCACGACCTGCGCCCGTGCGTCTGCGGATCTGATCGGCAACGGCCGACGGAAGAGGCCTAGGCCCGCGACATCTCGTGCGTCAGCGTCGACAGCCCGTCGCGGACCAGCCGCACCAGGAAGTCCGCGAGGTCGTCTGCCTTCAGCACCTTCGGCGGCCAGTAGGTGACCGAGTGAATGAGGCCGATCGCGGCCTGGGTCGCGGCGGCGACGTGGTCGTCGGACGCGCTCGGGAAGCAGCGGCCGATGGCCTCTTGCCAGCGGGACGCGTACTGCTGCATGCGACGGTTGTACTGGCGCCGCCACGGGTCGACCAGCGAGCGGACCTCGCGCTGGTAGACGTTGATGAGGTGGCGGTGCTCGATCGAGAACTCGACGTGGTGGCGGATCAGGCGCTCGAGGTCCTGCTGCGGGTCCTCGTAGACCGCGGCGGCCGCGGTGATCAGCTCGTCGATCGTCTCGTTGAGCAGCGTCGCGAGGATCTCGTCCTTGCCGCCGAAGTGCCGGTATAGCGCCGGGCCGCTGATGCCGATGCGCTCGCCGATCTCGTCCACGCCGACGCCGTGAAACCCCTTCTCATAGAACAACGCCGCGGCGGCGTCGAGGATCTCGCGGTCTCGGCTCACGGCCCGAACGTAGCACGGGTCCCAGCGGACGTTCGGCGAGCCGGAACGCAGGAGGAGGAGGCGTTCCGGCTCACCGTCCGCTCCACAAGGGCTGACGCTTCTCGAAGAACGCGGTGACGCCCTCCTGCATGTCGTCGGTGGCGAAGGCGATGGTCAGCTGCGCGCGCAGGAAGTCCCACGCGTCCTCGGCGGCGAGGTCGTGCTGGCGCCACAGCGCGTCGCGGCCGAGCTTCATGAGCAGCGGGGACTTCCCCGCAAGGCGTCTCGACCACGCCACGATCGTCCGCGCGAAGTCCTCGCGCGGCACGACCGCGTTGACGATCCCGAGCTCGCGCGCTTCGTGCGCGTCGATGCGGTCGCCCATCAACATCAACTCGGTCGCCTTCTTGCGCGGCAGGTTGCGGTAGATGAGCACGGCGATCATGAACGGGAAGACGCCGACGTTGATCTCGGGCGTCCCGAACGTCGCGGCGTCGGAGGCGACGATGAGGTCGCACGCGAGCGCGAGGCCGAACGCGCCGGCCAGGCAGTGCCCGTCCACCGCGGCGATCACCGGCTTGCCCAGCTGCCCGATCAGCGTGAACAGCTCGGGGAAGCGGCCGTTGGCGTCGTGCTTGTGTGCCAACGGGACGTCGGACGCGAATCCGCCGAGGTTGCCGCCGGCGCTGAACGTCGTCGGATGCGTCGAGGCCAGGACGACGCAGCGGACCGCGTCGTCGTCGCGTGCGGCGGCGAACGCCGCGAGCAGGTCGGCCATTACGGCGTCCGACAGCGCGTTGCGGCTGTCGGGCTCGTCGAGCGCGATCGTCGCGACGCCGAGCTCGTCCAGCTCCCAGCGCAGCGTGTCGAAGGACCTCTGCACGCGTCGGAACATACCACAGCCAGTGAACGATGGTTAACCGCCGATCGCGTCTCGTCACCTGGAGTACTTGCGGTAGACGCAGCAGGAAGCGGGCACTACACTGAGCGTTGGTTAACGTCGCCAGGGTCGGCTACGGTTCGCACGAGGAGGAGGGGGCGCGCCCGACGCGCTCCAGGTCAATGCCATGAGCACCGTGGAACGTCAGCGCGTCCGCCAGCCGGCCGCATTGCACACTGCCCTCGCCCGCCGCCGCGCGGGCCTGATCCGCCGGGGCACGCACCTGCTGCGCGCGACGGAGGGCCTTCTGGCCACCAACGACCAGCAGGCCTACGAGGACGCGGAGGACCTCGACGTCCTCGTCGCGCAGCTCGACGTCCTGACCGCCGACGTCATGGAGCGCCTGGCGGCGGGCCGCGTCGAGCCCGGCGGCGCCACGCTCGGCGAGCTGGGCAACGCGCTCGTCGAGCTGCAGACGTTCCGGTCCGAGGTCCACGACCACGAGGTCCACGAACGGCTCGACCGCCTGTCGGCGATCGAGGCCGGTCTCGCGCCGCTGCGCTTCGTCCACGACCCAGACGAGCTGCTCGCCAAGGCGTGCGAGGCCGTCGTCCACAGCTGCGGCTTCGACCGCGCGCTGCTGTCGCGCGTCGAGGACTCGACCTGGCGTCCGTGGAAGGCCTATGCCTTGAGCGAGGGCGACGGCGAGCGCGGCTTCCGCGAATGGATGGCCACCACGCCCCAGATCCCGCTCGACCACCTGCTGCTGGAGAGCGAGATGGTGCGCCGCCACGCGCCGGCGCTCGTCGACGACCCCGACAACGACCCGCGCGTGTACCGGCCGCTGATCGAGGCCTCGGGCCTGGCGCCCTACGTCGCGGCGCCGATCATGCCGACCGGCAAGGTCATCGGGTTCCTGCACGCCGACCACGAGTCCGGCATCGTCACCGAGCTGGACCGCGACATCCTCGGCGCGTTTGCCGACGGCTTCGGCCAGATCTTCGAGCGCGCGGTGCTGCTGCGGCGGCTCAGGTACCAGCGCGAGCAGGTCCGCGAGGCAATGATGACCGTCGAGCACGTCCTCGAGGACCTCGCCAACGCCGAGATCGAGCTGGCCGCGCGCGCGAACTCCGAGCGCCCCCCCGGCGGCCCGACGCGCCTGCCGCCCTCCCCCGGCTCCCGGATCGACTCGCTGCTGACGCCGCGCGAGCTGGAGGTGCTCACGCTGATGGCGACCGGCGCGACGAACAGCCGCATCGCCGAGCAGCTCGTCATCACCGACGGCACCGTCAAGTCCCACGTCAAGCGCATCCTGCGCAAGCTCCGCTCGGCCAACCGCGCCGAGGCGATCGCCCGCTACCTGCGCTTGACGATGGCCTCGCCGCCGTCGCGCTGAAGCTCGGCTGCCGCGCGCTCGAGCTCCTCGCGGTGCCCGGGCGCGGCGACGGCCACCAGCGCCGCCGCGCGCTCCACCAGGTCCAGGCCGCGCAGCCGCGCGACGCCGTGCTCGGTGACGACGACGCCGACGTCGGCGCGCGCGGTCGTCACCGGCCCGTTGAGCACCGGCACGACCCGCGTGGCGCCGGTCTTGGCGACGACCGACGGCAGCGCGACGACGCCCTCACCCCCGGTCATCGCGGCGCCGCGCAGGAAGTCGACCTGACCGCCGATCGCGCCGACGGCGCGCGTGCCCGCGCGCTCCGCGTTGACCTGGCCGGTAAGGTCGACCTCGACGGCGCCGTTGATCGCCACCAGCCGGCCGACGCCGGCGAGCGTCTCGGGGCGATGGGTGTAGGACACCGGGCGCTGGACGACGACGTCGCTGCCGTCGAGGAAGCTGAACAGCTCGGTCGAGCCGAGCGCCGCGCCGGTGACGATCAGGCCCGTGTCGTCAGGCTTGTGGGCGCCGGTGATCACGCCCGCCTCCACGAGGTCCACGACCGGGTCGCAGATCATCCCGGAGTGGATCCCGAGGTCGCGCGCCCCGCGCAGCCCGCGCAGGATCGCCTCTGGCAGGGCGCCGACGCCGACCTGCAGCGTGTCGCCATCGCGGACGAGGCCTACAACATGCTCGGCGATCGCGCGGTCGAGCTCTGTCTCACGCGCGCGCGGAGCCTCCAGCAGCGGCCGGTCGGTGTGGACGACCGCCGTCAGCCCGTCGTAGGCGATCGACGCGCCAGGCACGCGCGGCATCCGCGCGTTGACCTCGGCGATCACCACGCGCGCGTGCACCACCGCGTCGGCGATGTACGCGGTGTCGACCCCGAACGAGCAGCGGCCGTCGCCGTCGGGCGGCGCGACCTGGATCAGCGCGACGTCGCCCGGGAGCTTGTGATGGGCGAACAGCCCGGGCAGCGCCGAGAAGTGCGACGGCACGATCCGCACCGGCCGCACCGCGGCGACCTTGGCCAGCGCGCCGAGCACGCCGTAGGACACCACGTCGAGCGCCTCGGCCTCCGGCGCGACGAGCGCGTCGCGCCACGTCAGGCCGCAGTAGAGCGAGACCGCGTCCAGCTCGCCGCCGCCGGCCGCCGCGATCAGCGCGTCGACCAGCGCGACCGGCTCGGCGCAGCCCTGGCTGACGACGACGCCGTCGCCGGCGCGCACGAAGCGCGCGACGTCGGGCGCAGCGGCATCGAGCTCGACCGGCGCCATCGCGCGTTCAGCCCTCGAGCCGCTGCAGGATCGTGCCGGTCCCCAGGCCGCCGCCGCAGCACATCGTGACCAGGCCCAGCTCGCTGTCGCGCCGCTCCATCTCGTGCAGGATGGTGGCCATCAGCCGCGCGCCGGTCATGCCGACCGGATGGCCGAGCGCCATCGCGCCGCCGTTGACGTTGACGCGGTCCATGTCGGCGTCGAGCTCCTGCTGCCAGGCCAGGACGACCGAGGCGAAGGCCTCGTTGATCTCCACCAGGTCGAGGTCGTCCATCGTCAGCCCGGTGCGCAGCAGCAGCTTGCGCGTCGCTGGGATCGGGCCGGTGAGCATGATGATTGGGTCGACGCCGACCGTGACCTGGTCGACGATCCGCGCGCGCCCGCGCAGCCCCAGCTCCTGCGCCTTGCGCGGCGAAGCGAGCAGGACCGCGGCCGCGCCGTCGGAGATCTGCGACGCCGTGCCCGCCGTCACCTTGCCGTTGTCGGGCCGGAACGGCGTCTTGAGCGTCGCGAGCTTCTCCAGGTTCGTGTCCGGGCGGATGCCCTGATCCTCGTCGACGGTCCCGTGCGGCGTCTCGACCGGCACGATCTCCTTGACGAAGCGGCCGTCGGCGCGCGCCGCGGCGGCGCGCTGGTGGGAGACCACGGCCAGCTCGTCCATCGCCTCGCGCGTGATGCCCCAGCGGTCGGCGATCAGCTCGGCGCTCTCGCCCTGGCCGACGAAGTCGAAGCGGTCGGTCAGCTCCTCCGGCCACGGCGACCCGTAGAGCTCGGCGACCTTCAGCGGCGAGTCGATCGGCACGTGGTGCATGTGCTCGACGCCCGCCGCGATGACGAGGTCGTGCGTGCCCGACGCGATCAGGCCCGCCGCGTAGGTCGCCGCCGACTGCGCGCTGCCGCAGCGCCGGTCGATCGTGATGGCCGGCACCTCGACCGGGTAGCCGGCCTGCAGCCAGGCGTTGCGGGCGATGTTGCGCGACTGCTCGCCGAACGGCGCGGTGCAGCCGGCGATCACGTCCTCCACCTCGCCCGGGTCGATGCCGGTGCGCTCGACCAGCTCGGTCAGGCACGCCGCCAGCAGCGCGTTGGGGTGCGTGTCGCGGAACGCGCCCTTCTCGGGGTGCGAGCGCCCGATCGCGGTGCGGACCGCCTCGACCACCAGCGCCGGGCGGCCGGCCTCGATCATCGGCGAGCTGACGCCGTTGCCGTTCGCGGCCATCGTCACATCACCAGCCCGCCGTCGACGCACAGCACCTGGCCGGTGATGTACGAGGCGTCGTCGGAGGCCAGGAACGCGAAGGCGCCCGCGATCTCCTCGGGCTCGGCCCAGCGCCCGAGCGGCACGCGCTCTAGCTGCTTCTCGGCGAAGCGCGGGTCGGTGCGCACGGTCTCGGTCATCGCGGTGGCCGCCAGCGGCGCGACCACGTTGGCGGTGATCTGCTTGCGCGCGAGCTCCTTGGCCAAGGACTTGGTCAGGCCGACGATCCCGGCCTTGGCCGCGGCGTAGTTGGCCTGGCCGATCGTGCCCACCAGGCCCGCCGCCGAGGTGGAGTTGATGATGCGCCCGCGGCCGTCGTCGGGCAGGTGGGGCAGCGCCTCCTGCGACACGGCGTAGGTGCCCATGAGATGGACGTCGAGCACGGTCCGGAACTTCTCCTCGTCGAGCTTGGGGAACATCGCGGGCCGCGTGACGCCCGCGTTGTTGATGACGATGTGGATGGCGCCGCCGTCCAGCGCGGCCGCCGCGGCGACCGCGGCACGCACCTGCGCGCGATCGCTGACGTCGGTCGCCACGCCCACCGCGCGCCCGCCGGCGCCGGTGATCCGCTCGACCACCTCGCGGGCGGCCTCCTCGTCGCGGCGGTAGTTGACCGCGACCGCCGCGCCCGCCGCCGCCAGCTCGAGGGCGATGCCGCGTCCGATGCCGCGACCGCCGCCGGTGACGAGCGCGACGCGCCCGGCCAGCGACGGCTCAGACATGGGCGACGCCGTCGAGCAGCCGGCGCACGTCGCGCATGGCACGGAACGAGTAGACCGACAGCTCCGGGTCGGCGAACGGCGTGATGTTCCACAGGATCACGTCGCGCAACCCGGCCTGCTGGTACGCGCGGATCTGGTCGGCGATCATCTCCGGCGTGCCGCACAAGGTGTGCTCGCGCACGATGCCGCCCGGGATGTGCGAGACGACCCGCTCGGCCTCGGCGCGCGTGACGGTGGTCGGCATGAACGAGTGGAATCCGGTCCCGCCCTCGAACGGCGACGTCGAGCCGTGCCGCGCATACGTCTCCGCCGGCAGGTCGACGGCCGCGAACAGCATGC
>JAOPZW010000072.1 GCA_025963905.1 Solirubrobacterales bacterium | reverse complement strand
CCTGTGCAAAGCCTGCTAGCTTGCGAACAGTTGTTCGACCTGCCGAGTCGCCTCCGTTCCTTCGGGGGTGAGCGGGGGACCCACTGCCGGCCTGTCGTTCTGGGGCCGGATGGGGCGAATCGGGGGCTGTGCCCGCCGTAGCGTTCGGTTGAGCCGTGCATGGGGCACGGCCGACCCGATGCGAGCCCGACAGCTAACCCCGTAGGCGGCGCAGCACACAGGAGGACCTCGATATGAGGCGATCTATGCTTCGCGCCCGCCGCGCCTGTGCGGTGCCGGGTGCGCTCTGCTTCGCCATCGGGCTCGCCGAGGCGCCCGCCACGGCGCAGTCCGACACACAGGGCAATGCCATCACGATGAACGTCCGCGATCGCTCCGTGGCCTACGGCCATAGCGTCGTGGTGACCGGGCGCGTGTCCAGCGCCGGTGCCGGCGTCACGCTCCAGTACCGGCCGCCCGGCGGCCAGTGGCGATCGCTGCTCGACGGCACCGCGGGCGCCCACGGCCGGTACCACCTGGTCGCGCCACTGCCCGCAGGCGGCGACCTGCGCGTGGTCGCGGGGAGCGCCGGCGTGTGGGCCGCCAATGCGGACGCCCCGGCTCCGGCCGGGTCGGCGATCGCCCACGTCGCGGTGGCGGCCGACATCGTCCCCGGCCGCAGCCGCGTGAACGTCCTCGCCGGGCGCCGCGCGCTCGTGCAGGGGACGGTGCGCCCGGGCGTCGCCGGAGAGCGCGTGACGCTTCAGCGCCGATCCGCTCATGGCTGGCAGACGCTCGCGCGCCGTACGACGCGCGCCGCGGGGCGCTTCACGTTCAGGTTCCGCCCGCGCCGGCCTGTCAGCGCGGTCTTGCGCATCCGGGCGGCTGGGACGGCAGAGGCGTCCGCCACGCGGGAGCGGGTGGGACGGCTGAACGTGTACCGCCGCGCATTCGTGTCGTGGTACGGCCCTGGCCTGTTCGGCGGGAGGCTCGGCTGCGGCGGGACGCTGACGCCGGGCACGCTCGGCGTGGCCAACAAGTCGCTGCCGTGCGGAACGCGGGTCACGCTGCGCAACGGCGACCACATCCTCCGCGTGCGCGTCGTCGACCGCGGGCCCTACGTCGCCGGACGCGAGTTCGACCTGACCTCCGCCACCAAGGACCGCCTCGGGTTCGGCGGCGTCGGGCCGATCATGGTCACGGTGTAGCGGTGTAGTGCCGAGGACGACCGGTGGGCGCCCCGCGGGGCGCCCACCGTCGGACCCGCGCCGTACCCTCGATGGGTGTCCCGCTGCATCGCCCACCTCGACATCGATGCCTTCTACGCGTCGGTCGAGCTGCAGCGCCGGCCGGAGCTCCAAGGGCTGCCGGTCATCGTCGCCGGGTCGGGGCCGCGCGCGGTCGTCACCACCGCCTCCTACGAGGCGCGGCGGTTCGGCGTCGGCTCCGCCATGCCGGCCGCTCGAGCAATGCGGCTGTGCCCCGAGGCGGTGGTGATCGCGCCTGACTTCACCGCCTACCGCGAGGTCTCGGCGCGCGTCATGGAGCTCGTGCGCGGTCAGGTCGACGACGTCGAGGTGATGGGCCTCGACGAGGCCTACCTCGACCTCGGGGGCCTGCTGTCGCCACGGGCCGCGATGCGGCGCCTGGTGGTCGCGATCCGCGAGGACACCGGGATGAGCGCCTCGGTCGGCATCGGCCCGAACAAGCTCGTGGCGAATGTCGCGTCGGACGCCGAGAAGCCCGCGGGCTTCGTCGTCCTGACCCGCGAGCAGGCGTGCGCGCGGTTCGCCGGCGCCCGTCCGGGCCTCGTGCCCGGGATCGGGCCCAAGACCGCCGCCCGCCTCGAGGCGCTCGGCATCGCGACGCTCGCTGCGCTCGCAGCGACGCCGGACGACGTGCTCGCCGCGCACTTCGGCGCGCGCCAGGGCCCATGGCTGGCCCGGCGCGCGCGCTTCGAGGACGACGGCGCGGTGACCAGCGAGCGCATCGCGGTGTCCGAATCGCGCGAGACGACCTTCGACACCGACATCGCGGGCGCCCATCGCCTCGAGGAGATCCTGCGACGACTGGCGGGCGAGCTGTGCGAGGGGCTGGCCCGCCACGAGCGCCGCGGGCGGACCATCGCGATCAAGGTGCGCCTCGACGACTTCTCGACGATCACGCGGGCGCGCACGATCGCCCAGCCGACGAACGACGCGGCGACCGTCGCCGATCTCGCCGTCGCGCTGCTGCGCGAGTACGCGCCGCCCCGGCCGGTGCGCCTCGTGGGCGTCCGCGTCGCGGCGTTCGCCGAGGCCGAGGCGGAGGCCGCGAGCGCGCCCCAGCTCGCGTTGCCCTTGTAGCCTGGCGCGCATGGCGCACGTCGACGTCGATGGCCGCGAGCTGTTCTACCGCCGCGACGGGACCGGCGAGCCGCTGCTGCTCGTGCAGGGCATGAGCGGCACGCATCTCGCCTGGGGCGATGCGTTCGTGGGCGAGCTCGACCGCGACTTCGACGTCATCACGTACGACCACCGGGGCGTCGGGCACTCGGCCCGGGTGACCGCGCCGTTCTCGATCGCCGATCTGGCCGAGGATGCCGCCGGGCTGCTGGACGCGCTCGAGATCGAGGACGCCCACGTGCTGGGCATCTCGATGGGCGGCATGGTCGCCCAGGAGCTCGCCGTGCGCCACCCCGCCCGCGTGCGGACACTCGCCCTGGGGTGCACCTACCCCGGCGGGGCCGAGGCGCGGCTCACCGACCCGGCCGTGATGCACCGGCTCGCAGAGGCGATCGCCTCGGGCGACCACGAGCGTGCGCTGCGGATCGGCTACGAGGCGAACGTGTCGGCGGCCTTCGCCGGCGACAGCGCCAACTACGAGCCCTTCCACGAGATGGCCACGCAGCTGCCGGTCGGGCTCGAGGTGCTCATGCTCCAGCTGCAGGCCATCCAGGCCCACGACGCCGCTGGGCGGCTCGCGGGCATCGAGGCGCCGACGCTGGTCGTGCACGGCACGGAGGACCAGATGCTGCCGGTCGTCAACGGCGAGCTGATCGCCCGCCTGATCCCCGGCGCCCGGCTCGAGCTGCTGCCCCGCATCGGGCACATGTTCTGGTGGGAGCAGCCGCAGCGCTCCGCCGCGCTCGTGCGCGAGCACGCGCTCGGCGCGGTCCCCGCGCGGCCGAACTAGAACAGCGCGGCGGCGAGGCGCCGGCGCGCGTCGCGTGCGAGCGGGTGCTCGACGCCGAGGCTGTCGAGGATCGCCACCAGCGCCCGGCGCACGTCGTCCCGGTGCTCGCCGGCCTCCGGCAGCGCCGCGAGCAGCAGCTCGACGGCCTGCTCGGGGTCGCCCTCGTCCAGCGCCCGCCACGCATCGTCGAGTTCCAGGTCGTCCTGGCGCTCCAGGCGGATGCGCGCGGCCAGGCCCTCCGCCGGGAAGCTGCCGCTGAGGTGCTCGACGAGACGCAGCGCCTCGTCGGGCTCACCCCGGCGGTGCAGCTGGCCGGCCAGGGCGACGGCGGCGTCGGCCCGGTTGGGCTCGAGCTCGAGCGCTCGGCGCAACGAGGCCTCGTCGCCGGCCTTCACGAGAGCGTCGGCCTCGCTGGGGACCAGCCGGTCGAAGAACCGCTCGACCGCCGCCGGCGGCTGCACCCCGACGAACTCGTCGACCACGCGCCCGCCGGAGAACGCCTTGACGGCCGGGATGCCCTGGATCTGGAAGTGCCGCGAGATCTCGGGATTGGCGTCGGTGTCGACCTTCGCCAGCACGACCTTGCCCTCGCGGGCGGCGGCGGCCTTCTCCAGCAGCGGGGTGAGCGCCCGGCAGGGGGCGCACCAGTCGGCCCAGAAGTCCACGACCACGGGCGTGGTCTTCGAGCGCTCGATGACGTCGCGCTCGAAATCCTGCTCGGTGACATCGATGACGGCCATGGACTTCAGGGTACGGGCTACCCGCTCTCGTCCGTTCGTGGCCGAGGCCACGCGCCGGGATCGGGCCCTGGCTGCGTGCACGATCACGTCGGCCGCCTGCTCCGGCCCGAGCCGGTCGGTGTTGACGACGAGGTCGAAATGCGTGGGCAGCTCCGAGCCGACGTGGTAGAAGCGCTTGAGGTAGTCGGCACGGTTGGCGTCGAGGCGGGCGACGAGCTTCTCGGCTGCCGACGCTATGCCGCGCCCATGGCCCCGTCAAGGCCGCCCCCGCGAGCCCGCCTACAGGTCGACCACGGCGAGGTCGGCGCGCCGCTCGCGGAGCGCCTCGGTGACGACGCGCCGGTGGCAGCCCGCGGGGTCGGCCTCCAGGCACAGCAGCGCGGTGCGCGGCCCGTCGGCGAGCTCGGCCGCCAGCGCGTCCAGCGCATCGGGCGCCGTCGACTCGACGTGGCGCCGGTAGGCGGCGGCGGCCTCCTGGAGCCTGCCCGCGCGGTAGAGCACCCGCAGGTCGGCGGGCGTCCCGAGCGCGCGGCGATGCTCGTATGCGATGCCGTGCTCGCCCAGCATCGCCGAGAGGCGCGTCTTGGACATCCCCGGCCGTCGCGACTGCGGACGGAAGCGCACGTCGATCACCCGCTGCACGCCGGCCGCCTCGAGCTCGGCCATCAGGGCCTGGGGGAGGAGCTTCTCGTATCCGATCGTCCACACGGTCGCCATGGCTGGAGTGTGCACGGAGCATCGCGCCGATGCACTCGCGTCGCCGATCAGTAGGTTGCCGCGGATGCTTGACCGGCTCGTCCTCGTCGTCGTGCTCCTAGCGGTCGCCGCCACCTGCGGCGCGGTCGCGGCCGCCGCGTCGTGGGCCCCATCTCGGTGGGTCTCGGGCGACGGGTGGTCGGCGGCCGACTGGCCGGGAGTCGCGGTCGATCGGGACGGCAACGCGCTGCTGGTGTGGCCGGCCTCCGACGAGCGCCTCCCCGGCGGCTCCTACCGCATCCAGGCGCGAGCGCAGAGCCGGAGTGGCCGGCTGGGCCCGATCCTCAACCTGTCCGAGCTCGGCCCGGCGCCGGCCTGGCCGGAGGTTGCGGCGGACGACCACGGTGACGCGATTGTCGCCTGGCAGCAGAACGACGGCCAGACGAACTGGCGCATCGCGGCGCGGCGCGTCGGGCGGCGCGGGGCTGTCGGCCCGATCCTGATCCTGAGCGCGGAGGGTGCGATCGGGAACAGCCCGCAGGTCGCGATCGCACCGCGAGGGCAAGCGGTGGTCGCCTGGACGGAGTACCGCGACGGCACCTGGCACACGGTCGCCAGCCGAGTGTCGGCCCGCGGTGCTGTCGGCGGGCCGCTGGATCTCGGCCCAGGCTCCGCCGAACCCCCGGCGCTCACCATGGATCGTCGCGGCATCGCGACGGTCGCCTGGACCAATCTGCAGCGCGTCGTGGCGCGGAGGATCACGTCGCGTGCGGTGTCGGCGCCTCGGGTGATCGCCTCGGCGACCCCGTCCGCGAGCGGCCTCGCCCTCGTCCACGCGGTCGCCGACCGCGACGGCGACGTGCTCGTCGGCTTCCGGTCGGGGAGCGGCGCGCGGCCACGGGTGTGGATCCGGCGGTGGCGGCGGAGCGGCGCGCTGGGGCGCCTGCTGGCCGTCTCGCCATCATGGCAGAGCGCGGACCTCCACCTCGCGCTCGCCACCGATGGTCAAGGCGACGCAACGATCGTGTGGACGCGCGCGCTTGGGTCCGAGCCGCTCGCGGTCTTCGGCCGATCCGTCTCGCGCACCGACGCTCTCGGCAGGGTCGTGCGACTCGGCTCGGGCGATCGTCCCGACGTCGCCGTCGACGCCAACGGAGACGGCATCGTGGTCTGGCAGGACCCCGGCGCCGACGGGACGACCGCCGTCCGCAGTCGCACCGTCGCGCGCGGCGGCGGGTTCGGCCCCGTCCGCGCGATCACCCTAGATGGCCGCGTCCCTCGGGCGACCGTCGACCCGGGCGGCCGCGTCGTCGCCGTGTGGCAGCGGGCGACGTACCCCTACCGGATCGGCATGCGCTCCGGAGCGGGGCCTCGGAGCTCGCGCTGACGCGCGCGCTCCGGCGTCTGTCGGATTATGGAAAGCCGATGCGGGAAAAGCAGCGGGCCAAGCACTTCCACGGGCTGCGCGAACACGAATCGGGGGTGTACGGCGAACTCAACCTGAGACACTGGGCGAACTCGACCTGAGAACGTCTCAGGCCGCGGTCGGGGCGCATCAGCTGGCGGCCGGGCGTTTATGTGATGCCGTGAACAGGCTCCGCAAGACCCTTTCCATCCGCCCGCCGACCGCCAAGCGCGGTCGAGGCGACCGAGCACCTGGCGACCGGTGCCGCGCACGCCGTCGGGTCGATGGGCCGCGAGCCGTTCTGGCAGGCGCAGGCCGCGCTCGTCGCCGCGGTCGTGCTCTACCTCTCGCTGCCGGGCAAGTTCATCGTCGGCCCGGGCTGGCTCGAGCCGGCCCTGGAGCTGCTGCTCGTCGGCGGCCTGTGGCTCGACCGGCCCCGCCACAACCGCGCGGAGGCGCTGCGCGAACGGCGCATCGTGCTCGTGCTACTGGGCATGGTCGCGGCGTCGAACCTTCTCTCGCTCGAGCTGCTCGTGCACTACCTGCTGCGCGGCGGCAAGGCCGGCGGCCACCAGCTGATCCTGTCGGCCGTCGTGATCTGGCTGACCAACGTGGCGGTGTTCGCGCTCTGGTACTGGCAGCTCGACCGCGGCGGCCCCGACCGGCGCGCCCGCGGCGACGAGGATCGCCCCGACTTCCTGTTCGTGCAGATGTCCGAGCCGTCGCTCGCGCCCGGCTGGATCCCGTCGTTCCTCGACTACCTGTACACGTCGTTCACGAACGCGACCGCGTTCAGCCCGACCGACACGATGCCGCTGACGGTCAGGGTCAAGATGCTCATGCTGGTGCAGTCGATGGTCTCGCTGATCACGATCGGGCTCGTGGCGGCGCGGGCCGTCAACGTCCTCGCCTGAGCGCGTGACCCGCCGCGCGGGGGGCGATCTCGGTCGCGATCACCGCTCCCGAGCGCCCGGGCGACGCCCCTCTCGTTCCCGGTTCACATAATCGGCGTTATCGAGCATTGAAGACGGATACAGGGCCCGAGCGTCCGTCGTGTTGCTGCGGCCTCCCGCATCCAGCTGCCTGCCAGGCCACGAACCTCGGTTCCGCGCGTCCAGCTGCTGCCAGGCCACGAACCTCCGGTTCCGCGCGTCCAGGTGCCCTCCGCCCGCCAACCGCGGTTCCGGCTGGACTTGTCAGGCCGGTGTCCGACTTCCCTGACGTCTGCCACGGCGGGCGCGTCGCCGGGTCGACGGCGGCGCTCAGCCTTGCGTCCTTCCGAAACTTAATGTAAGATACGGAATATGGGACAGCCGGTCAAACCGCTCTCAGGCCGGCCGCTCTTCGCGACGGCGGCCGATGCGGAGTTCTACGTTTCATTGCCAGACGTTGAACGGCGCTTGGAGCGGTCGGTCGACCGCCAGCTCAACACGCTCATTCTCGGTGACCGAGGCAGCGGTAAGACGACTCTGGTCCAGCATCTCCTGTTCCGGCGCCGAGAACAGCAGCAGGGCCCTCCCGTGGTCTACATCGATGGGTCTGTGGCACGGAGCGTCATGGACGCCGTCGAACTGCTCCGCGACCAGCTCGGGGTTGCTGGCCAGCTTGGCGAGACATTTACGCAGAACCTTCAGAGCGCGCTCAAGCCAACGACGCCGGGTGTCCGCGACTCACGCCTGATTCTCGCGCGGCTGCGTCCCCTTCGAGATGTCGAGGCGGCAGTCGTCATTTTCGACGGCCTGGTCGATGCCGACGTTGTCCACGGACTGTTCGGCCGGCTCCGCGACGAGCTGTGGGCCCTGCCGTTCACGTGGGTCGTGACGGCTGATACCTCGCAACGCAGCCAGGTCTTGACACCCCCCGCGGACGCGTTCTTCGAGACGATCATTGAGCTTCGCGGCCTGACGGACGACGAGCAGCGCGAACTGCTGCGTCGCCGTCTCCCTGAGGACTGGCGCAAGGTAAGCCCGCTCATTGGTGAGGAGCGCGACAATCCGCGTCGTCTGCTCACAGTCGCTCGTGAGGCGGTCGTCGATGAGCGGCCGATTGAGGATCTCCTGCACGCTGCAGGCGCACGGGCGCAGCGTGCAGCGCAAATTGGACGCGCAGCGAGCACGATGCTCGCCGAGCTTGAGAACCTCGACCGCCCCGTGGCCGGGTCCGACGAGGAACTGCTTCAGCGTCTCGGCGTGACTCGTGAGCGAGCCAGCCAGGTCCTTAAACAGCTCGAGCAGCACGGGTTGGTGGAGAGCTTTTCGGAGCCAGCCGAGCGTGGGCGTCCGCGCAAGCTGTACCGCGTCCGTGATGTCGGCGACGACCACGGGAGTTACCCGGTTGAGCGGTGAAATCCTGCGGCGACTAGACGACGGTCGCGCCTTCTGGCCGCGTGGACGTTTCCACGAGCTCGCACTCGACTACGTTCCCTGGGACGACCTCACGGGCACTGAGTCCGTCGACGGGCGAATTGATCGCGCTCTGCTAAGCGAGACCGGTTGCGTGCCCGTGATCGGACCATCAGGAGCGGGCAAGTCCGCCGCGATCGCCGCGGCCGCGCATCGTCTTAGCGACACGTTCACGTGCCTGCGAATCCCGGTTGCGGCGGTTGGTGACGTTGCAGGCAGTCCGGTTGCGCTCGGCCAGCACATCCTGCGCGAGGCCGTGCAGCAAGCGGAGGTCGCGCTCGCGTCCCACCAAAAGATGAGCCTCGTGGCAGCCGCGGCCGACAAACTCATCCGGCGCCGACCGTCGCGAGGTTTCGGCGCGAAGCTGAGCGCTGGGATCCCGGGGCTGTCCATCGAGCTCGCCGGCGACCTCAAGGACTCCGGGCTCGACCGCGAGGACTTGGTCAACGCTACGGGCGTCGTTCAGGGCCTCGATCGGCTCGTGAGCGTCTTTACCGCACGCGGCCGCGAGCCTGTGCTGATTTTCGAAGACACCGATGCCTGGCTGTCTCTGAAAGACGGCGGGCAGACCGCCGAAGCGGCCAATCGCTTCTTCGCGGACTCGCTGGGCGTGCTTGTCCGGGACGTCGACATCCGGATCGTGATTGCGACGCACACTGGCTACGTCAGGCTTGATGGTTACCGCTCTATCCGCGAACGCCTGCTGACCGAGGTCGAGATTCCGTCGCTCGCAACGCCACGGGACGCCATCGTCAGGATCCTGCAGAAGCGCATCGACGTCACCGAGGTCGGCGCCATCGTGACCGACGTGTTCACCAACAACGGCCTCGGGCGCCTGGTCGCCGAGTACGACCACAGCAACCACAGCATCCGCCACGTTCTAAACGTCTGCGACACCGCGCTCGAACAGACCGCGCCAACCTATCCGGATCAACTCACTGAGGACCACCTACGTGGCGCATCGGTCGCGCTGAGCGGCCCGATCTGACAGGCCTTCCAAAACTCACGAAAAGATGTGGAAGGGCAGACCGACCCTCGCGATAAGCGCATCCGGCCGGACATGCTGACTCCCGGTCGGGCTGCCCATGGCGCTATTGCTCGGCGAAAGCCTCAGGGTCATGGGCGGTGGCCAGGCCAAATACGCCGTCTTGCCGGGCCGGCGCGCGACGAGATCTCAACCAGTCGGGCATGCGGGGCCAGCCGCTGCCGTAGACGCTCGTCCACAGGGTGGTCGACCGCCAGTTCCGCCCCGCGTCCCCGTCGTCTCCCTCGGCGCGGCGGCTGACGCTCAGCCAGGGCCGTCCGCGGTCGCCCCGGCGCCGAGCACCTCCTCGAGGCGGGCCAGCAGCGGGACCTGCCCGCGAACCAGCAGGCGCCGCGCTGCCGGCAGGTCCACCCACGCCACGCGGTCGACCTCCGGGAATGCCTGGATCCGCCCGGAGCGCGGCGGCCATTCCAGCTCGAACGTGCCCGGAACGATCGTGTCGGGATCGAGGTCGGCGCGCAGCGACCAGGCCGTCAGGCGCTTGCCCGAGGACTGACGCACCTCGCCGAGCGCCACGAGCGGTCCGTCGGGGACCGGCAGGCCGAGCTCCTCGGTGAACTCCCGCCGGGCCGCGGCGACTGGATCCTCGTCGGGCTCGTACTCGCCCTTGGGGATCGACCACGCGCCCTCGTCCTTTCGCGCCCAGAAGGGACCGCCCATGTGGGCGACCAGCACCTCGAGCCGGCCTCCGGCTACCGTCCTGTGCAGCAGCAGCCCGGCGCTGCGGCGCGTTCCCGCCATGCGAATATCATCGTTGAGAGGCGCCGCGCAGTGTCAGGTGGCACCTCGATTCTCGTGCGATCTCCCCTCCATGACCGACTTCCGCGACGCCCGCTGGTACGCCATGCGCCCGGCGCGCAGCACGAAGCCCGCGACGTACCGGTGCCCGCTGTGCGGGCGTCTGCTGCCGGCGCTCATCGAGCACACGCTCGTGCTGCCCGAGGGCGACGTGTCCCTCCGGCGCCACGCCCATACGGCCTGCGTCGTCAAGGCGCGCCGCGCCGGGCGCCTGGCGCTGCGCGAGGAGATCGAGCCGCGCGGGCCCAGCCTGCTGGCGCGCCTGCTGCGCCGCGGATGAGCACGTTCAGGAGCGCTTCAGGCGCCGGGCCGCATCGTGTCGGCCCCGCATGCGCAGAGACGACCGCGATGACCACTTGCCGCCGAGGCCGGCGAATGACACCGCAGGCGCGGCGGACGACATGAGCCTGTGACCGTCACGCACCTCCTCGTCCTGGGCTCGATCACCGGCCAGGTGACCTCGTGGATCGGCCAGCACGGCGTCTACGCGGTCTTCGTCGTCATGGCCATCGACGCCGTCTTCCCCGCGGGTGGCGAGCTCGCGATGCTCTACGCCGGCGCACTGGCCGGCGGCGCGATCCCCGGGGCCCATCCGGTCATGTTCGGGACCCACCTGCACACCGGGCTGGAGAGCTACCTCGTCCTCGTGGCAGCCGGGACGCTCGGGTACCTGACCGGCTCGCTGGTGGGCTGGGCCGTCGGCGCCTGGGGCGGCCGGCCGCTGCTGGAGCGCCATGGCCGCTGGCTGCACGTGAGCCCCGAGAACTTCGCCCGCGCGGAGCGCTGGTTCGACCGCTTCGGCCCCGCCGCCATCTTCCTGGGCCGCCTGACGCCCGTCGTGCGCTCGTTCGTCTCGATCCCGGCCGGCGCGCTCGGCAGCCCGCTCGGGCTCTACACGGTCCTGACGTTGGCCGCCGCGGCGATCTGGTGCCTGGGCTTCGCCGGCGTCGGGTGGGCGCTCGGCAGCAGCTACGACTCCGTGGACCATGCCTTCCGCTACGTCGACGTCGCGGTCGGCGTGGCCGTCCTGGGACTGCTCGCCGCCGCGATCCTCCATCGCCGCCGGGCGCGCGCATGAGGGTCGTCGCCCTGTCCGCGCTGGCCGCCGGCGCCATCCTGGCGGGATGCGGATCGTCCTCCCCGGCCGCCAACCCCAAGCCCGCATCCGCCCCGGCCTCGGGGCATCACGCGGCTGCGCAGGGCTCCGCGACCGCCGCGCTGCGCGTCGTGAGCACCCGCGCGCTGCCCGCCCCGGTGCAGCTGCCGGCGCTGGGCGTCGCCGGCGGCAATGTCCTGGCCGCCGGCGGCCTGGACGCGGCGGACACCTCCGTGTCGGCCATCGTCCACGTCGCTCCCGGCCGCCCGCACCAGGTGGGATCCCTGCCCCAGGCCGTCCACGACATCGGCGCGGCCACGGTCGGTGGACGGCTCTTCCTCTTCGGCGGCGGGACCGCCGCCGGACCCATCAACACGATTCAGGCGGTCGAGCCCGGCGGGCAGACGCGCGCCGCCGGGCGCCTTCCCGTTGCCACGTCGGACACCGAGGCCGTAACGCTCTCCGGGACGGCGTATGTCGTGGGCGGCTACACCACCACCGTCCCGCTGCGCTCGGTCCTCGCCTTCCGGCCCGGCAGCGGGCTGAGCGAGGCCGCGGCGCTGCCCCACCCGCTGCGCTACGCGGCCGCGGCCGCCGTCGGAAACCGGATCCTGATCGCCGGCGGCACCGACGGCGTCCACGCCCGGGACGAGATCCTGAGCGTCGACCCGGTGGCCCACAACGTGCGGGTCATCGGTCACCTGCCGTCGCGCTCGGCCCACGGAGCCGGCGCGGCGCTCGGAGGCACCTTCTACGTCCTCGGCGGCCGCAGCGACGCAACCAACAGCCAGACCCGTGCGATCTGGGCGATCGACCCCGTCTCGGGCCGCGTGCGGCCCGCGGGTCGCCTCCCGGTCGCGCTGTCGGATCTCAGCGTCGTCGCCGTCGGGACCCGTCTGATCGTCGTGGGCGGCCGCGACCGTGCCGGGACGGTCCACGGCGAGGTCCTGGAGCTGGCGCCGCGATGAGGCGCCTGGCATCGATCGCGTGCGGGCTGCTCGCCCTCGCCCTGCCGGTGGGCTGTGGCGGGTCGGGCTCGGGCGGCGGGCAGCCGGCCGGCACGAGTGCCCACCGCACGCCCGGGGATCCACAGGCGGCGGGCACGGCCGCGCCGCCGCGGGCCGGCCGCATACCGCCCCTGCTCGATCCCCACGACGTCTACGCGGCGGGGCGCCCCGGGCGCTTGTCGCGCATCGTCCGCGGCGACCCCGCCCGCGTCTACGTGCCGAACTCCGGGTCGAACACCGTCGACGTCATCTCCCAGCGCACGGGCCAGATCATCGACCACTTCGCGGTGGGAACGCAGCCCCAGCACGTCGTGCCCTCGTGGGATCTGCGGACGCTGTGGGTGACGAACGACCTGGGCAACACCCTCACCCCGGTCGATGCCCACACCGGCGCGCACGGGGTCCCCGTCCCCGTCCTCGACCCCTACAACATGTACTTCACGGCCGACGGGCGGCGCGCCATCGTGGTGGCCGAAGCCCACCGGGAGCTGGATTTCCGCGACCCGCACACCATGCGCCTGTACCACTCGCTGCAGGTCCCCGGCTGTGCCGGCGTCGACCACATGGACTACACGGCGAACGGGCGCCTGGCGCTCGTCTCCTGCGAGTTCGCCGGGCGCATGATTGTCGTCGACCTCGTCCACGAGCGGCTCGTCAAGACGATCGACCTCAAGCCTTCGGCGATGCCCCAGGACGTCAAGCTCTCACCGGACGGGCGGACGTTCTACGTCGCCGACATGGCCACCGGCGGCGTCTGGCTCGTCGACGCGCGGAGCATGACCCGGATCCGCTTCCAGCCCACGGGCAGCGGGGCGCACGGCCTCTACCCCAGCCGCGACTCGAAGCTCCTGTACGTCTCCAACCGCGGCGAGGGCAGCATCTCGGTGATCTCGTTCCGCACGCGACAGCCGGTGCGCAAGTGGCGCATTCCCGGCGGCGGCTCGCCGGACATGGGCGGCGTCTCGGCTGACGGGCGCGTCCTCTGGCTCAGCGGGCGCTACAACGCGGAGGTGTACGCGATCAGCACGATTACGGGCCGCCTCGTGCACCGCATCAAGGTCGGGCTGGGCCCCCATGGCCTGTGCGTCTGGCCGCAGCCCGGCCGCTACTCCATCGGGCACACCGGCATCCTGCGCTGAGCCCTCGTGGCCCGGGCTGCTCAGCCCAGCGGCGCCAGCAGCAGGTCCGCGAACGCCACCAGGCGCTCGACGGGGTAGCCCTCGGGGTCGGTGAGCACGAGCCTGGCGGCCTCCTCGGCGTAGGCCTGCACGGCATGGGCGGCGAGCTCCACGTCGACCGGTGCGGTGATGCCCTCGCGCTCCAGCCCGGCCGAGAGCAGGCGCACGATCTGAAGGCGGATCGCCTCGCGGTCGCCCGCCACCCGGCCGCGCAGGACGGCCGGGCTGCCCTCGACCGGCATGAGGACCAGGCGCCAGGTCAGCGGCGCGGCCGCGACGGCCTCGAGGTATCCCCGCAGGGCAGCCACGGCGATCTCCCTCGCCGGGCGCGGGTCGAGCTCGGCCGGCACGACCTGCGCGAGCTGTGCCAGCGCGCGGGCGCGCTCGCGATCGGCGAGCGCGTTGAGCAGACCGCGCAGGTCGGTGAAGTGGCCGTAGACGATCGGGCGCGTGATCCCCGCCTCGCGTGCCACGGCGTCGATCGAGATCGCCTGGAAGCCCGCGCCGGCGGCCAGCGCCAGCGTCGCGTCGAGGATCTGCTCGCGGCGCTCGGCGCCCGGCAGGCGCGAGCTGCTTCGCGGTCTGGCGGTCGCGGACGACATGACCCTTGACAAGTCTACTTACACGACCGTAACTTACGCAAGTGTAACCCTGACACGGATCGGTGTCAGGAATGTCCCCCACCGGAGGATGCCGCCACCGCCATGCACACCACCACGCGCCCCGACCACGAGATCGTCATCGTCGGCAGCGGCTTCGCCGGGCTCGGGATGGCGATCCGGCTGGTGCAGGAGGGCCGCCGCGACTTCGTCGTGCTGGAGCAGGCCGACTCGGTCGGCGGCACGTGGCGCGACAACGTCTATCCGGGCTGTGCATGCGACGTCCAGAGCCACCTGTACTCGTTCTCGTTCGCCCAGAACCCCGACTGGACGCGCACCTTCTCGCCGCAGTCCGAGATCCGCGCCTACCTGGAGCGCACGACCGATCGCTTCGGCGTCCGGCCCCAGATCCGCCTGAACGCTCGCATGACGCGCGCCGAGTGGGACGACGACGCCCAGCTGTGGCAGGTCGAGATCAACGGCGAGGAGACGATCACGGCCCGCGTGCTCGCCCCCGCCCTGGGACCGCTCAACCGCCCGGCCTATCCGGATGTGCCCGGCCTCGAGGACTTCCGGGGCAAGGCCTTCCACTCCATGGAGTGGGACACCGGCCACGACTTCGCCGGCGAGCGGGTGGCGGTCGTCGGCACCGGCGCGAGCGCGATCCAGTTCGTCCCCCAGCTCGCCCGCCAGGCCGCGCGTGTCGAGCTCTTCCAGCGCACGCCCCCGTGGGTGCTGCCCAAGCCCGACCGCGAGGTCCCGCGCTGGGCGCGGCGGATCTTCCGCCACGTCCCCGGAGCGTTGCACGCCTACCGCCAGTCGATCTACTGGCGCCTCGAGGCGCGCCTGGTGGGCTTCGAGCGCCCGCGGCTGTTCCGCTTCGTCGAGGCGCTCGCCAAGCGGCACATCCGCCGCCAGGTCCGCGACCCGCAGCTGCGGCGCAAGCTCGTTCCCGACTACCGCATCGGCTGCAAGCGCATCCTCATGTCCAACGACTACTACCCCGCGCTGGATCAGCCGCACGTCGATGTGCACACCGAGCCGCTGGAGCGCTTCACGACCCGTGGCGTGCTGACCGCCGACGGCGTCGAGCGCCCCGTGGACACGATCGTCTTCGGCACCGGATTCCGGGCGACGGACCTGTACACCCCGCTGGCGATCATCGGCCGCGACGGCGTGGACGTCAACGATGCGTGGGCGGCGGGCGGGGGCGTCGAGGCCTACAAGGGCTCCACGGTCGCCGGCTTCCCCAACATGTTCCTGCTGGTGGGGCCGAACACCGGCCTGGGCCATAACTCGATGGTGTACATGATCGAGGCCCAGATCGAGTACGTCCTCGATGCGCTGCGGACGATGCGCGAGCGGCGACTCGGCGCGGTCACCGTCCGCCGCGAGGCGCAGTCGGCCTTCAACGCGGCGCTCCAGGACCGCCTCGTGGGGACGGTGTGGGCGCAGGGCGGCTGCCGGTCCTGGTACGTCGACGCGGATGGCACCAACCGCACGCTGTGGCCGGGGCACACCTACGCCTTCCGCGCGGCTACGCGCGAGTTCGACGCCGCCAACTACGAGCTCACGCCCGCCGCGGTGCCCGCGCTGGCACCGCAGGCCGCGTGAAGAGGAGGATGACCGCCATGCCCAAGCACTACGACGTCGCCGGACGCACCGTCTTCATCACGGGCGCCGCGCGCGGGATCGGCGCCGGGAGCGCGCGCCGGCTCCACGCCAAGGGCGCGAACGTCGCGCTCGTGGGTCTCGAGCCCGACAAGCTCGAGGCGCTCGCCGCGCAGCTCGGAGACCGCGCCGCGTGGTTCGAGGCCGACACCACGGATGCCGACGCCCTCGAGCGTGCCGTCGAGGGGACGGTGGAGCGCTTCGGCGGCATCGACGTCGGCATCGCCAACGCCGGAATCCACATGAGCGGCGCCGTGGCCACCGGTCCGGTCGACTCCATCGAGCGCACGCTGAACGTCAACCTGTTCGGCGTCTGGCGCACCGACCGCGCGCTGCTGCCCCAGATCACCGCCCGTCGGGGCTACCTGCTCAACATCGCCTCGCTCGCGGCTGCCAGCCACGCCCCGCTGATGGCACCCTACGCGGCCTCGAAGGCGGGGGTCGAGGCCTTCACCGACGTCCTGCGGATCGAGACGTCGCCGACCGGTGCGCGCGTGGGATGCGCGTACTTCGGGTTCATCGACACCGACCTCGTCAACCAGAGCTTCAGCCAGCCCTCGGCGACGAGGCTCAACGAGATGGCGCCCGGGTTCCTGCGCACCCCCGCGCCGGTGAGCAAGGCGATCGACGCGATCGAGAGGGGCATCGAGCGGCGCGCGGCCCGGCTGTGGGCGCCCGCCTACGTCGGGCCGATGCTGGCGCTGCGCGGCATCCTGCAGCCGCTGGTCGAGCGCCGGATGATGAGCCCGCGCGCCCGGGCCGCGCTCGAGGAGGCCCTGCGGCTCGCCGATCCGGCACAGGGACACGTCCGCCACGAGGACCCGGTGCTAGGCGTGGCGTCGCCGGGGCCGGGCGTGCCGGCCCCATCGCGCTAGTCTCTGTCGTCCGGCGGATCGCCTACTCGGCCGGGATGCCCTCGGGCATCCGAACCGGGCCACGCGCCGGCCCTCGGGCCGGCGGCCAGTCCCGGTGGTCGGGAGTGTCACGCCGCCCAGGCATAAGACACAGTCCTGGGACGTAGTAGTTAAGCGGCGATCCATGACCGGGCGGTACCGGGCGAGCCATCGAGCTCGCCCGGCCGCGTTGTGGGGCGCTACCGTGCGCCGTCGATGCCCGACGACGACGACCTGCGCCTCCCCCCCGGCGCCCGTACCGTGCTCACCGCTCCGGACCGCGTGGCGCGCGCGCTGGCGGCCGCGGCGCCAGATCCCGAGCAGCGCTGGATGCTGAGGCTCCGGCGCGACGTGCGCCGCTCCTTCGTCGCCGACGTCATCGACCGGGGTGGGCACCGCGCCGACCAGGAGCGCTGGCTCCTGCTCCAGGACGACGAGGTGCGCCAGTCCTACGTCGAGGACGTGCTGCTCGCGCAGTCCGACGCCGACCGCCAGGACATCTGGATGCTGCGCCAGCCGCGCGCCGTGCGGGAGTCCTACGTGCGCGACGTGCTCGACGCGGGCCGCTAGGAGAGGTCAGCGAGCCGGGAGCGCGGCCCGGACCTGGCCGGCGATCGCCATGGCCGTCGTCGGCCTCAGGTCGGCGAACACCACGCGCCGGCCGGCCGTGGTGCGCACCCGCAACGCCGCCCGGCGGCGGAACGGCCGGCGCAGGCGCGACTCGACGCGCTCCACGTCGCGGAAGCGCAGGAAGCGCACCCGGTGGGTCGGCGCGTCGTCCAGGAGCCAGAGCAGGCGGCGGTCGGTGACCGCCAGGAGCGCCTGCGGGCTGGACCAGGTGGATGCCGGGGTGACGAGCGCGACGGTCTCGCGGATGTCCAGGGCCGATACGAGCTCGGGTCCCAGCGCGCGGCGCACGGGGTCGGGGAGCCAGGCACCCGCCGCCGGGCGCGGCCCGGCCGCGCCCGCGGCCGGGATCGGCTCCTGGCCGCGGCGCTGCGCCGCGCGCAACAGGTCGTAGGCGGCGTTGACCTGGGCCATGCGCAGCACGGCGGCATCACCGCCGCCCATGTCCGGATGCCAGCGCTTGGCCAGGCGCCGGAATGCCGCGGTGATCTCCTCCGGCGTCGCGCCGGGGTCGATTCCGAGCACGGCATAGGGGTCCACGCCCTCATTGTGGCGCGTGCCGAGGGCCGGGAGCGCCGGCCTGGCGCTCAGCGATCCTCGACGAAGAGGGACTGCGCGGCGATCCCCAGCGCGCCGTCTTCGTCGTGCAGGTGCGAGACGGCGAGCCCGATGCCGGTCGGCTCGATCCGTGTCCGCGCGTCCAGGAGCACCCACTCGCCCCGGGGCTCACGATGCAGGTGGATGCTGAGGTCGGTGTTGACGAACAGATGGCGCTCGAAGTCGAGGATGCGACTCACGCCGTTGCCGAAGTCCGCCGCCGCGGCCGCGCGCGCCACCCGCGAGGGCTCCTCGCCCTCGACGAGGGGGCGGGCGAAGCGAAACCAGGCCAGCGCCGGGCCCGGGCCGTAGTCGGTCCCACCGGCGAAGCGCAGCTCCATGCCGGTGCGGTGAAAGCCCTCGGCCTCGCCGCCGGCCGGGAACGCCGACGCGGTCGCGAGCTCCGGCGGGCCACCGGGTGGCGGCTCGTCGCGCGTCGTGCCGGCCGGCAGGGACACGCGGCCGCGACGCAGCAGGACCGCGCGGGCGCGCACGACGGCCCGGCCGTCGATGACGACCTCGGCCTCGGCGAGGCGCAAGCGCCGTCCCGGCTTGACGATACGTGCGGCGACGACGAGCGGGGCGAGCGCAACCGGCCCCAGGAACTCGAACGTCAGGCGCGCGACCGCCATGCCGTCGGCGCGCGCGAGGCGGTCGACGGCATCGGCGACGAGGGCCGCCGGCGCGCCGCCGTGCTGGGCGCCGGGATCCCATGGGCCGCGCGCGTGGCCGGACGGCACGAGCAGATCGCCCTCGCGCCGGAAGATCGCGTCGGTCATCGCAGCTCCTTGCGCACGACGAGCTTGAGCCCCGACCACGTCGCGTCGATGGCGCACACCTTCACGTCGACGAGCCCGGTCGGAAGCGCGACCTCGCGCACGACGTCCTCGGTCATGTCGGTC
>JAOPZW010000017.1 GCA_025963905.1 Solirubrobacterales bacterium | reverse complement strand
CGCAGCGCGATCGCCTCGGCCACGCCCGGCGCCCGGACGCGCAGGATCTCCGCCTCGCGCTCGCGGGAGGGGTAGTCGATCCAGTGGTACAGGCAGCGGCGCTTGAGCGCGTCGTGCAGCTCGCGCGTGCGGTTGGAGGTCAGCACGACGAGCGGCCGCTCGCGCGCCCGGATCGTGCCCAGCTCCGGGATCGTCACCTGGAAGTCGGACAGCAGCTCGAGCAGGAAGGCCTCGAACTCGTCGTCGGCGCGATCGACCTCGTCGACGAGCAGCACGACCGGGTGGCCGGGCGCCGAGGCCTCGAGCGCCTCGAGCAGGGGGCGGCGCAGCAGGAAGCGCCGGGAGAACAGCTGGCCCTCGTCGACGCCGCCCTCGGCCGCACGCAGCGCCAGGAGCTGGCGCGCGTAGTCCCAGTCGTAGAGCGCGTGGTGGAGGTCGATCCCCTCGTGGCACTGCAGGCGGATGAGCCGCGCGCCGATCGCGCCGGCCAGCGCCTTGGCGACCTCCGTCTTGCCGACCCCCGCCTCGCCCTCGACGAGCAGCGGCTGGCCGAGCTCGGCGGCGAGGAAGACCGTCGTGGCGAGCGCCCGGTCGGCGAGGTAGCGCTCGCGAGCGAGCGACTCGCCGACCGCGTCCGGTGAGCGCAGCTCGGCTGTCAGGATGCCGCCCCGGCCGCCCGCTGGAGCGCTCGGCGCGACAGCACCCGGGCGAGATGGCGCTTGTACTCCGGCGTGGCGTTCAGGTCGCCCGGCGGGTCGGTGCCCTCCCCCGCGAGCCCGGCCGCCCGCGCGATGTGCTCGGCGTCGAGCGGCTGGCCGCGCAGCGCCTCCTCCGCGGCGGTCGCCCGCAGCGGCGTCGATGCCATGTTCGTCAACCCGATGCGCACGTCTTCGCACGTGCCGTCGGCCGCCGCGCGCACGAGCGCCGAGACGCCGACCATCGCCCAGTCCTCGGCGCGGCGGCTGAACTTCTCGTAGCCGTGCGCCCAGCCGTCGAACGCCGGGATCCGCACCTCCGTCAGGACCTCGTCGGGGCCGATCGAGGTGGTCAGGTAGTCCTGGAAGAGGTCGCCCGCCGCGATCTCCCGCACGCCGCCCGGGCCGCGGACGGTGACCGAGCCCTCGGCCGCCAGCAGGACGCCGGGCAGGTCCGAGGCGGGGTCGCCGTGGGCCAGCGAGCCGCCGATCGTCCCGCGGTTGCGGACCTGCTGGTCGGCGATGAGGCCCGCCGCCTCGGCGAGCAGCCCGAGCTCGTCCCGGGTCTGCAGGTCGGCGTGGCGGGTCATCGCGCCGATGCGCCACGTGCCGTTCTCGCGCTGGATCCCACGTAGCCCGGGGACCCGGCGCAGGTCGACGAGCAGCGACGGCGCGGCGAGGCGCAGCTTCATCAGTGGCAGCAGCGAGTGGCCGCCGGCGAGCAGCTTCGCGTCCTCGCCGCCCTCGTCCAGCGCGCGCAGCGCGTCGTCGAGCGACTCGGGCGCGACGTAGTCGAACTCGGGCGGGATCACTGGGCACCTCCGTTGCTCGAGACGGCCGGTCCGGCGCCCGCGTCCTGGATCGCCTGCCAGACCCGCAACGGCGTGAGCGGCATGTCGAGGTAGGTGATCCCCAGCGGGCGGAGCGCATCGATGACCGAGTTGACGATCGCCGGCGAGGCCGCGATGGTGGCCGCCTCGCCGACGCCCTTGACGCCGAGCGAATTGGAGGGCGACCGGGTCTCGGTGCGGTCGGTCTCGAACGTCGGGACCTCGGCGGCCGTCGGCAGCCCGTAGTCGACGAACGTGCCCGTCACGAGCTGGCCGTCGTCGTCGTAGACGATCTGCTCGTAGAGAGCCTGCCCGATCGCGTGCGCGGCGCCGCCGTGGATCTGGCCCTCGATGAGCATCGGGTTGATCGCGGGGCCGCAGTCGTCGACCGCGATCCAGCGAACGATCTTGACGCGGCCGGTCTCGAGATCGACCTCCGTGATGCACGCGTGCGCGCCGAACGGCCACACGAAGTTCTCCGGGTCGTAGAACGAGATCTCGTCCAGGCCCGGCTCCATGCCCTCGGGGAGGTCGTACGGGATGTACGCCTCGGTCGCCACCTCGGCCATCGTCATCGCCTTGCCGGGCGAGCCCTTCACGCGGAACTGGCCGTCGGCGACCTCGATGTCCTCGGGCGCCGCCTCGAGCATGTGCGCCACGATGGCCTTGGCCTTGGCCTGCACCTTGTCCGCCGCGCGGGCGATCGCCTCGCCGCCGACGGCGAGCGAGCGCGACCCGTAGGTGTCCTTGCCGAACGGACCGGTGTTCGTGTCGCCGTGGATGACGTCGACCGCCTCGGGGTCCAATCCCAGCCGATCGCCGACGATCTGGGCGAAGCTCGTCTCGAGACCCTGGCCGTGGGGCGAGGTCCCCGTGTACGCCGTCGCCGTGCCCGTCGGGTGCACGCGCACCTGGGCGGACTCGAAGTACCCGCCCTGCATGCCCCACCCCTTGGGCCCCAGCGCGCGCGAGGGCCCGAGGCCGCAGATCTCCACGTAGGTGGAGAACCCGAGGCCACGGTAGATGCCGCGCTCGCGCAGCTCGGCCTGCTCGCGCTTGAACCCCTCCAGGTCGAGCATCTCCAGGCAGCGATCCAGGGTCCCGTCGTAGTCGCCCGAGTCGTAGACGAACCCGTGCGGGCGCTCGTTGGGGAACTCCCGGATGAAGTTCTTGCGCCGCAGCTCCAGGCGGTCCATGCCCAGCTCGTCCGCCAGTTGGTCGATGC
>JAOPZW010000465.1 GCA_025963905.1 Solirubrobacterales bacterium | reverse complement strand
GACCGAGGCCGCGGCCCGTGGCTCGCGCCGCGCCGCCGGCCGGGTGGGGCGCGCCGGCTGCACGAGCCCTTCCTTGGCGTTGCGCGAGCAGATCGGGCAGTTGGCTTCGAGGCGGCCGTGGCGGCAGAAGGAGGGCACGAGGCCAGTGTAGGCCCGCTCCGCAGCCGCGGAGGCCGCCCCGCCGTGGGACGGCCTCCGCAAACGGCAGGACGGTGGCGCGGGCGGGCCCGCGCCACCGGATCCTGCTATGCGTGGCAGGCGCCGGCCTTGCGCTGCTGCACGATCGCGTAGCCCGGGCGCTTCTGGTTGTTGACGCTGACCAGGCCGGCGTCGAAGCGATCCCCGGTCGGCGCGCCGTTGAACTGGTAGACGTACAGGCGCTTGATGCGCTTGTTCTGCTTGGCCAGGGTGAACATGCACCCAAGGGCCTTCGCCGCGCGGCTCTCGCTGTAGGGGAAGCTCGCGCCGAGCTTCACGATGCCGCCGGTCTCGGTCAGCCACACATCGCCCGGCCATGCCGCGAGCACACGGCGGGTGCGCGAGGTGCTGAAGCGGTTGGTGTCGGAGTAGTTGTGGAAGCCGAGGATCTTCGGCCGCGGCTTGGCGTACTTGAGGAACGTCTTGATGACCTTGATCGTGTTGCTGACGTTCTGCGCATCGAGGACGTCGAGGGCCACGATCGTCGCCTTGGGGCCGAACACCGTGCGTGCCGCGGAGTAGTACTGCGCCAGCAGCTTCTCCTTGCCGCAGGTCGGCTGCCCGGCGGGGTCGCTGCTCGTCTGGCAGCGATTGACCTCGTTCCACGGCGAGATCTCGCGGACCGCCGGGAAGGCCTTCTTGAACTTCCTCAGCTCGGCGGTGTACGCCTTGACCGTCGGCACCTTGCGGACCTTGCCGGCACGGCGGGAATGCTCGAAGGACACGAGGATGCGCTGATGCTGGAAGGTGGCCGCCTGGATCCACTCGGTCAGGCGCTGGCGGTCTACCGGGGAGCTCATCGCGTCGTAGGGCGCGATGTAGCGGGCCGCCTTGAGGTTCAGCGGCTGGAAGAGGGGGTTGGTGAACGTCGAGGCCTGCTGGTCGCTGACGCCGATGGTGTAGGCGTGAGCACCGGCAGGAACCGCCAGCAGCGCGATCAGCAGGGCAATCGGCACGAACAGTCGTCTCATGAGGGAGGCAGGGCCCCTTTCGTCTCGTTCGGTCATGGCGTGCAGAAACGAGGCGCGCGCGTGAATCCGTCCGCCGCGCGCGCCTGAAGTCCTCAACAAGCTATGCACGGTGGAGTTTCGGCGTCACCCGCCGCAACCCCTCCTGCAAACCCCTACTTCAAGCGCTCGAGCCCGGCGAGGAAGACGCCCGCCAGCAGGTCGACCGCTCCGTCGACGTCGGGCGGCTCGCGCTCGACGACCCGCACACCGACCTCGAGCGCCGCCCCGACCATCGCGGCGGCCATCAGCTCGGTGTCGTGGGCCGGGACGGCTCCCGAGGCGATGCCCGCGTCGAGGTCGGCCCGCAGCTCCTCGGTGCCCGCCCCCACGGCGGGATCGTCGAACATCGTCCGGATCGTGCCCGCGTTGCGCCGCAGGAGGTCGAACGTCACGCGGTCCTCGGCGAGGACCTCGAGGTACACGCGGAAGCCGCTGGTGACGAACTCCTCCAGGGTGCCCGCCCGGTGTCGCGCCGCCTGCACGCGCCGCCGCGCCTCCCCCGAGATCTCGTTCACGAGCGCCCGCAGGACGGACTCCTTGTCGGGGAAGTAGTTGTAGAAGGTCCCCGTCGCCAGGTCGGTGCGCCGCACGATGTCGCGCACGCTGGCCGCACCGAACCCGATGTCGGCGAAGACCTCGCGCCCGGCGGTCAGGATCGCGGCGCGGTTGGCAGCCTTGGTCTGCTCGCGTCTGCCGGCCGGATGCTCGACGTCGATCCCGGTCACACGGGCACCTGCTCCTTCGTCACCCGCGCGGCCACCGGCAGGCGGAAGCCCGCGCGCCGCGCGCGCTCGGCCCCCGCCGTGCGCTCCTTGGCCAGAGCGTGCAGGTAGTCGTCGAAGTCGACCTGGATCGTGTGCCGCTTGGACGCGACGTAGCGCTTGCGCATCGCCTCCTGGTCGCGGCGGATGTCGGCGGCGAGCGCCGGCGCCTCGGGCAGCGCGTACTCGCCCTTGAGGTAGTCGGCGACCCACTGCGCCTGCGCCTCCGCGAGCGGCATGATCGCCCCCAGCGGTTGCAGGAGCCCCAGGAAGAACACGTTCTCGACGGCGGAGTGGTAGACGCGGCGGAACAGCTCGATGCGGTTGTCCGGCGCGGAGATGAAGTCCTCGTCGAAGAAGGGGAACGTGATCTTGTAGCCCGTGCAGTACACGATCACGTCCACCCGCTCGCGGGTGCCGTCGGCGAACTCGACCGCGTCCCCGTCCAGGCGGGCGATGTTGGGCTTGGGCGTGATCGCGCCGTGCTGGATGCGGTCCAGCAGGCGCCCGGACACCGTGGGATGCGCCTCGCCGAACTTGTGGTCGGGCTCGGGCAGGCCGTACTTCGCCGGGTCGCCGGCGTTGAGCCTGATGAGGTTGTGCATGACCCGCTGGCGGATCCTGAACGGCACGCGCGGGTCCTGGGGCAGCTGGTCGGTCGGCCGGCCGAACAAGTACTTGGGCACGATCCACGCCCCGCGACGGGCGGCCAGGAAGGTGCGCTCCGCGACGTAGGAGGCCTCCACCGCGATGTCGACGGCGCTGTTGCCGATGCCCAGGACGAGCGCGCGTCCGTCCTTGAAGATGTCGTTGTCGATGTAGGAGTGCGCGTGCATCTGCACGCCGGCGAAGCTCTCCGACCCGGGGAAGGCCGGCTCCGGCCAGCGTGGGTTCCAGTGATGCCCGTTGGCCACGAGCAGCGCGTCGAAGCGACGGACGCTGCCGTCGTAAAGCGTCAGCTCCCAGGTGCCGTCCGCGCGCCGGTCGGCCCGGTGGACCTTCGTCTCGAAGCGGATGCGGTCGCGAAACCCGAAGTGGTCGACGTAGTCGTCGAAGTAGGCCGCGATCTGCGCGTGATGGGGGTAGTCCGGATAGGTCCGCGGCATCGGATAGTCCGAGTACTCCATCCGCTCGCGCGAGGTGTTGATGTGCAGCCGGCGGTACGCCGCCGACATCCCGTTCTTGTTGCCGAACACCCAGTTGCCGCCGACGCGGTCGGAGGCCTCGAAGCAGGTGCACGGCACGCCCCGCTCGTGGAGTGCCTTGGCAGCGGCGATGCCGGACGAGCCGGCGCCGATGATCGCGGCGGTGGGCAGGTGTGACATGGACGTCGGGACCTCGCTCGTGGGTGGCGCGCGGACGCTCGGCTCACCGACCGTAGCGCCAAGATGACGGATGCGTCAAGTTTGCGCGAGGCAGAAAAAGGCCCCCGTGCCATGCCGAAGGCTGGGGACGGGGGCCTGGTGATCATCTGGTTCCCGTCAGACGGATCTGCACGGGCGGGCTGTCTGCAGGATGACATATGGTGCGGTCCACGGTCCATTTGTCCTGTCCCGGAGGGTCCATGCCTGTATCACCGCGCCGCGCGGCCGCCCTGGTCGCGGCCGCCGCCGTCCTCGCCCTGGCGCCCGCCGCCCACGCCGCCGCGACTACCAAGGACTACGCGGCCACCGCGCTCAACATCGTCCCATCGGGCCAGCTCGGCTCGGTTCCCATCCCCAAGGGCGCCGACCTCCAGGCGCGCATGTACGACGGGCTCACGCCGCTCTTCGACAAGGTGACGAGCAAGGACCTGACGCGTTACTTCAAGCCCGAGCGGTTCGGGACCCGGGGGCAGTGCCCGTGCAAGGTCGAGAAGACCCCGCGGGTCGGCGTGCGGCTCGTGCGCGACCGCTTCGCCGTGCCGCACATCACCGGGAAGACGGCCGACGACGTCACCTGGGCCGCCGGCTGGGTCATGGCGGAGGATCGCGGCCTGCTGCTCCAGCAGGCTCGCTACAACTCGCGCGTGGCCGCCATCGATGCGCCGCAGCTCAGCGCGATCGCGCTGGTCAGCGGGCTCAAGAGCTTCGTCCCGAGCGCGGCGACCGAGGCGGAGGTGGCCAAGCAGACGACGGTCCTGCGCCACCACGGCAAGAAGGGCAAGCGCCTCCTCCACGACATCGACGTCTACGTCTCGGGGATCAACGCCTACCTCAAGAAGTCCAACGCGACGACGCTTCCGTGGACGCGCACCGACGTCTACGCCCTCAACGCGCTCAAGGGCCAGTTCCTGGGCCAGGGCGGCGGCGACGAGGCGCGGCGGTCGGAGCTCTACGCCGGGCTGCAGGCCCGCCTCGGCGCGCCGGCCGGCCAGGGCGTCTTCGACGACCTGCGCCAGCGCGATGCCGCCGACACCCCCGTGTCGATCGAGGGTCGCTTCCCCTACGGCCAGGTGCCCGCGAGCAAGGCCGGGAACGTGGTCATCGACCCGGGAAGCCTGACCGATTGGAACTACGGCGCGCCGGCCGTCACGCGGGCCGCCGCCGCCGCCGACCAGGCCGCCCAGCCCAAGACCTACGCCAGCAACATCCTCATGGTCTCCGCCAAGCGGTCGCAAACCGGCCACCCGCTGTTCGTCGGCGGGCCGCAGATCGGCTACTACTACCCCGGCCTCACGCTGGAGATGGACCTCCACGGTCCGGGGATCGACACGCGCGGCGTGACGTCGGCGCCGTTCCCGGGCTACATGCTCATCGGCCGCGGCCCAGACTTCGCTTGGAGCCTGACGTCGGCGGGCGCCGACATCATCGACCAGTTCGTCGAGACGCTCTGCAACGGCGACGACACGCACTACCTGTACAAGGGCCAGTGCCTGCCGATGCAGACGTTCGACGCCGGCACCCTCAAGGGCTCCGGCGGCCAGCCGGACACCCCGATCGTCTTCCGGCGCACCGTGCACGGGCCGGTCGTCGGCTACGCCACGGTGGGCGGCAGGCGCGTCGCCATCTCGTCCAAGCGCTCGAGCTACGGCAAGGACGTTCTCGACCAGCTGCCGTTCCAGGACCTGACGCAGGGCAGGGTCCGCAGTGCGAAGCAGTTCGTCAGCGCCTTCACCCAGACGCCGCAGACCTTCAACGCGTTCTACGCCGACGACCGCCACATCGCCGAGGTGACCACGGGGCTGCTGCCGCTGCGCGCCGGCGACGTCGACCCCGGGCTGCCGACCAACGGCGACGGCGCACACGAGTGGAAGGGCTTCCTCCCGGCGAGCAAGCACCCCCACCAGATCGACCCCAAGAGCGGGCAGATCGTCAACTGGAACAACAAGGCCGCCGCCGGCCTGCAGGCCGCCGACGACGAGTGGGGCTACGGCGCGATCACCCGCGTGGACCTGCTCAACCGCGGCCTGGCGAAGCACGCCAAGCAGACGCTCGCCACGGTGACAGGCGCGATGAACGCGGCCGCCACGCAGGACGTACGCTCGGTGGAGGTCACCCCCGTCCTGGCGCAGCTGCTGTCCAGCGGCGCGCCGAACGCTCGCGACGCCAGGATGGTCCAGCTGCTGCAGGCGTGGACCGCCGCGGGCTCCAGTCGCCTCGATCGCAACCTCGACGGCAAGATCGACGACCCCGGAGCGGCCATCATGGACGCGGCCTGGCCACGGATCGCCGACGCGGTGATGAAGCCGGTCCTCGGCCCCCAGCTCGACGAGCTGGCGAGCCTGGTGAGCCGCTTCGACCTGCCGCCCGGGGGCCAGTTCGGCGGCTGGCAGTCCTACGTCTACAAGGACCTGCGCATGCAGCTCGGCGACCACGTGAAGGCACCGTTCAGCACGCGCTACTGCGGCGGCGGCGACCTCGCGGCCTGCCGCGCCGCGGTCTGGGACGCGATCGACCAGGCCGGCGCCGAGCTGGAGGCCGCCCAGGGCCCCGACCCGGCGGCCTGGCGGGCCGACGCCACCCGTGAGCGCCTCTCGTTCGTGCCCGGGCTGCTGTCCTACACGATGCGCTACACCAACCGCCCGAGCGGGATCCAGCAGGTCATCTCGTTCGACGGCCACCGCTGAGGACGCATTCCACGCCACTCACGGCTGCGGCCGGGTCGCCGCAGCCGTGCGCAGCTCGATCTCGGTCATCACCGACCCGGCGATGTCGCGCAGGAGATCGACCTGGTCGGCCGTCCAGACACGCGGATGGCTGTCGAAGACGGAGAGCGCCCCGAGCGCGCGGTCGTCTGCGGTGACCAGCGGGATGCCCACGTAGGCGACGACCCCCATGTCCTCGATGGCGGCGTGGCCGCGCAGGCCCGGGTGCTCGCGGGCATCGGTGACGATGAGCGGCTGGAGGTCGGCGACCGGGTACCGGGCGAAGGAGTGCGAGAGCGGGAGGCGACGGCTCGATGCCCAGGGCTCGGGCAGCCCGACGCTGCTCTTGAGGAACTCGCTGTCGCCGTTGAGGAGGGAGATCAGGGCCCCAGGGGCGTTGACCACGCGGCGGGCGAGGTTGGCGAGGCGGTCGAACGCCTCCTCGGGCGGCGTGTCGAGCAGGCCGGTGGCGCGCAGCGCGGCGAGCCGCCCGTCGTCGTCGGCGGCTTGAACGGCGCGGCGGCGGCGCCCGCGCTCGGCCAGCTGCTCGATCGTGAGCTGGGCGTCGGGGTCGCCGCGGCGGCCGGCGAGCACGCCGAGGCGGATGAGCGCGGCGTCGCGCACGAGCTGGGCCACGCTGACGCCCTCCCGCGCGGCCTCGCTCTCCAAGGTCGCCCACAGGTCCTCGCTGAACCGGATCGTTGTCGCGCGCATCGGCATCGTGGAGAATTGTAGCTGTCGGATCAGGGGTCCTACGCGGGTATTCGACGGAATTTCGGATTATCCGCTATCGGATTAGGGACCATGAGTATGCTTGGACTCGTGGCCATCTCCGTCCCCACACTCCGCTCCGTCGAGCACACCGTGCAGCGCCTCCTGGCGTCCGCGCGAGAGATGCTCGACCTGGACCTGGCCTACGTCTCGGTGCTCACCGACGACGTCCAGCTCTTCGTGGCCGTCGACGGTGACGCGGCATCGTTCGGCGTCCAGCGCAGGGCGTCGATCCCGCTCGAGGCCAGCTACTGCCGGCTGATGCTGGACGGCGAGATCCCCAACGCGATCCTGGACGCGGCCGGTCACGAGATCCTCGGCCGCATGCCGATCACGGCCGCGGCCCGGGTCGGCTCCTGGGTCGGCGTGCCGATCGAGCTGGCCGACGGGACGCGCTACGGGTCGCTGTGCTGCGCGTCCCATCGCGTCACCGGCGTCGGCGCGGGCGATGTGCGCCTGCTGAGGCTGCTCGCGCGCTTCATCGCCGACGCTTTGGAGCAACAACTGGGCGCGGCGAAGAGCGCGGACCAGCGCGCGGAGGCGCAGGGGCTCCACGCGCTGCTGGCGATGCTGAGCGCCCGCGACGGCTACACCGGCGAGCACTCGCTGGCGGTCGTCGACCTCGCCGTGGCCTGCGCGCGGCGGATCGGCCTCTCCGAGAGCGAGATCGACGACATCCGGCAGGTCGCGCTCCTGCACGACATCGGCAAGGTCGGCATCCCCGACGCCATCCTGGGCAAGCCGGGACCGCTCAGCGCAGATGAGTGGGAGGTCATGCGCGAGCACCCCGTGATCGCGTCGGGGATCCTGCAGTCGATGCCCGCCCTCGCCCACCTCGCCCCGGCCGTGCGCGCCGAGCACGAGCGCTTCGACGGGAGCGGGTACCCGGACGGGCTCAGCGGAACCGAGATCCCAATGGGGAGCCGGATCGTGCTCGCGGTCGACGCGTACCAGGCGATGACCAGCGACCGCCCCTACCGCCCGGGGCTCCCTCCCGAGACCGCCCGCCACGAGCTCTTCCGGGGCAGCGGCATGCAGTTCTGCCCGACGGTCGTCCGTGCCCTCCTGCCGCTGCTCGCCGGTCCTGCGGGCGCGCCCGAGCCGGACCGTCCCGTCCGGTTCGACTCCCCCGCGCGCGCCGCTCCGAGCATGGCCGCGCCCTGCTGCGAGCAAGCGACCGCCTTCGCCCTGGTGGCCTGATGAGGCCGACCATGAGAGAGCTCCAATCCGTCAAGCGCGTCGAGGCGCTGGCCGAGGTCGAACGCCAGATCGCCAACGGGTCGCTGCACATCCGCCAGATGAGCGCCGACGACCGCGTGCGCTATCCGGCGGGTCCCGGACGCGCGCCGAAGCGCCGGCGGAGGCGCTGACCGGGCCGGTACCGACCCGTCAGGCCGCGCGGTCGCCGGCGGTGAGCCCGCCGGAGACGTGTGCCGGGGGCCCTTCGGGGCCCTCGTCGGCCGGCTCGACGTTGCCCGCGTGGATCGGCTCGCGGAAGCGCAGGCCCTCCAGGTAGCGGTCGACCATGCGGGCGCACTGGCGGCCCTCGTTGATCGCCCACACGATGAGCGACTGCCCGCGCCGGGCATCCCCCGCGGCGAAGACGCCTTCGACCGAGCTCTCGTAGGTCCCGGCCTTGATGTTGCCGCGCCGGTCGCGGTCGACGCCGAGGTCCTCGACGAGGCCCTCGTGCTCGGGATGCACGAACCCCATGGCCAGCAGCACGAGGTCGGCCTCCATGCTTCCCTCGGTCCCCGCGACGGGCCCGAACGGCGGCGCGGCCTCGGCGCGCGCATGGTGCAGGCGCCGCACGCTGCCGTCCTCGCCCTCGAGGTGGGTGGTCACGATCGAGTAGTCCTGCTCGCCCCGGCCGACCTCCCGCGCCTCCTCCATCGCATAGCTGAGGCGGAACTTCTGGGGCCACAGCGGCCACGGGGTGCGCTCGTCGGGCCGGCTGGCCGGCGGCTCGGGCAGCAGCTCGAGCTGCGTCACCGAGCGCGCGCCCTCGCGGATCGAGTTGCCCACGCAGTCGGCGCCGGTGTCGCCGCCACCGATCACGATGACGTGCTTGTCCCTGGCGGTGATCGCCGGAAGGTCGGGCACCGGCGCCAGCGGCTCGGGGCCGTGCTGGGCCGCGACCCAGCGGTTGCGCTGGTAGAGGTAGTCCATCGCGAAGTGCACACCGTCGAGCTCGCGCCCGGGGACCGGGAGGTCGCGCGGCACGCGCGAGCCGATCGCCAGGACGACGGCGTCGAACTCCTCGCGCAGCTCTTCGGCCGTGACGTCCACGCCGACGTCCACCCCGCAGCGCAGCTCCACGCCCTCGGCGACGAGCTGCTGCACCCGGCGCTCGACGACGCGCTTCTCGATCTTGAAGTCCGGGACGCCGAAGCGCACGAGGCCGCCGGCCGCCTCGTCGCGCTCGAACAGCACGACGCGATGGCCAGTGCGGCGTAGCTGCTGTGCGGCGGCCATGCCCGCGGGGCCCGAGCCGACGACCGCGACGGCGAAGCCGGTCTCGCTCGCCGGCGGTTGCGGCGCGACCCAGCCCTCGGCCCAGGCGCGGTCGATGATCGAGTTCTCGATCTGCTTGATCGACACCGCGTCGCCCTCGCGGATCTCAAGGACGCAGGCCGCCTCGCACGGTGCCGGGCACAGCCGCCCGGTGAACTCGGGGAAGTTGTTCGTGGCATGCAGCTGCTGGATCGCGTCCTGCCAGCGCCCGCGGTAGACGAGGTCGTTCCAGTCGGGGATGAGGTTGCCCAGCGGACACCCGTTGTGGCAGAACGGCACGCCGCACTCCATGCAGCGCGCGCCCTGGGCGCCGAGCTCCTCGTCGGAGCGCGGGACGATGAACTCCCGGTAGGCGTCCTGCGCGATGCGCTCGGCGGGATCCCGGTAGGGGACGCCGACGCGGTGGATCTTGAGGAACGCCCCGAGCTCACCCATCGGCGACGACCTCCTCCGTCTCCTCGCTCACGAAGCCCTCTCCGCCGGTCGACGCGGCGTCCTCGAAGCGGGCGTCGCCGCCGGCCGCCTCCTCCTGGGCCGCCAGCTCGGCCAGGACGCGCTTGTAGTCGGCCGGGAAGACCTTCACGAAGCTGCCCACCAGCGCGTCCCACTCGTCGAGGACGCGCTGGGCGACCGGGGAGCCGGTGCGCCGGGCGTGCTCGGCCACCAGGTCGCGAAGCTCGATCGCGTCGGCCTCGTCGAGCGCCTCGAGCTGGTCGAGCATCGTCGGGTTGACGCGGCGTCGGAAGTCGCCGTCCTCGTCGAGCACGAAGGCCAGCCCGCCGCTCATGCCCGCCGCGAAGTTGCGCCCGGTGGGGCCCAGGACGACGACGCGCCCGCCGGTCATGTACTCGCATCCGTGGTCGCCGACGCCCTCGACGACGGCGCTGGCGCCTGAGTTGCGCACCGCGAAGCGCTCGCCGGCCAGGCCGCGGAAGAAGGCGCGGCCGCTCGTGGCGCCGTAGAGCACGGTGTTGCCGACGATGACGTTCTCCTGCGCCTCGAACGACACGCCGGCGGGCGGCATGACCGCCACGAGGCCGCCGGACAGCCCCTTGCCCGTGTAGTCGTTGGCGTCGCCGTGCAGGGTGAAGCTGACGCCGGGCGCCAGCCAGCCGCCGAAGCTCTGCCCGGCCGAGCCGTGCAGCTCGACGCGGATGGTGTCCTCCGGCAGGCCGTCGGCGCCGTGGCGCTCGGCGATGCGGCTCGAGAGCAGCCCGCCGACGCAGCGGTTGACGTTGCGCACCGGGGTCTCGATCTCGACGGGCTCACCGCGCTCGATCGCCGCCTCGGCGCGGTCGATGAGCTGCCAGTCCAGCGCGTCCTCGAGCACGGGCGGCGGTGGGTGCAGGCGCCGCAGCGAGGCGCCCTCGGGCAGTGCGGGGCGGTGCAGGACGTGGGTGAGGTCCACCCCGCGCGCCTTCCAGTGGTCGATCGCGTGGTCGGCCTCCAGCAGGTCGCTGCGGCCGATCAGCTCGTCGACCGTGCGGATCCCGAGCGAGGCCATGATGCCCCGCAGCTCCTCGGCGACGAAGAAGAAGAAGTTGACGATGTGCTCGGGCTGGCCCTGGAAGCGCTTGCGCAGCTCGGGGTCCTGGGTCGCGATGCCCACCGGGCACGTGTTGAGGTGGCAGGCGCGCATCATGATGCAGCCCGTCGCGATCAGCGGGGCGGTCGAGAAGCCGTACTCGTCGGCGCCGAGCATCGCGGCGATGGCCACGTCGCGGCCGGTCTTCAGCTGGCCGTCGGTCTGGACGATGATCCGCGAGCGCAGGTCGTTCTTGAGCAGGGTCTGCTGGGTCTCGGCCAGGCCGATCTCCCACGGGACGCCCGCCGCCTGGATCGAGCTCAGCGGCGAGGCGCCGGTGCCGCCGTCGTGGCCGGAGATCAGCACGTGATCGGCGTTGGCCTTGGCCACGCCGGCGGCGACGGTTCCGACCCCCACCTCGGACACGAGCTTCACGCTGACCTGCGCGCCGGGATTGGCGCAGCGCAGGTCGTAGATGAGCTGCTTGAGGTCCTCGATCGAGTAGATGTCGTGATGCGGGGGCGGAGAGATCAGGGCCACGCCCGGGGTCGTGTGGCGCACCCAGGCGATGTACTTGTCGACCTTGTGCCCGGGCAGCTGGCCGCCCTCGCCCGGCTTGGCGCCCTGGGCCATCTTGATCTGCAGCTGGTCGGCGTTGACGAGGTAGTGGATCGTCACGCCGAAGCGCCCGGCGGCGACCTGCTTGATGGCCGATCGCCGGCTGTCGCCGTTGGCGTCGGGCGTGAAGCGCCGCGGGTCCTCCCCGCCCTCGCCCGTGTTCGACTTGCCGCCCAGGCGGTTCATCGCCACGGCCATCGTCTCGTGGGCCTCGGTGGAGATCGAGCCCAGCGACATCGCGCCGGTCGCGAACCGCTTGACGATCTCCTTGGCCGGCTCGACCTCGTCGAGCGGGACCGGGTCGAGGCCGGCGCGGAACTTGAGCAGGCCGCGCAGCGTCGCCTTGCGGGCGGCGTCGTCGTTGACCATCGCGGCGTACTCGTCGTACTTCTGCTGCGCCGTGGCCCCGTCGGGACCGCCGTTGGCGCGCACCGCGTGCTGCAGCAGCGCGATGGTCTCGGGGTTCCACATGTGATGCTCGCCGTCCCGGCGCCAGGCGTACACGCCGCCGACCGGCAATAAGCCGTCGTGGCCGCCGGGCCAGGCGCGCGCGTGGCGGTCGAGCGCCTCCCGCGCCAGGACGTCGATGCCGATGCCGCCGATGCGCGAAGCGGTGCCGGTGAAGTGGCGGTCCACGAGCGCCTGCTCCAGCCCGACGGCCTCGAAGATCTGCGCCCCGTTGTAGGACTGGATCGTCGAGATCCCCATCTTGGAGATCGTCTTGAGCAGGCCCTTGCCCAGCGCCTTGACGATCTTGCGCTCGGCGGCGTCGATGTCGGTCTCGCCGGGGATCCGGCCCTCGGCGACGAGCTCGTCGACCGAGTCGAGCATCAGGTAGGGGTTGATCGCGCTGGCGCCGAAGCCGATGAGCGACGCGAAGTGGTGGACTTCCCGCGGCTCGCCGGACTCGAGCACCAGGCCGGCGCGCAGGCGCGTGCCCTCGCGCACGAGGTGGTGATGGACCGCGGCGACCGCCAGCAGCGACGGGATCGGGGCACGCTCACGGCCCACGCGGCGGTCCGACAGGATGAGGATGTTGCGGCCCGCGGCGATCGCGTCGTGGGCCTCGTCGCACGCGTCGGCCAGGCGCTTGCTCAGCCCGTCGGAACCCTCGGCGATGGGCCACGTGATGTCGATCGTGTGCGACCGGAAGACCTCGGTCGAGACGTGGCGCAGCGTCTCGAGCTCGATGTTGCGCAGGATCGGCTGGTCCATGACCAGCTGGTGGGCGTGCTCGGGCGTCTCGTCCAGCAGGTTGCCCTCGGCGCCGACGCCGGTCCCCAGCGACATCACGACGGCTTCGCGGATGGGGTCGATCGGCGGGTTGGTGACCTGCGCGAAGAGCTGCTTGAAGTAGGAGAACAGCGGCGGGCGCTGGTCGGAGAGCACCGCCAGCGAGGCGTCGTTCCCCATCGATCCGATCGGCTCCTCGCCCGCCTTGGCCATCGGCGCCATGAGCACGCGCAGGTCCTCCTGGGTGTAGCCGAAGGCCAGCTGGCGCGCCTGCGTGGGCAGGACGCCCGTCATCGTCACGTGCGCCGGCTCGAGGTCGTTGAAGTGCACGACGTTGCTCTCGTACCACTCGCCGTAGGGCTGGCGGGTGGAGACCGCGCGCTTGACCTCCTCGTCGTCGACGATGCGGCCCTGCTCGAGGTCGACGAGGAAGAGCTTGCCGGGCGCCAGGCGGCCGAGGCGCACGACGTTGTCCGGCTCGATGGCGAGCATCCCCGTCTCCGAGCCGAGGATGACGTAGCCGTCCTTCGTCTCGGCCCAGCGCCCGGGGCGGAGGCCGTTGCGGTCGAGCGTCGCGCCGACCACGCGGCCGTTGGTGAAGCACACGCCCGCGGGGCCGTCCCACGGCTCCATCAGGCAGGAGTGGTAGGCGTAGAACCCCTTGAGCTCGTCGGAGAGGTCGTCCCGGTCCTGGTAGGCCTCCGGGATCATCATCATCATCGCGTGGGGCAGCGAGCGCCCCGCGAGCATGAGCAGCTCGAGCACATTGTCGAGCGTCGCCGAGTCCGAGCCGCCGGGGCGCACGATCGGCATGACCTTCTGGAGGTCCAGCCCGAAGAGCTCGCTGGCGAGCTGGCTCTCCCGCGCGCGCATCCAGTTGACGTTGCCCATGAGCGTGTTGATCTCGCCGTTGTGGGCGATGACGCGGTACGGGTGGGCGAGGTCCCAGCTGGGGAACGTGTTCGTCGAGAAGCGCGAGTGCACCAGCGCCATCCCGCTGGCGAAGCGCTCGTCCTGGAGGTCGGGGTAGAAGCGGCGCAGCTGGTAGCTGATCAGCATCCCCTTGTAGACGCACGTACGCGACGAGAAGCTCGCGGCGTAGAAGTCCGGGCCCGCAGCGAGCTCGACGATGCGCCGGATGACGTACAGCTTGCGCTCGAACGCGTCCTGATCCTCCTCGAAGCCCGGGCCGGCCCCGACGAACAGCTGCTTGACGTAGGGGCGCGACGCGTTGGCCGTGATGCCGACGTGCCCGGGATCCACCGGGACGTCGCGCCACCCCAGCACGCGCTGGCCCTCGACGCGCACGTTGAGCTCGAGCAGCTGCTCGAGCTTGAGGCGCACGCCCGGATCCTGCGGCAGGAAGCACATCGCGACGCCGTAGCGCCCGGCCTCGGGCAGCTCGAAGTCCACGACCCTGCGGAAGAACGCGTCGGGCAGCTGCACGAGGATCCCGGCGCCGTCGCCGGTCGTCGTGTCGGCGCCCTCGGCGCCGCGGTGCTCGAGGTTGTCCAGCGCCTCCAGCGCGCGAGCGACGACCGTGTGCGTGGGCTGGTTGTCCAGCCGCGCCACCATGGCGACGCCGCAGGCGTCGTGTTCGAACCGGGGGTCGTAGAGACCATCGGCCTGTGGTGGCTGGATCATGCTCGTCATTATGAAAGTCCCCGTAGGCAGCGCGGGCAACCGGAGCGAGCGGGGAAGATTAGCGGACCCGGCGGCGGCGGCCGACCCTGCCGCGTAGGCCGTATGCTGCGGGGCGCGGCTCGCCCGGCGGGGGTCACCCGGACGGGGCGCACCAGCTGTGCGTCAGACCATGAGGGCGAATTCCATGAGTAAAGGCGTCGGTTGATGGGCACTAGTCGTGACGAGCCTGGCATCCGCCGGGCCAGCGGTGTGATGCAGTACCGGAACTTGGACGACCAGGCAGACGACCTCGAGCTCACCCTTCCCGCCCGTGCGGAGAACGTTGCGGTCGTGCGCCACGCCTTCGGCGGCCTGGGCGACGTGCTCGGGGTGCCCGATCAGACCCTGTCGGACATCAAGCTCGCGGTCACCGAGGCGTGCACGAACGTCGTCGTCCACGCCTATCCCGGCGGCGAAGGTCCCCTCGCCGTCCGCGCACGCATCGACGAGCGGGTGCTGACGGTGGTGGTGGCCGACGACGGCCGCGGCATCAGCCCGCGTCCAGACAGCCCCGGCCTCGGGCTCGGGCTCCCGCTGATCGCCACGCTGGCCGAGTCGCTGGAGCTGGGCACCGGCCCGACGGACCAGACCGAGGTCCGCATGACGTTCAACCTCAATGGCGTCGCCGCCGGCGCCGACGACTCGGTGCACGCGTGAGCGCCCTGGCGCCCAACGCAACCGACGTCCGCGTCCGCAGCGGGCCACTCGTCGGGGCCGTCCTTGGCCGCGTCGTCGGGATGCTCGCCGCCCGCGCCCAGTGCCCGATCGACAGGCTGGACGACGCGCTGCTGCTGACCGACGCGGTCGCCGCCCACGCTCCCGCCCACACGAACGACTCGCACGTCCGTGTCCTCGTGCGCGCGGGCGAGGACGGGCTCGAGCTGCGCGTCGGCTCGCTCAACCCCGACGGCGCGCGCGCGCTGCTGCGCGATGCAGAGCTGCCCGGGGTCGGCAACGTCTTCGAGCGCGTCGCCGACGAGGTCCACGCCGGCGCGGCGAGAGACGGCGACGGCGATGAGCTGATCCTGCGACTGCGGTTCGCCGCATGATCGCCGCCGGCCGGCACGCAGGGAGGTGGTCGGACGCACCGGCGCGCATGGGAAGCGCGCCGCGAGATGACGTCCCGCCGCCTGGTCCGTCAAGCTAGGAGAACGATGCCACCCGAGTTCACGCTCAACCAGGAGGCGCTGGACGATCAGCGCCACGTCGTCGCCGTCGGCGGCGAGATCGATCTGTTCACCGCGCCGGAGCTCAAGGCCGCCATCGGCGAGGCCCTCGAGTCCGGACACACGCGGATCGTCGTCGACCTCAGCGCGACGACGTTCCTCGACTCGACCGCCCTGGGCGTCCTGATCGGCGCCGTCAAGCGCCTGCGCTCCCGCGACGGCGTGCTGACGATCGTCAACACCGATCAGAACATCGCCAAGACGTTCGAGATCACGGGCCTGGACCAGATCTTCACGATCCGGCCGACCCGCGAAGAGGCCGTCGAGGCGCTGGACACCGACCAGGCGACCACGTAGCGGTCGCCATCGGGCGGTCAGTCCAGGAGGTCCAGCACGGCCTCCTCGACGGGGCCCTGGATCGCCGTCCCCTCCGCTGCGTCGCCTGCCGCGGCCACCAGCGCCGAGTCGATCGCCCGCCCCTCGCGGAAGCGGTCGAAGACGCGCGGGTCGATGTAGGAGGCGCGGGCGACGGCCGGCGTGTTGCCCAGGTAGTGGGCAACCTCCTTCACGGCCCGCGTGATCGCCCGCTTCCGGCCGGTCTTCGTGGCTGACGCCTGACCGGAGACCGCGAGGCCCACCGCCGCGAGGACCGTCGCTCCCCACGTGCGGAAGTCCTTGGCTGAGATCTCGAGGCCGGTGGCCTCCTTGAGGAAGTCGTTGATGTCGGCCGACTTGACGTCGACCCAGCGCGCGCCGCGCTTGTAGGCCAGCAGCTCGTCGCCGCCGCCGCGCCGGCGCTTGAGGACCGCGACGCAGTCGGCGATCACGGGATCGACGACCGCCTGCAGGCGGCGCTTGCCGTGCTTGGCGGGGTAGTCGAACAGCAGCACGCCGCCGTTGAGGCGCACGTGGCGCTTCTTCATCGTCGCCAGCCCATAGGTCTCGTTGCGCACGGCGTAGTCCTCGCTGCCGATCCGGAAGAAGCCGCGGTCGAGCAGGCGCGTCGCGAGCGCGAGGACGTGCTCGCGCCCCAGGTCGCCCGATTCGAGGGCGGCGTCAACGCGCTCGCGCAGGGCCGGAAGGGCTCGGGCGAAGCGGACCATGTCGTCGAACTTCGCCTGATCGCGGCGCTCGCGCCAGCGCGGGTGGTAGAGGTACTGCTTGCGCCCGGCCTGGTCGACTCCGGTGGCCTGGATGTGGCCCCCCGGATCGGAGCAGATCCACACCTCCCGCCAAGCCGGCGGGATCACGAGCTCGTGGATCCGCATGAGCACCTCGTCCTCGGTCACGCGCCCGCCGTCGGCGTCCACGTAGCGGAAGCCCCTGCCGTGGCGCAGCCGGCGGATGCCCGGGCCGGTGCAGTCGGCGCGGCGCAGGCGGGGGGTGCGGGAAGCGGTGGCCACGGAGGGCCGGTCCTACCCGGAAACCGGGCCGCGCTACTTCTTCGTGCTGGCCCGCGGCTTCTTCGCCGGAGCGCGCTTCGCCGCCGGCTTCTTGGCGGGAGCCTTCCGGGCCGGCGCCTTCTTCGCGCCGTCCGAGCCGTTGGCGGCCCCGTCCCGCTCGCGGACGGCGTCGAGGCTTGCCTTGAGCGCGCTCATGAGGTCGGGCACCGGGGCGCTGACCTCCTCGCCGGCCGGCTGGACTGCGATCTCCTCGCCGGCGGCCTTGCGCTCGATGAGCGCCATGACCTCGTCGCGGTAGGTGTCGCGGTACTTGCCGGGATCGAAGTCACCGGCGAGCGACTCTACGAGTTGCTTGGCGATGTCCAGCTCGCGCGGGCTCGTCTTCACGTCATCGCCACTGGGGACCTCGTCGATGCCGTCGGCGTCCACCACCTCGTCGGCGAAGAGCATCGTCGCCATGCCCAGGACGTCCCCCATCGGGCGGACCGCCACGAGCTGCTCCTTGGACCGGATGACGACCTTGGCGATCGCGACGCGGTTGGTCTCGCGCATCGCCTCGAGCAGCAGGCGGTAGGGCTTGGCCCCGCCCGGCCCGGGCGCGAGGTAGTAGGGGTGGTCGTAGAAGATCGGGTCGATCTGGTCGAGATCGACGAAGTCCTCGATCTCGATGGTCTTGGTCTTCTTGGGGTCCAGCGCGTCGAGCTCGTCCGGCGTCACCACGACGTACTGGTCCGGCGCGATCTCGTAGCCCTTGACGATCTCCTCGTAGGGGACCTCTTCGCCGGTCTGGGGATCGACCCGCTTCTGCTGGATGCGCACGCCGGTCGTCCCGTGCAGCTGATGGAAGCGCACGGTCTTGCGGTTGGTCGCGCTGTAGAGCTTGACCGGCACGGTGACCAGCCCGAAGCTGATCGCGCCGGTCCAGATGGAACGGGCCATTCCCACATGATCCCCGATCCCGATGCGCGGCACGCAGCCGCGCACGGGATCTTGCGGGACCGCGGCGGGATGCCCTACCGAGCGGCGCCCGAGCGCGCGGGCTGGGCCATGCCCTCGTGCCTGCCCTCCGCGAACTCCTCGATCGCCTTGAGGGTGTTACCGGCGACGGCGCGGGTCATGCGACCGGCGTGGGCGTCCTCTGCGTGGCCGCGCGCCAGACCACCCCGCGGCGCTCGTACTCCAGTTCGCGCTCGGCCGCCGCGGCGAGGGGCGCGCCGAAGAGCCGCTCGACGAGCCACAGGATCAGGTCGAGCCCCGAGGTGACGCCGCCGGCGGTCACGATGTCGCCGTCGTCGACGACGCGGGATCGGACCACCCGCGCCCCGGCGACCCGCAGGTCGTCGATCGCCGAGTGGTGCGTGATCGCCGGGCGTCCTTCGAGGAGGCCCGCGGCGGCGAGGAGCATGGCGCCGGTGCAGACCGACGCCACGAGCGTCCCGCCCGCGTGGCGCGCGGCGATCGCGCGCGGCAGGTCGCCGCGCTCGACCTGGACGCGGGCCCCCTCCGCGCCGGCGTCGACCCACCCGCCGCCGGGGACGATGAGCAGGCCGGGGCGCTCGGACAGCGCCCGATGCGGGTGCACGACGGTGCCGTGCGAGGCGGTGATCGGCGCGGCGCCGTCGAGCGAGACGAGGGCGATGTCGAGGTCGCCGACGGCCTTGGCGACCCCGTCGAGCACCTCCCACGGGGCCAGGGCGTCGAGCTCGTCGAATCCGTCGTAGAGCACCACTTCGGCTTGCATGCCGCCATCGTGGCGGCCAGCCCGCCCGGTCGCCAGTGGCAGGAATGCCATCGTCCGTAAGATTCCGGCCATGCACCGGGTCGTGGTCCTCGCGGTCGCCGACGTGGTCGCGTTCGATCTGGCGATCGCCGCGCAGGTCTTCGGCTCGCCCGCCCGGGACCTCGGGGAGCGGCGCTACGCGTTCGCGGTCTGCGCGGCGGCTCCGGGAGCGGTGCGCACGTCGACGGGCTTCTCGCTGCTCGTCGACCACGGGCTCGAGGCGCTCACCGATGCCGACACCGTCATCGTCCCGGGCGTCGACGACACCGAGGACGCGGCGCCGGCGGAGGTGCTGGAGGCGCTGCGCGCCGCCCACGGACGAGGCGCGCGCATCGTGTCGATCTGCACCGGCGCCTTCGTGCTCGCGGCGGCCGAGCTGCTGGCCGGGCGCCGCGCGACCACGCACTGGCAGTACGCGGCGCTGCTCGCGCGCCGGTACCCGGCCGTGGAGGTGGACCCCGACGTCCTCTACGTCGACGACGGCGACGTGCTGACCTCGGCGGGCGTGGCCGCCGGCATCGACCTGTGCCTCCACATCGTGCGCTGCGACCACGGGGCCGACGTCGCCAACGCGATCGCCCGGCGCATCGTCGTAGCGCCCCACCGCGACGGCGGACAGGCGCAGTTCGCGCAGCGGCCGGTGCCGGCGGCGGCCGGGAGCGGGCTCTCCGCCACACGCGAATGGATGCTCGAGCGCCTGCACGAGCCGCTGACCGTGGCCCGCCTGGCGAGCCACGCCGGCTACGCCGAGCGCAGCTTCGCGCGGATCTTCCGCGCCGAGACGGGCATGAGCCCGCTGCAGTGGCTCATCAGCCAGCGCGTGCTCGAGGCCCGGCGGCTGCTCGAGTCGACGGCCCTGCCCGTCGAGGACGTCGCCGCGCGCAGCGGCTTCGGCAGCGCCGCCTCGCTGCGCCAGCACCTGCGCCGCCAGGCGGCGACCACGCCGACGGCCTACCGAGGTGCGTTCCGTAGTCGTTCGTGAGGGGTAGCGGAGTACTCGGGGGCGCACCACCGATCCGAGGAGCATCATGGCCACCCGCAACGCATCCCAGGGCATCCTCGCCGAGGACAGGACCGAACAACGCACCCAGATCATCCGGATGCTGAAGAAGGCCTACTGGATGGAGATGGAGACGGTGATGAGCTACGTCGCCAACTCGATCAATCCGGACGGGGTCCGCGCGCAGGAGATCGTCGAGTCGCTCAGCGCCGACGTCCAGGAGGAGCTCGGCCACGCCCAGCAGTTCGCCCACCGCATCAAGGAGCTGTACGGCGTCGTGCCGGGCTCGCAGGAGTTCAACGCCGAGCAGACCTACCTGCAGCCGCCCGATCATCAGACCGACACGGTGCACGTCATCAAGGGCGTCATCGAGGCCGAGACCAAGGCGATCGAGCACTACAACGCGATCATCGAGGCCACCGACGGCATCGACCCGGTCACGAACGACGTCATGATCGGCATCCTCCACGACGAGGAGAGCCACCGCCGCCTGTTCGAGGGCTACCTGCGCGAGTACGAGGCCGAAGGCCTGGCCTGAGTCCACTCAGGCCTCAGGGCTCGGGATCCTCGCGCGGCGCCTCTTCCGGATCGACGACCGGCGGCTCGATCGGCTCGTCGCGCTGCGGATCGGGCTGCGGGACATCGGGATCCTCGACCGGCGGCGGCGCGTCCGGCGGCACGGGCTCGGGCACCGTCGGGCCGGGGTCGGGCCCACCCGGCGGGCCCGGCGCGGGCGCCGGCTCCGGGTTGGGCACGACCGAGGGCTCGGGGACGACGGGCGTCGGGGCCTCGCCCGGCTGCGGAACCTCCATCAGGACGTCTTGCGCTCCAGGTCGGCGACCTCGTCGGCCTTCGCGCCGGCGCGCTCCTGCGCATTGGCGAGCTCGTCCTTCGCCTCGCCCTTGCGCTCCTCGCGGCGGCCCTCGCGGCGCAGCGACGCGTCGCCGGTGACGTCGCCCGCGGCCTTCTTGGCGCGGCCGCTGATCTTGTCCATGATGCCCATGTGCTGATCCCTTCCTGAGGGTCTGTTTCGCCCGGCCTTACCCCAGCGGTGTGTCGCCCAAGCGCTCGCGCAGCTCGACGATCGACCCGAACACGGCCACGGCCCCGGCGCTGCGGAGCTCCGCCTCGGAGAAGCCGCCGGTGAGCACCGCGATGGTCGGGACCCCGGCGCGGCGCGCGGCCTCGCAGTCCCAGGTGGAGTCGCCCACCATCACCGCCGGACCCCCGCCGATCTTCTCGATCGCCGTCTGCACGAGGTCCGGCGCGGGCTTCGTCTGCTCCACGTCGCCGGCGCTGGTCCAGTCGTCGGTGAGGTCGCGGGCGTCGAGCAGGTCGAGGTAGTGGTCGACCTCCTCGGGCTTGGCGGAGCTCGCGAGGACGACACGGTGCCCGGACTCCTTGAGATCGGCGATCAGGTCGCGGGCGCCCTCCAGGGGCTCGACCTCGTCGATCATGGCGAAGTAGTGACGGCCCTCGGCCTCTCGGATCGCGTCGCCGTCGCGCTCCTCGACCTCCTCTCCGCACAGCGCCTTGACCAGCTGGTCGCCGCCCATGCCGATGTGGCGATGGATGCGCCAGATCGGAAGCACGTGGCCGTGCTCGCGCATCGCGCGGTACCACGCGAGCGCGTGCTGGTAGTTGGAGTCGACGAGCGTGCCGTCGATGTCCAGGATCGCCGCGGGCGCGGTCACGGGTCGTCCTTGCGCAGCCGCCGCGCGGCACCCAGGCCGAACCACAGCGTCATGTAGAGCATGCCGAGGACGAGTGCGATCACGAGCGCGGTGGGCGCCTTGAACAGGAAGTCCAGCACTAGCACGACCGCCCCGATCATCGAGATGGCGAGCGCCATGAGGCCGACGAGGAACTGCACGGTGCCGAGGCGGATGATGTGCGGCTTCTCGTGGTGCTGGAAGGTCATGCGGTGGTAGGCCGACGGGGCGATGAACAGGGCGGTGGCGCACGTGGCCGCGATGAGGCTCACGACGTAGACGGTCCGCTGGAAGTGGTCGACCTGGGAGAAGCGCTGCTGGAACGGCACGGTGAGGAGGAAGCCGAACAGCACTTGCACGCCGGGCATGGCCACGCGCAGCTCGTTGAGCAGCTCGATCATCTGGCGGTTGAGGCGCTCCTGCTCCTCGTCCGTGCGCCGCGAGGGCGTTGGCTGCTGCTCGAGGTCGACCACTGCCCCACGATGCTCCCCCCAGGCGGCGCCCGGCAACCACACGACGCGCAGCCGGGTCGGTGAGGACGTCCCCGGGCTCGGCGCCTACCCCGGGTCCTCGCCGGTGCGCGCGACGGTGCGCAGGCGGTTCAGCGACTGGCGGATGATGCGCGAGACCTGCATCTGCGAGACGCCGATGCGCTCGCCGATCTCGGCCTGCGTGAGGTCGTGCTCGAAGCGCAGGCGCAGCACCTCCCGCTCACGGGGCGTCACCGAGCGCAGCAGCTGCTCGAGCGTCGCCCGATGCTCCGCCAGCGCGAAGCCTCCCTCGTCGCGCCCGATGGTGTCGCCGAGGGTGTCGCCGGCGTCGTCCTCGGAGCCGCGCGGCGTCTCCAGGGACGTGGCCCGGTAGGCGCCGGAGGCCTCGAGCGCCTCAAGCACCTCCTCCTCGGTCGACTCGACCGCCTGCGCGATCTCGGCGACCGACGGCTGGCGGTGGAGGTCCAGCGCGAGCTGGCTCACCGCGCGGTCGACCTTCAGCGCCATCTCCTGCAGGTCGCGCGGCACGCGCACCGACCATGTGCGGTCGCGGAAGTAGCGCTTGATCTCGCCGAGGATCGTGGGAACGGCGTAGCTGGAGAACGCGACCTCGCGCTCGAGGTCGAAGCGGTCGATGGCCTTGACCAGCCCCAGCGACGCCACCTGCATCAGGTCGTCGAACGGCTCCTCCGGGCGCTGGTAGCGGCGAGCCAGCTGGCGCGCGAGCGGCAGGAAGCGCTCGACGAGCACCTCACGATCGACGGGGTTGCGCCTGTCCAGGTAGCGCTCGAAGAGCGCCCGGTCCTCCTGAGCGCGGTCCGTCGTGCGCGGAGGCTCGTCCGGCGTTGTCTTGTCCGTCGTCAACGAGATTCCCACGCCGGTAGGACGCGGCCCGATGTCGAAAGTTGGGATCTGGTGCTGGTCGTCACGAGCCACTCCTCGTCAAAAGGGCGCCGGGGCGCTGGGGCGCGTGATGCGACGAGAGCAAGGGTCGGGCCCCGGTCGCCCATAGGATGATATCGACGGAGCCGGAGCCACCGGCCGGGATGAAAGGGGGCGAGATCGTGGGCAAGGACGGCGGCGAACAGCGGCGCGGGCTGAAAGTCCTCGCCGCCGACGAGGACGAGCAGGCGCTCGAGAGGACGGAGCGGCTTCTGCGTGAGCTGGGCCACGAGGTGACGGCGATCGCGGTGAGCGTGGACGAGGCGGCGGCTGCGATCGCCCGCGACGAGCCCGACGTCTCGATCGTGGTGGTGCACACGGACGACGAGCACGCGTTGGACCTCATCGAGGAGATCGGCGAGTTCGCGACGGGGCCGGTCATCGCGCTGCTGCCGTCGGAGCACCCGGAGTTCGTCACGCGGGCCGCCGAGCGCGGGATCTTCGCCTACGCTCAGACGCCGACGGCCGAGTCCATCCAGGGCGCGATCGAGGTCGCGCTGCGCCGGGCCGAGGAGGCACGCGAGCTGACCGAGCAGGTGGAGCGCCTCGAGGGGGCGCTCGAGCGCCGGGCGGTGATCGAGCGCGCCAAAGGCATCCTGATGGAGCGCCACGGGATCGACGAGCGCGAGGCGTTCGAGCGCATCCGCAGCCACGCCCGCGCCAGCAGCAGGCCCGTCGTCGAGCTGGCCCAGGCCGTCGCCGACGGGCACCTGCTGCTGCCGAAGCGGTCTGCGTAGCGGCCACTTCGGCTCGCGATTAGCCGCTTCACGCAGCGGGAAGCCCCTGCTAGCCGCCCGAAACGGGCGGCGAGATCCCACACAAAGCAAGGAGTGCACAAACGATGATCGGCATCCTCATCGCGGTCCTGCTGGCCGCGGTCGTGTACGCGATCTGCCTGGCGCTCGGCCTGCCGGCCATCGTCGGCATCATCGCCGCGATCCTCGTCCTCGTCAGTGGCATCGGGACCGGCGGGTACGGCTACGGCCGGCGAGGCGGGATCTAAGGCCAAGGCCGCGCGGCGGGACGTGTCTGCAGACGCGGCGTCCCGCCGGGCCTCGGCGCAGGATCGCGCGCCGCTGCTTCGCGCAGCGGTGCGCGCCTTCAAGCGCTACCAGGCGCTCGAGCTGGTCGACCGCGCGGCGGCGCTCGCCTACTACGCGATGCTGGCCCTGTTCCCGGGCCTGCTCGTGGCCGTGACGCTGCTGGGCCTCCTCGGCCAGCAGTCGCTCGTCACGCAGATCGTCGACTACCTCACGCGCCACGGAGCCGATCCGACTACAGCGGCGACGCTGCGCAACGCGCTGACCGCTGTGATCCGCGCCTCGCATGGAGCGCTGGGCGCCGCGCTCGGCATCTCCGTCCTGCTGGGCCTCAACGGGGCGTCGGGCGCGTACGCGGCAGCCGGCCGGGCGCTGAACGCCATCCACGGTGTACACGACGAGCGCGGGTTCGTGCGCGGCAAGCTCGAGAACGTCGGCATGACGCTGGTCGTCCTGGCGCTGATCCTCGTCGTCCTCGTCGCGGTGTTCCTGGGCGGCGGGATCGTCGACGACATCGCCCGCGGGCTCGGGCTCGGCCACACCACCGCGTCGGTCTGGGGCATCGCCCGGTGGCCGCTGGCGGTGGTGGCGGCGATGGGCGTCTACTCGGTCGTCTACGCCTACGGGCCCGCCATCCGCCCGCCGGCCTTGCGCTGGATCACGCCCGGTGCGACGGTCGGCGTCGTGCTGTGGATGCTCGCGTCCCTGGGCTTTGCGATCTACATCCGCAACTTCTCGCATTACGGCGCCGCCTACGGCGCGGCCGGTGCGGCGATCGTCCTGCTCCTGTGGCTGTTCATCTCGGCAAACGCGTTCCTGTTCGGGGCGACGCTCAACGTGGAGCTCGAGCGGGAGCTGGATCCGGCTGGCCAAGCCGCCGGTCGGTGAGCTCGGTCGGCCACGAGCACAGGCCGCCGCGACCCGGGCACGCGGCGCACAGCCCCGCGTGCGGCGTCTGGGCGACCGGGTACTCGCCGGCCAGCAGGCCGGCGGCGTGCTCGCGCAGCTCGGCCTCCAGGCGCCCGACGTCGGCCTGCTCGAAGCGCACGACGACCGGCTCGGCCGGTCGCTCGAGGAACAGGTGGGCGACCTCCACCGCCCGCGCGCCCTCACGCAGCGCGGCGAGCGCGTAGATGCGCCGCTGGGTCGCGTAGGAGCGCTCGACCAGCTCGCCGAGCGGAGCGTCGCCCACGCGGTCGGACTTGTAGTCGACGACGAGCGCACCGCCGTCCGCCTCGCGCGCCATCACGTCGACGAACCCGGTCAGCAGCGTGGCGGGAGTTCCGGGGGGCGCGCCGGCGGGCGGCGGGAGCGGGCACGCGAACCCGTGCTCGCGACGGACCCACCGCGCGGCGGCAAGACGCCGGCGCAGCTCACCCTGCGCGAATGCCGCGACGAGCGCGAGCAGATCGTCGACGGCCTCGGTGTCGAGCTCCGTATCGTGCTCGCGCCCGAGGGCGATCACCTCGGGCGCGGTCGGCGCCGCGGCCCCCGGGGCGAAGTCCAGCCGTTCGAGCAGGAGGTGCGCCAGCGTGCCGCGCAGGCGGGCGTCGATGCCGGCGGCCTCGACGGCAAGCTCCGCGGGCACCGGCTGCTCCGGGAGCCCGAGGACGTGCTGGAGGTAGAAGCGGTAGGGGCAGGACGAGTAGGAGGCCAGTCGCGAATAGCTCAGCGTGGCAGGCGCCTGCGATGCGAGCGGCTCGGCCGGTCGGGCGGGCGCCGCGGCGTCGAGGTCCAGGGCGAGCTGCGCCTCCGCAGCGGGCGCGCGGGCGGCGACGGGCTCCGCTCCGAGGCGCAGCACCGTGCCCGCCGTCGCGGGCGCGTTGAGGACGACGCGCACGGCGCCGCCTGCGCTCCCGCGGACGCGCTCGATGATGGGCTCGGCGGGATCCAGGAGCGCGGGCAGGCCGGGAACGAGCTCCGGGCCGATCCACGACAGCGGTGGGGCGCCGTGGCCCGTGCGCGGCCACTTGTCGCGCAGTGGCGCGGCGCCGCTGAGGATCAGGCGCTCCTCGGCACGCGTCACGGCCACGTGCATGACGCGGCGCTCCTCGGCCACCTCGTCGTCGCGGCGGCGCTCGCGGATGCGCTCGTACCCCAGCGCCTTGTGGCTCGCACCGTCGACCGTCACCAGCCGCAGGCCGACGTCGCCGTCGCGCACGAGCAGGTCCGGGGACTGGTCGTTTCCGCGGCGGCCGAGCTCGGCCACGACGACGACGCCGAACTCCAGGCCCTTGGCGGCGTGGATCGTCATCAGGCGCACGGCGTCCTGATCGCCGAGGTCGATGGGCGCGTCGGGCTCGGCCGCCTCGGCCTCCAACTCCCCGGCGGCATGGTCGATGAAGCCCCGCACGTCGCGGCCGTTGCGCGCCTCGTACGCGGCCGCCAGGCGCATGAGCTTGTGGACGTTGGCCAACCGCCTGCGCCCGGCCGGAAGCGCGAGGACGTGCAGGTCGTAGCCGGTCTCCTCCACGACGCGCTCGAGCAGCTCGTCGAGGCCCAGCCGCGGGGCGCGCCGGCGCTCGGCCTCGAAGCGCGGGCAGAACGCTGTCAGGGACTCGGCGTCGGCGCGGGCCATCTGCGCCGCGAGTGGCGCCGGATCGGCGCGCCGCGAGCAGAACGCGTCCTCGAGCGCGTCCCAGATGCCGACGCCGCGCTCGCGCGCCGCCAGCGCCGCGAGCGCGAGGCCGTCCGAGCTGACGCCCACGAGCGGCGAGGCCAGCAGCGACAGCAGCGCCCCCTCGTCACGCGGGTTGGCGAGAGCGCCGAGGTAGGACGTGAGGTCCTGCACCTGCTGGCGCCCCCACCAGCCACGCCCCCCCGTCGCGAGGGTCGCGAGGCCCTCGCGCTCCAGCGCGCGCTCGAACAGGCCCATGTTGGCGACGGCGCGCAGCAGCACCGCCACGTCGCGCGCCTCGCACTCGCCCGCGTCGACGAGCTCGCGCACGCGCTGGGCGACGAGCCGCGCCTCCGCCGCCATCTTCTTCCAGGTGTCCGGCGGATTCCATTCCATGAAGAAACAGGGACCACCGCCGTGCGGGATGAACAGGGTCGGCAGTAAATCGGATTTGAAAGCGTCCGTCACGAGAACCCTCGGGTAATGGCCAGC